>DASUAR010000036.1:0-116934 GCA_035763685.1 Actinocrinis sp. | reverse complement strand
AAGTTGTCCCGCTGGTCGGCCCAGTTGACCCCGCGCAGCTGGCCGGTGGAGGCGTGAGCCTGGTGCTGGCCGACGCTCACCAGCGCCGCGATGGCGAGCGCACAGGCCACCAACAGCCTGAATGCGGTGAGCAGGCCGGTGGGCCGGCCCGCTGTACTAACCGATGATCTCTCCTTGCCCATGGTGCGTGATCCCTTCAGCGTGGGTACTTCGTTGTACTCCCGGACACTCCGGTGGATCAGGGGGATTTCTTATCTGGCACGGTCATCGAGGGGGTTATCGGGCAAGCCAGCCCCCATCGACGGGCAGCACGGCGCCGTGTACGTACCGCGCCGCGTCGGAGGCGAGGAAGACGACGGCGCCCATGAGGTCCTCGGGCTCGCCCCAGCGCCCGGCGGGAATGCGTTCGAGGATGCTCGCGGAACGTACCGGGTCCTCGCGCAGCGCCGCGGTGTTGTCGGTGGCCATGTATCCGGGCGCGATGGCGTTGACGTTCACCCCGTGCGCGGCCCACTCGTTGGCCAGGGCCCTGGTCAGCCCCAGGACGGCGTGCTTCGCGGCGGCGTACGCCGGGACGCGCAGGCCGCCTTGGAAGGAGAGCATCGAGGCGATGTTGACGATGCGGCCGCCTCCCTGCGCGAGCATGACGCGGCCCGCCGCCTGCGAGAGGTGGAACACGGCATCGAGGTCGACGGTCATGACCTCGTCCCAGTCCGCCGCGGTGACCTCGGCGGCTGGGGCGCGGCGGATGATGCCGGCGTTGTTCACCAGGACGTCGAGCCGCCCGAACTGCGCGGTGACCGTGTCGGCGGCGGCCGCGAGCTGAGCCGGGTCGGCGGCGGCCAGGTCACAGGGCACGTACACGGCGCCGCGACCCAGCCCTTTGACGTGCGCGAGCGTTTCGGACGGCTCGGTGCGGCCCAGCAGCGCGATGTCGGCTCCGGCCTCGGCGAGGGCGACCGCGCACGCCTGGCCGAGGCCCCGGTTGCCGCCGGTTACCAGGGCGGCGCGGCCGTCGAGCCGAAAGCTGTCGAGGATCATCGTCCGCCTGCCGCTACAGTCCGAGGTCGCGCAGCGTCGGGACGGTACGGCCGACCCAGGCGAGGTCGGCGTCTTCGGTTGCCCCTTGCGTGCGCTGGGTGCCGGCCAGGAACCACAGATAGTAGGTCGTGTATCCGGGCGCGCTGACCACGGTGTGATAGCCCGACGGCATCATCTGCACGGCGTGATCGCGGGCCGTGTAGTTTTCTTCGTATCCCTCGTCGGTGTAGACGCGGCTGATGCCGAAGCCGTCGCCGGGCTTGGTGCGGAAGTAGTACATCTCCTCGTGCTGCGCCTCGGCCGGGAGATTGTCGAACGCGTGACGGTGCGGCGGGTACGTGCTCCAGTTCCCTGACGGCGTATAGGTTTCGCCGACGATGAGGCGGCGAGCCGGCAGGTCCGGCTGCGAGATCTCGGTAAGGATCTGGTGATAGGTGCGGCCGAAGTTCGCCGCTCCCCAGCGGCCCGCCGCCACCTGTGCCGGTGCGATGACGTACGGATCGACGGCCAGGTCGCTCGGTGCACTCGGCAGCGCGATCTCCACCGGACCGGAAGCCGCCTCGACGGTCACCGAGGACCCGGCCGGGATGTAGACCGAGTGCGGCTTGCCGGAGAACACGTCGGCGCGGCCACCGATCTCAGCGAACTTATGATCGCCCACCGTGAAGGTGGCTGTTCCGCCGAGGAGGACGGCGAGGATCTCGCGCTCCCCGGATTCTCCCGACCAGGATTCGCCCGCGTCCAGTTTCAGGAAGCTGAGATCCAGTAGCCGGCACGGGTTGAACGGCAGGGCATTGAGGCCGTTCTCGGCCGGGATGTCACAGTGGTACCGGTAGTCCATCGGTCCTGTCTTTCGTGCGAGGCTTTCGTGCGTGGCTTGCGTGCGTCACGGTGTTGTCAGGGGTCTACAGGGTTACCATGGGTCTGACCAGTCCGGACGGGTGGCTCGGGTAAGGGCTTCGAGGTAGAAGTAGTCGCCCCACAGCGTGCCTTCGTCGACGCCGATGCCTTTGGGCTTGTCGTACACGCCGTGCAGCAGCAGCGCGTTCGAGTGCGGGTCGTCGGTGTTGGCGTATTCGCTGATGAGGGAAGTCAGGATGTCGGCCGCGGCGGCGCGGTAGCCGTCTCGCTGCGGGCCGTCCGGCAGCTGGTCGGCGAGTTCGGCCAGGCCGGTGGCGGCGATCGCGGCGGCGGAGCTGTCGCGCTCCTGTCCGCTGCCGTCGGTGAATTCCAGGTCCCAGTACGCGACGTGGTCGGCGGGCAGGTGGGCCAGAAAGTAGTCGGCGCAGCGCTGCGCCGCCTTCAGGAACGAGTCGTCACCGGTGTACCGGTGGTTCAGGGCGAAACCGTAGATGCCCCAGGCCTGGCCGCGCGCCCAGCACGAGTCGTCGGAGCTGCCCTGCTCGGTCTCTCCGCGCAGCGGCCGGCCGTTCTCGAGATCCCAGTAGAAGGTGTGGAACGTGGTGCCGTCCGGTCGCAGGATGTTGTCGCGCAGTTGGGCGGTGTGCCGCCGCGCCGCCTCGCGGTAGCGCGGATCGCCGCTGGTCTGGCTCGCCCAGAACAACAGCGGCGTGTTCATGAGGCTGTCGATGATGGTGCGGCCGCGCTGGCGCGGGTCGTTCAGGTCGCCCCAGGCCTGGATGATTCCGGCCGGTTCGAGAACCCGGGTGAGCAGGTGATCGGCGGCGGCGAGCGCGGCGCGGCGCGCGGTTTCGTCGCCGGTGCGGCGCCACGCGGTCACGCAGCCGAGGGTGTAGAGGAACCCGAGGTCGTGGGTGTCCAGATCGATGCGGTGCTCGACGCGTTCGGCGAAGCTGCGCACGTGGGCGGTCGCGGCGGTCAGGTATTTCTCGTCCTCGGTCAGGTCGAAGGCGAGCCAGAGCGTGCCCGGCCAGAAGCTGGTGGTCCAGCCGAGGTTCGAGCCCTCGGGCAGGCCGCGGGCGGCGGGCCGCAGCCGGTACGTGCCGTGGACGGTCGTGTCGCCGGGATAGCGCTCGCCGAACTCGGCGATGTTCGCGTCGATCGTGCGCAGCGCGGCGGCCACCGCAGGCCCCGTCGCTTCAGCGTCGGGGCCGGGACGGACGTCGATCGCCGTCATTGCTGTCCTCTCCTGGTGCGTCCGCGGGCCCGCGCGATGTACGGGCCCGCACTTGCGCGCCGGGTGCGGCGCGGGCGGTTCGGTCGGGCGGTGCGGCTCAGCTCGTGGCCGAGGCGCCGGGGATCGGTCCCAGTGCCTCCCGCAGGGTGAAGCGGCTGTTGGCCCAGACGACGTACAGCAGCGGCGCCGCCGCCAGGCCGAACGCGATCGCGGGCCGGCTGGCGATGAGCGTTTCCAGCAGCGCGAGGATGGTCAGCGAGAAACCGGTCAGGTACCAGCGCCGCAGCGCCAGGTAGAGGCAGGCGCGAAGCGCGTCGCGCAGCCGGACATTCGGCCGTTCCGCGATCACGACGAGCGCCAGCAGCGCGGTCGCGGCAACCAGGACCATGGCCGTGACGAGCACCGGGATCGCGGCGGCGCCGATCGGGTGTCCCCACGCGGCGCGCGCGTCCACGCCGAGGATCACCAGCGCCGCGACGGCGAGAGCGCCCAGCGCGGTGGCTCGGCGCAGTGAGGCACGCCACGAGGTCGCGAACGTGCGCAGCGCCGTGTTGTCGCGCTGCGCGCTGAAGGCGGACAGCACCGCGAACGCCGCGCACAGTCCCGGCGCGCACAGCGGCGCGACCAGCGCCAGCAGCGGCCAGGAGTGCGCGGGGTCGGTCACGAGCAGCCCCACCACGAGCGGCAGGCAGCTGACGACCAGGAGCAGATTGGTCATGAGCGCGACGTAGACCATGTCGAAGACGGCGCCGAGGGTTTCGTGCTTGATCCGCATGGTCATCCCTTCAGGCCGGTGGTCGCGATGCCTTCGACGAAGTAGCGCTGTCCGAGCAGGAAGATCACCGCGATCGGCAGCACGGAGAGCACCGAGCCGGTCATGATCAGCGCGTACTCGGCGTTGTACTGGGAGATGAAGGTGCTCAGGCCCAGCTGGATGGTGCGCAGGTTCGGGCTGCGCAGGTAGATCAGGGGTCCGAGATAGTCGTTCCAGGTGTTGACGAAGGTGAGCAGCGCCAGGCTGGCCAGCGCCGGGGCCGAGAGCGGCAGCATGATGCGGCGGTAGATGCCGTATTCGCTCATCCCGTCGATGCGGGCCGCCTCGCTCAGCTCCTCGGGGATCGACTCGTAGTACTGCTTCATCAGGAAGACGCCGAGCGCCCCGAAGGCCTGTAGCGCGATGATCGACCACAGCGTGTTGGACAGGTGCAGGTGCGACATCAGGATGAACTGCGGGATCATGTAGGACTGCCAGGGCACTGCGATGGTCCCGACGTACGCGATGAACAGCGCGTCGCGGCCGGGGAACCGCACCTTCGCGAATCCGTAGGCGGCGAAGCTGCCGGTGAACAGCTGAAGCACCGTCACCACGAAGGAGAGGATCAGCGTGTTCTTCAGCCAGGTCGTCATCTGCGACTTGCGCCAGATGTCCAGGTAGTTGTGCCAGATCACGCTGTGCGGCAGCCACTTGATCGGCACGGTGAACACGTCGTTGTCCGTCTTGAGGGACGAGACGACCATCCAGTAGAACGGCAGCAGCACCGCGGCCGCCGCGGCGGCCAGCAGCACGTAGATCAGCGCCCTGGCGGCGGGGCTCGCGCGCTTCCCGGTTCGCCGGCGCGGGCTCGTCGTGAGCAGGGCGTGCGCCGGCGCGGGCTCCAGCACGGTGTCCATCACACGGCCGTCCATCACACGCTCCTGCGCTTGTTCACCGTGAACTGGACGATGGTGACCAGGAAGCAGAGCACGAACAGCACCACCGAGATGGCCGAGGCGTAGCCGAACTGATTCTCCTGAAAGCCGGTCTGGTAGATGTACTGCGACAGCACCAGGGTCGACTGGCCGGGCCCGCCGTTGGTCAGCAGCAAGATCAGGTCGAATACTTTGAAGCTGCCGATGGTGAGCATCACGGTGACGAAGAAGGTCGTCGGCCGCAGCGACGGGATGGTCACCGCGCGGAAGCGCTGCCACGCGTTCGCGCCGTCCACGCGGGCGGCCTCGTACAGCTGCGCCGGGATGGTCTGGAGCCCGGCGAGGAAGATCAGCATGTAGTAGCCCATCTCCCGCCACGTGCCGACCAGGATCACAGCCGGCATCGACCAGGTGGTGGACACCGTCCAGCCCGGCGGGTGGGACACCCCGACGAGCCGCAGCATCGCGTCGATCGGCCCGTACTGCGGACTGAACAGCATGTTCCAGACCTGAGCCGCGGCGACGATCGAGGTGATGTAGGGGAAGAACGCGACGGTGCGGAAGAAGGCCACGCCGCGCAGCTTCCGGTTGAGCAGCAGCGCCAGGCCGAGTGCCGCGCCGAGCGTGAGCGGGATGTGCAGGGCCGTGTAGTAGAGCGTGTTCTGCAGCGCGGTCCAGAAGCTCTGGTCGTGGATCAGCCGCTTGAAGTTCGCGATGCCGGTCCACTTGGCCGCGCCGAACACGTTCCAGGAGGTGAAGGCGAGGTAGAACAGCACGAACACCGGCGCCAGGGTGAGGACCGCGAAGCCGATGAAGTTGGGCAGCAGGAATGACCATCCCACCGCGGTGTTGCGCCACACCAGCCGGCTGGGTCGGCGCCGCGCGGGCCGCCCCGGCCTGGTGGGGGCTTGGATCGTCGTTGCCATGGGGGCTCTCTCGGTTCAGTCGGCGTCGCGTGACCGGGTGTGGGGCGCGGTGCGCGGGTGCGGCGCGCACCGCACGCCGCACCCGGTCACGCGATCACTGCTTCAGTGCCGCGCTTCTCAGTGCCAGAGCCCTACTGGTTGAGGATCTGGCTCTTGGCTTGCGACTGCGCGTCGCTGATCGCGCCGGCAATGCCCTTGCTGCCTGACATCACCGCCGTATGCAGGTTGTTGAGCATGTCCTGCAACTGCGCGGTGTACTTGGACACCGGGTTCTCCGGCTTGGTGTCGTGCGTGGAGAAGGCGAACTTGGACAGCGAGTCGCTCGGCATGCCCTTGAGCGAGAAGAAGTCGGCGGCCACCGCGGCGGTGTCAGCCGGGGTGATGCCGATCGCGGCCAGCGACTTGGCCCCCTGGACGCCGGCTGCGTACTCGAGGAACGCCTTGGCCGCGGAGACCTTGTCGGAGCTGATGGCCGGGTTGATGCCCAGGCCGGTCGGGTCGCCGAAGGTGACCGGCGTGGCCGAGGTCCCGGTGGTGCTCGCGTCGAACTGCGGCGCGGGCGCGATACCCCACGGGAAGGTGTCCGCGTCACCGTTGCCCTGCTGCTTGAGCAGGGTCGCGATGTACCAGGTGCCCATCGGCATCATCGCGGCCTGCTGCTTGCCGAACTGCGCCTGGTAAGTCAGCTTGTTGGTGCTGACCGTGCCGAAGGTGGGCTGCGCCCCGGCGCTCTGCAAGGCGAGCGCGCGGTCGTAATACGGCTTGAGGTAGCTGAAGTCGCCGCTGGCCAGCTTCGCGCCCGGGGTCTGTGCGAGGGCGAAGCCCTGCACGGTCGACTGCCAGAGGTGCTGGTAGTCGCCGACCGCCTTCGAGCCCTTGGCCTTGAGCGAGGTGGTCAGCTGCTCGGAGGTGCTGACGTACTTGTCCCAGGTCCACGATCCGTCGGGGTAGGCGATCCCGGCCTTGTCGAACAGCGCCTTGTTGTAGAACAGCACCCACGAGTCCTGCCGGTACGGGATCGCGTAGGTCTTGCCGTCGACCTGATAGTCCGACAGGCCGCCGACCTGGCTGCCCAGGCTCTTCGCCACGTCGGAGACGTCCACGAGCTGGCCGCCGCTTTGGTAGGTGTAGAAGTTCTTCAGGTTCTTGAGCACGTAGATGTCCGGCGCCGAGTGGGCGGCCAGGTCCGCGATCATCTGCGTGTCGTAGTTGGTGGCGTCGTATTCCTTCAGCTGCACGGTCACGTTGGGATGAGCCGCGTGGAAGCCGTCGGCCAGAGTCTTGAACTCCGGAGTGGTCGACAGACTCCAGCCGGCCAGTGTCAACGTCACCGGGCCGCTGGGTACGCCCGCGCTGGCCGAGGCCGCCGGGGAACCGCTGCTGCATCCGCCGACGAGCAGCGAGGTCGCCGCCGTGACACCGAGCACGGTGGATATGAGGCGCTTCATCCTCTCTCCTTTGAGACAAGGGCCCGTCGCCGGGCCCGGATCGCCGCCGGGTCGCCGCTGCGGCTTCCTCGGCGTGTGCGCGTGGATAGGTGCGTGAATGTGCTGAGGCCGTCTGGCCACTGGACTCCGACGCCGCGGGCGCGGTCGGCAGAGTCCTGATTTCGGGTGCCCTGATCAGCCCGGTTGAGCGAAACCCGGCAGGCACCCTGGTCCTGGTGGCTGCCGCCACCAGAGAGTTCTACGAGCGAGGCGATCCAGGCGCCCGGGCGAACCGCGTGGTCGAGCCACGGGACACGCGTCGGGCTGCCGAGCGGGCCGGCATCGTGATGGACGGCGACGCCCGCGGCGCTCGCGAGCCGCGCCGCGTCTGGGTCGCCGCCCGCGTCGTCGATCGGGACGTGGCGCAGGCGGGAGATCAGGTCGGCGCCGGTCGCGATCGCGCAGGCCGACCGGAGTTCGGCCGTACCGTCGCCGGCGACCGGCCACCCGGCGATCCTGAGCCGCAAGGTGCGCAGATCGAGCACCTCGGGCACGTCGTCGATCCGGCACAGGCGCAGTTCCCAGGAGCCGCGCACCAGCGAGTACACGGTAAGCCGCCCGGCCGGCCGGGACGGTCCGTGCCTGCCGCTGCCGTGGTCGCGCTGATCGGCCGGATCCGGGGTGACCCAGTGCGCGAGCGTCGTCGAACCGGCGATGCCTACGGGTCCAGCTTCGCCGCGGTCCACTCGCACGATCAGTGTTCGCATTCCGCTGCGATGGGTGGCGCGGCCCTGGTCGTCGAGTACCGCGACGCACTGGTCGGCCGGTCCGGTCCATCCGTCCTCGTTGAGCACCGGCGCCGTCGCGGTGGAATAGCCGAGGCGCGCGTACAGCGGGGAGTCGGAGACAGTGGAACCTTCGGTGGCGTGATCGGTGCCGTGATTGACAACGCGCACGATGCCGTCGGTCCGCGTGCCGGAGATAAGCCATCCCGGCGCGCGTACCGCGCGCATGATGTCAGCGGTCTGCACCGGCAGCGGCTCCGCGGGTGAGGTCCACACCCGGTGGTCCGCGGGCAAGGCGATGCCCAGCAGTCCCTTGCCGGCCCAGTACGGCGAGCCCGGCCCGGAGTAGGCCTGGGCCAGCCGCGGCCACGCGCCGTGCCAGCCGAGCGTGAGCACTCCGCGCTCATCAGGCGCTCCGCGCTGCGCGAAGTGCGCGACGATGCGACCGGCGGCGTGCCGCAGTTGACCGGCCGTCAGCGAGGGCACCTCGGCGAGCGCGCCGACCCAGAACGGCGCCGCCGCCGCGAAGCGGTAGGTCAGGCTGCGGCCCTGAATCAGCGGCGAGCCGTCCGCGCCGATGAGGGCCACCGCGTCCTGGAGGAACCGGTCGAGTGCGGCGACGTCGCGCTCGCGCCGTCCGGCCGCCAGGTCCGCCGCGCCCGCCATCCGCGCCCAGAGCGTCGGATACAGGTGCAGCGCCCAGCCCGCGTAGTGGTCGTACGCCCGTTCCGGGCCATCCGCCAACCAGCCGTCGGCGCGGCGGAACGTGTCGTGTGTGGCCAGATCCTCGGCGACGTCATCGGCCGACCAGGGGCCGCCTACCGAACGCAGGAAGGTCTGCACGACGAGGCGGAACCAGACCCAATTGATCCGCGGATAGGTCGGGTCGCCGACGGCCGGGGACAGGTACTCGACGACACGTTCCTGCACGCCGTGGTCGAGCCGGTCCCAGATCCACGGCCGGGTCAGGTCGAGCATCAGCGCGATCGAGGCGGCCTCGACCTTGGCCTGCGCGTGCTCGTCGAGCCGCACCCAGCGCTCGGGCGAGGCGGGGTCGGTGCCGGTGGCGATGCCGGTCGCGTACCATTCGGCCAGCTCATCGAGCCCGGCGCCGCGCTCCCCGGCGATACGGAAGCCGGCGAGCAGGAACGTGCGCGCGAAACCTTCAAGCCCGTCGACCGCGCGGCCGAAACCGCCCTCGGGGCCCGGCGGCGTGATGCGGGCGTGCCCAGGTGAGGCGAATCGCCGTGCGGAGGTGAGCAGCAGGTCGGCGAATCGAGTCCAGTCCTGCCGGTTCCAGTCCGGCTCCGGTGCGGGGCGGGCGGCCCGTGCTGAATCGCTTGGCATGTCCCTCCTCCGCCGGGGCTCGAAAGGTGAACGGGTCCGTTGCAGGGACATGAAATCGATCGGAAGTGAGCATGTCAATACCAACAGGCGACTCATCCGATCAAAAGTAATCTTCTCGCGCCGTTGTGATCTGATACGATCAGATTCGATCAGCCGGCTTCGATCAGCCGCCCCGGATGCGCGAGAGGGAGAGATGTCGCGGACGCGGATAGCCGAAGTGCTCGCTCCCCCACAGGACTGCCTGCCGGTTCCGCCAGCCGCCGATCGGCGCAGCTGGGCCTCCCGGCAGCTGGACGCGGCAACCATCAGGGGGCTGCGAGAACGCGCCGAGGCGGATCTCGGCTCGCCGTGGCCGACGCCCCTCGCCACCGCCTACGCGCGGTACTTCCGCGACGGCGACCGCGACGGGTATGAGCAGGTCATCTGGGCTCGGGAGCACCGCCTCAGCCGCGCCGCCGTGCTCGCCGCGGTCACGCTCGAAACCGCGACGCTCAAAGACCGGTGGCTCGATGAGGTGGCCGACGGCGTGACGCTGCTGTGCGAGCAGAGCAGCTGGTGCTGGCCCGCCCACGACGACACCCTTCTGCGGCACGGCGCGGTGGTGCCGACCGTGACCGATCCGTTCCTTGACCTCGGCGCGGGAGAGGTGGCCGCGCAACTGGCCTGGATCGATCACCTGCTCGGCGACCGACTCGACGAGCGGGTTCCCGGGCTGCGGGCCCGCATCCGCTACGAGGTCGACCGCCGAGTGCTGACACCGTTCACCGTGCGGCGCGACTGGCACTGGCTCGGCCTCGACGGCGACGTGCACAACTGGAACCCGTGGATTCACGGCAATGTACTGATTGCGGCTCTGCGTCTCGTCGAGGACCGGGCCCGCCGCGCCGAACTCGTGGAACTGGTTATCGAAGGACTCGACCGCTATCGCGCGTCCCTTCCGGGCGACGGGGCGATCGACGAGGGATACGCGTACTGGTGGAACGGGGCGTGCCGGCTGCTGGAAGCCATCGAAGTGCTCGACTACGCGACACGGAGTGAGTTGAGCACGACCACCGTGGACGCACTGCGCGAGACGGTGGCCTTTCCCCATCGGATGCATCTGGGCGGCGCGTGGTACGTCAACCACGCGGATGGTCCGGCCCGGCCGTCGAGCGATCAGCCGTGGCACGCGCTGTACCGCGCGGCACGCCGGATAGGCGACCGCGACGCGCAGGCGCACGCGGCCGCGCATCGACAGCCTGGAACGCCGGTCGCCCATGAGAATCAGGGTCTTGGCCGACTGCTGCGCGCGCTCACGGACCCGCAGTGGCGGGACGCGAAGCCGGACGCCTCACCGCTGCCCCGCGACGTCTGGCTCGCATCGACCCAGGTGTTGCTGGCCCGCCGCGTCGCCGGCTCGGCGTCCGGCCTTACGCTCGCGGCGAAGGGCGGCCACAACGGTGAGCATCACAACCACAACGACGTGGGCGGCGTGATCATCGCCCTCGACGGCGTGCCGGTACTCGTAGATCCCGGTCGTCCGACGTACACCGCGCAGACGTTCGGACCGGATCGGTACGGCATCTGGACGATGCAAAGCGGCTGGCACAACGTCCCGGAGATCCGCGGCAGCGCGCAGGCGCCCGGTAGCACATATGCGGCCCGCGACGTGTCAGCGCTCGTTGATGACGAGGGCTCCGAGTTGGTCCTCGACCTCGCGGCGGCTTACCCGCACGACGATGTGCACCACTGGTGGCGTACCGCGCGGCTGGACCGGGCCGGCGGCCGGATCACCGTGCGCGACGCATGGGAACTCAGCGCGGCTCCGGCTCCGGCTCCGGCTCAGAATCCTTCTTCGGCGCCGGACGATCCCGCCGACCGAAGCCGGATCAATCTGATCGCCGCGGGCGAGGTGCGCCTCGGAGTCGGACGCGCCGAAATCACCGCGCTCGATGGCGTCGGTACGGTATGCCTGACCTGGAACCCGGCGGACGCGCCCTGCACCAGCACGGTGCGCGTCCTCGACGACCCCATGCTCACAGCGGTGTGGGGGGATCGGCTGACCCGACTGGAAATCGACGTCACGGCGCTGGGACCGGTCGGCGCCCTCGAACTGACTGTGGAGGAACTGCGGTGAGCGCACCTGATACTCGCGGACCGCTACAGGTCGCGCGCCGCGCGCAGTTGCTCGAAGCGCTGCGGCACGACGGTGTGCTGCGGGTCTCCGATCTGAGCGGCAGGCTCGGCGCGGCCGCGGTGACCATCCGCCGGGACATCGCCCAGCTCGCCGCCGAGGGACTGGTACGCCGGGTGCACGGAGGCGTGGCGCTCCCGGAATTCGACGAGGACGTCGCGGCCGAGGACTCGGCGAGTAACGCGCCGTCAGCCGGGGCCCGGACGCTGGGCATGCTGGTGCCCTCGCTCGACTACTACTGGCCGGACGTCGCGCGCGGCGCCGAGGAAGCGGCCCGGGAGGTCGGCGCGCGCATCGTGCTGCGCGGCTCCTCGTACGAGACCGAGGACGACAGACCGCAGCTGATCCGGCTGGTCGAACAGCTCAGCGTCGACGGGCTGATCGTCGCCCCGCGGATGGACGCGCCGACCGCCGAGCACACGCTCGAGTGGCTGGCCGCGGCCGGCATGCCGGTCGTGCTGATCGAGCGCACGGCCACCCTTGGACCGCACCACGCCGTGGTCGAGTCGGTCGTGACCGATCACGCCCTGGGCGCCGCGATAGCCGTGCGCCATCTGCTCTCCCTCGGCCACCGCAAGGTCGGCGTCGTGCTCGGCGAGCACAGCCCGACCAGCCCGCACCTGCACCGCGGCTGGCTGGAGGCGGTCACCGAATGCGGGCAGGATCCCGCGGCTACCGTTGATGCCCAGGTGCCTTCGCGCCCGGCCGTGTGGGAGGCCGCGCTGGACGAGGTTCTGGACCGCTGCCTGGAAACGCGCACCACCGCGCTCGTCGTACACGCGGACGCCGAGGCGATCGCGCTGGTCCAGCGGTGCGAGGAGCGTCACCTCTCGGTGCCCGGCGACCTGTCTGTGGTCGCCTACGACGACGAGATCGCGGTGCTGTGCAGCCCTCCGCTCACCGCCGTGCGCCCGCCGCGCCGCGCCATCGGCCGGGCCGCCGTCCGGCTGATCACCGACCGCCTCGCCGACCCCGAGCTGCCGACCCACCGCGTGATCATCAGCCCGTCGCTGACGGTGCGTGAGTCGTCGGCGCCGCCCGGCTCAGCGGCTTGATCAGCGCTTCGAGCACTAGCGACGACTCGTCAGCGTAAAAACACCACCTTCGTGCTAGTTCACCACCGGTTCCGTTCGTATGCTCACTTAGGTGATGCGTCGTCACCCCGGAAAATCGCTCGCCGTCGCCGCCGCTCTGGTCGCCGCGACGGCCGTTCCCGTGAGCCTGGTCGGTGCCGCCGCGCCGGCGCAGGCGAGCAGCCCGGCCAAGGACGTGACCGCGAACCTGTTCATGTGGAACTGGACCTCGGTCGCCGCGGAGTGCACGAATGTGCTCGGCCCGGACGGATACGCGGCCGTGCAGGTCGCCCCGCCCGAGGACTCGATGACCGACGCCGCGGACGGACATCCGTGGTGGGAGATCTACCAGCCGGTCGACTACAACCTGACCAGCCGCATGGGCAACGACGCGCAGTTCCGGGCCATGGTGACCGCGTGCCACAAGGCCGGCGTGAAGGTGTACGTCGACGCCGTGCTCAACCACATGGCCAGGCAGGACGGAAACGACACCAGTTACGGCGGCTCGAGCTACACCCCGGGCTCGGCGTATCCGGCGTTTTCCTCCCCGGATTTCCACAACTACCCGAACGACTGCCCGGTCTCCTCGGACCAGATCACCGACTGGAACAACTACCAGCAGGTCACCGAATGCGAACTCGACGCGCTGCCGGATCTGCGCACTGAGTCCACCTACGTGCGCACCACCGCGGCCGCGTACCTCAACAAGCTGATCGGCTACGGCGTGGACGGGTTCCGGCTCGACGCCGCGAAGCACATCGCGCACGCCGACCTGTCCGCGCTCGAGGGCATGCTGAACAAGGACACGACGACCGGGCAGCCGGTCTACATCGTCCAGGAGGTCGCGCTCGGCAGCAGCAACACGCAGTTGCAGCCGGCCGCCTTCGAGAACACCGGCAGCCTGATCGGCTTCGACTACGCCGACGCCATCAAGACCCAGTTCAGCAGCGGCGGCGAGCTCGCCAATTTCGGCGGCTTCTCGACGTGGAGCCTGATCCCGAGCGCGTACTCCTCCACCTTCGTCAACAACCACGACACCGAGCGCGACGGCTCGAACCTGAGCTACCAGAACGGCGCGACCTACCCGCTGGCCACCGAGTTCCTGCTGGCCTGGGGCTTCGGCACGCCGCAGGTCTACGCGAGCTTCACCTGGAACAACAGCAACGACTCGCCGCCCTCGGACGCCAACGGGTTCGTGACGAACACCAACTGCGGCAGCGGCTGGTACTGCACCGACCGGATCACCGGGGTGGCGAACATGGTCGGCTGGCACAACCTCGCGCTGGCCGGCAACGACCCGGTGGCCAACTGGTACACCGACGGCACGAACCTGATCGCGTTCTCCCGCGGACCGGACGCGTGGATCTCGCTGAACAACGAGTCGTCCGCGCAGACCCGCACCTTCACCACCGGTCTGCCGGACGGAACGTACTGCGACATCATCCACGGCTCGGTCAGCGGCGCAGCCTGCACCGGCCCGACCGTGACCGTCTCGGGCAACCGCGCGACCGTCACGGTCCCGGCGAACGACGCCGTCGCCATCGACCGCGACAGCCGGGTGTCGGGTTCGTCGGCGTCCACATTCACCGTGAACATCAACGCGAACGCGACGACGAGCTGGGGCCAGAACGTTTACATCGTCGGCTCGATCCCGGCGCTCGGCAGCTGGAACACCGCCCGCGCCGTCGCGCTGTCTTCGCAGAACTATCCGCAGTGGACCGCCGCGCTCAGCGTGCCGGCCAGCACCTACTTCGAGTACAAGTACATCAAGATCGACTCGAGTGGAAACGTCGTCTGGGAGAGCGGGAGCAACCGCTTCTACACCACCGGCGCTTCCGGATCGATCACCTTCAACGACACCTGGCGCTCCTGATCCGGGCCGTTCAGGTCAGGTCCGGTCCGATCAGACGATCTGATCGGACCGGACCGCGGCGGCGATCAGGCCGGGCTGATGCCCGCTACCAGGTCAGCGGCAGCGTGGCGATGAAGGTGTTGAGCAGCCCGGAGATGATCTGGTCGTCGTGCAGCGAGGGGTGCCAGTCGCAGCCGAGGTGGTCCAGGCTCGGGCTGTCGTAGTACCAGTAGTAGACCTTCTTGTCGCCCATGGCGTTGCGGTCGGTCACGACCTGCTGCGCCGTCTGCCCGAACAGTGTCGTGTTGGACAGCGCGGTGGCGCTGACCACGATGATCGTGTTCGGGCCGTACTGCGTGCGCAGCGTGTTGATAAAGCCCTGGTACGCGGTCTTATACGCGGCGACCAGCTGGTCGGTGGTGGTCCACTGCTCGCCGGAGTTGAGCGCGGTGGAGAAGTCGTTGATGCCCAGGCCGACCACGACCAGCTGCGGGTGCCAGGTGCCGGGGTTGTACCAGACGTCGTTGTTGACCGCTTGCAGGGTCCTGCCGTAGTACGTCAGGAAGCTGGTGCCGGGGCTGCTGCCGTTGTAGTTGCGCACGACGCCCATGCCGGACATCGCATTGATCTGATAGTCGGCGTTCAGGCTGTGGGCGGTCAGGGCGCCGAAGCTGTCGTCGGCGTTCGAGTTGGGGGTGATCCCGCCGATGCTGGAGCAGTCGTGCTGGGTGGCCATGTTGCCGTAGCCGGCGGTGTAGGAGTCGCCGATGTATTCGATCTGCCGGGTGCGCGCGGCCGGCTTGCTCAGGATCGAGCCGCCGGGGGCGGGCACGAAGCCGCCGAACTGCCCGGCCTGCCAAGGGCTCTCGCTGCGCTTGACCAGGCGCACCGTGTGATCCGCGTTAGCCAGGTTGTTGACCCAGTAGGTGGTCTGGCCGGGGGTGGTGATCTCGGCCACGGTGGTTCCGTCAATCGCGACGTCGTAGTCGTTGGCGGTGTCGTTGAGCACGATGCCGACGCCGGTGCCGTGGAAGCGGCCCTCGAAGTAGATGCCCGGCCAGGTGTAGGACACGTAGTTGCCGGCGGTCTCGGTCTGGCCGACCGTGTGCACGTTGGCCAGTGCGGGGGCGGGCGGCTGCGGCGTCGGAGAGACGGATGAGACGACACCGTTGCACACGGTGCCGTCCAGGCTGAAGCTCACGGGCACCGGGTTGCTGCTGTTGTTCCAGGTGCCGGTGAAGCCGAAGGACTGGCTGCCGTTGGTAGGCAGGCTCGCGGTATAGCTGGCGTTGACCGCGGTGGCCGCGCTGCCGGATTGGGTGACCGTGGCGCCCCAGGACTGGGTGACCGTCTGACCGGCCGAGAACGACCAGGTCAGGGTCCAGCTGCTGAGCGGGTCGCCGAGATTGGTGATCGCGACGTTGCCTTGGAACCCGCCCGGCCATTGACTCTGTACCGTATACGTGACCTTACATCCGGCCTCCACGGCGGCGGCCGGCAGCGTCATGGCGGTCACGGTGCCCGCGATCACGCTGCCGGCCGCGCCTATCGCGAGCAAACCGCGTCTAAGGCTCATGAGGACTCCTCGGGCTGTGGGGTGGTTCGGCGTGTCTGCACCGTGAACGACTTAATCGGTTAAGTCAAGCGGACTGCCGCGCGGGAATACCTTTTCCCGGATTCGAACTGATGCGGAGGATGCGCCCGCGCCGAGCGGCAGAAAGTTTCGAAGGATCTCCGCCGCGCTCCCGCCGCGCGATTGCGCGCCGCCACGCCGGGACCACGGCAATCGCCCGACGCACGCGGCGCGTCGCATCGCAGGGCTCGTCGATGGGTCCCGGCTCCAGTTGACTGAACCGGTTCAGCGGCCCACCGTCACCCCAGCCGTACAAACACGGCTCTGTCCAACCCAGGACCGTTCACACAGCCCCGTCCGTCCCAGGACCGCGCGCGAGGAGCCGGCCGTGCCCACCATGTATCGCAGAACCCCGCTATCCGCCGTCACCGTGCTCATCGCGCTCGCCGCGCTGCTCGTGACGGCCGCCTTCGCGCTCGCTCGACCGGCGCGCTCGGCAACGCCCGCCGGAACGGCCGCGACGACGGCGCCGGTGAAGATCATGCCGCTCGGTGACTCGATCACCGCAGGCCCAGGCTGCTGGCGCGCGATCCTCTGGCACGACTTGCAGACCAACGGCTACACCAACATCGACTTCGTCGGCAGCGTGCCGGACGGAGGCTGCAACTACGGCTACACCTACGACGGCGACAACGAGGGCCACGGCGGTTACTCCGCCACCGGCATCGCCCAGAACAACCAGCTGCCCGCCTGGCTGTCCGCCGCCAACCCCGACATCGTCCTGATGCACCTGGGCACCAACGACATGTGGGGTGGCAGCATCCCGGTCAGCTCCGTACTGGCCGCCTACACCACCCTGATCGGCCAGATGCGCGCCAACAACCCGAACATGAAGATCCTGGTCGCGCAGATCATCCCGATGAACCCGCCGAGCTGCCCGACCTGCGCGGCCGAGGTGCAGTCGCTGGACCAGGCGATCCCGGGCTGGGCGGCCGGACTGACCACCGCGCAGTCACCGATCATCGTGGTCGACCAGTGGACCGGCTTCGACGACGCCACGGACACCGGCGGCGACGGCGTGCATCCGAACGACGCCGGCTTCGCGAAGATGGCCGCCCGCTGGTACCCGCCGCTCGCCCAGGTTCTAAGCGGCATCATCCCGCCGCCGCCCTCGCCGAGCGCGTCACCGTCCGGCTCGCCGTCGCCGTCGGCTTCCGCGTCCTCGTCTCCGGGGAACTCCGGGTGCACCGCGGCGTACCAGGTGACCTCCCAGTGGGGCGGCGGATTCCAAGGCACCGTCACGGTGACCAACAGCTCGGCCGCCGCTTCCTCGGCCTGGACGGTCAGCTTCACCTTCGCCAACGGCCAACAGGTCACCCAATCGTGGAACACCACGCTCAGCCAGAGCGGCGCCACGGTCACCGCGCACAACGCCGCGTATAACGGCAGCCTCGCGGCCGGCGCGTCCACGTCGTTCGGCTTCCTCGCCAGCTGGAACGGGACCAACGCGGTGCCGTCCATCAGCTGCACGCTCACCGGCTGATCGCGCCAGGGCGCAACGCCCACAAAGCCGCTGGCCGGGCGCGGTGCCGCGCCCGGCCAGGATGCCGACGGTCGGCGAGACGATGCCCTTGAGGTTCGGGTCCACCGCATCGGGGCCGACCACGCTGCCGCCCCGCTCGGTTGAATCGTTCACTCTTATCTCCACCTGGGCGCACTGTGCCCGGCGTGCTGCCGACTATCGACCTTTAAACGTTTCATTTGAGGCGCGAGCAACCTAAGACCGGGTTTGCTGGCCCGTCAACGAATGAGCGCGGCGCAGTTGGTCGCGACGCGATCACGAGCACGTCAGCGCAGGTAGCGCAGGCAGTGCGGCGATAGACGGCTCAGTGCGCGCGCAGTTCACCGACGCGAGGCGTGTCCGGTCGACTCGCGCGCGATGAGTTCCGGCTGAAGGACGACGCGCTGATGGGTGTGCGTGTCCGCGTCGTCGCCGGTTTCTTCCAGCAGCAGCGACGCGGCAGTACGGCCCATTTGCACGGCCGGCTGACGCACAGAGGTCAGCGGTACCGCAGCGGCGGCGGCGAATTCGATGTCGTCGTACCCGACCAGCGCGACATCGTCGGGCACTGCGACGTCCGCCGCGTAGAGGGCTTGGAGCACGCCTAAGGCGAGCAGGTCGTTCGCGCAGAACACCGCGGTCGGCCGGCGCGACAGCGCGAGCAGCCGCGCTCCGGCGTCGCGACCGGCGTCGACGTCGAGCCGCGGGACTTCGATGTGGGTGAGCGCGTCCTCGGGCAGCGACCGGTCCTTCAGCGCGACCAGTGCCCCGGTGCGCCGGTCGCGGCATTGCGCCAGGTGCATCGGCCCGCTGACGTAGGTGAGGCCGACATGGCCCTTGTCGAGCAGGTGATCGGCCGCGAGGTATCCGCCGGCGACGTCGTCCACCGAGACCGAGCAGCACTCCCCCACCGGCGCCGACCGGTCCACCAGCACGAACGGGATCTCGCGACGCCGCAAGGCGGCCAGGTTCGCGCCGGTCGGATCGGCCGGGGTGACCAGCACGCCGCGTACCCGCTGCTCGGCGAACAGGGAGAGGTATTCGGCCTCTTCGGCAGCGTCCTGGGCGCTGTTGCAGAGCATCACGCCGAGGCCCGCGGCCCGCGCCTCGCGTTCGGCGCCCCGGGCCACCTGGACGAAGAAGGGGTTGGCCATGTCGAGCACGAGCATCGCCACGATCCGGCTGCGCCCGGCGCGCAGCTGCCTGGCCGATTCGCTGCGCACGAAGCCGAGCAGGTCGATGGCCGCCTGAACCCGGGTCCGGGTCTGCTCCGAAACCAAGTCGGGCCTGTTAATTACATTGGAAACCGTGCCGACCGAGACACCCGCCTGCCGCGCGACGTCCTTGATGCCCACCATGCGCGCCAAGACGGCTCCTTACCAGGTCGCGAGCTGTTGTGCGCGGCCCGCATCGAGCGAACCGCGTCCGCTCACATGGTAGGGCCGGGCTCAAGCCGAACCGGACGTTTGAAAGGGTCTAAATCGAAGCGGCCGGACGGTTGGCCCGCATCCGCTTGACAGCCCCGGGCACTGGATCTAGGTTGCCTCACTGAAACGATTCATGCAAGCGCGGCGGCTGCGCGGTTCCCGGGCGCGCACAAGACGGCTTACGGCGACAGGGCAGGGTGACGGTGATGGGTGACCGGTCGACGGTCAAGGCGCGGGTGGGCGCGCTGCAAATCGAGCTGCCGTCGTGGGCGTTCGGCAATTCGGGGACCCGCTTCCGGGTCTTTGCGCAGCCGGGGGTGCCGCGCGATCCGTTCGAGAAGCTGGCCGACGCGGCGCAGGTGCACAAGTACACCGGGGCCGCGCCGACCGTGTCGCTGCACATCCCGTGGGACCGGGTCGAGGACTACGGCAAGCTGGCCGAGCACGCGGCTTCGCTCGGCCTGCGTATCGGGATGATCAACTCGAACACCTTCCAGGACGAGGACTACAAGCTCGGCAGCGTCTGCCACCCGGATGCCGCCGTGCGTCGCAAGGCTCTGCAACACCTGCTGGACTGCGTGGACGTGATGGACGCCACCGGCTCGAGCGCGCTCAAGCTGTGGTTCGCGGACGGCACGAACTATCCGGGCCAGGACGACATCGCGGCGCGCCAGGACCGGCTGTTCGAGGCTTTGACCGCCGTGTATCAGCGTCTTGGCGACGGTCAGCGGCTCGTGCTGGAGTACAAGCTGTTCGAGCCCGCGTTCTACCACACCGACGTGCCGGACTGGGGTACCGCATATGCGCACACGCTCAAGCTGGGCGATAAGGCATCGGTGGTCGTGGACACCGGGCACCACGCGCCGGGCACCAACATCGAGTTCATCGTCTCGTTCCTGTTGCGGGAGCGGAAGTTGGGCGCGTTCGATCTGAACTCCCGCTTCTACGCGGACGATGACCTGATGGCGGGCGCCGCCGACCCGTTCCAGCTGTTCCGGATCCTGCACGAGGTGGTGCGCGGCGGCGGGCTCGCGCCGGACGCGGGTGTCGCGTTCATGCTCGATCAGTGCCACAACATAGAGGAGAAGATCCCGGCGGTGATCCGCTCGGTGATGAACGTGCAGGAGGCCGCGGCCAAGGCGCTGCTGGTCGACACCGACGCACTGCGGACGGCGCAGCAGGCCGGGGACGTGCTCGGCGCGTACGAGCTGCTGATGGACGCCTACAACACGGATGTGCGCCCGTTGCTCGCCGAACTGCGCGAGGAGCAGGGCCTTGATCCGGCGCCTGTCGCGGCCTACCGAGCCTCGGGCTGGCGCGAGCAGATCGTGGCCCAGCGCGTCGGCGGTACCCAGGCCGGTTGGGGAGCGTGAGCCCGGAAATGAGCGCCGAGAGCATGCGCGACGCGGATACGAACACTGTCGAACAGCTGCTGGGTCGGTCGAACCGTCTGGGTTCTGATCCGCGCAACACGAACTACGCCGGCGGCAACACCTCGGCGAAGGGCGCCGCGACCGACCCGGTGACCGGCGCTGAGACGCAACTGCTGTGGGTCAAGGGTTCCGGCGGAGACCTGGGCACGCTGACCGCCGCGGGCCTGGCGGTGCTGCGGCTGGACCGGGTGCGCGCTCTGGTCGAGGTGTATCCCGGTGTGGAGCGCGAAGACGAGATGGTCGCCGCGTTCGACTACTGCCTGCACGGCAAGGGCGGCGCGGCGCCTTCCATCGACACCGCGATGCACGCGCTCGTGGACGCCGCGCACGTGGATCATCTGCATCCTGACTCCGGGATCGCGCTGGCGACCGCGGCCGACGGAGAGAAGCTGACCGGCGAGTGCTTCGGCCAGAGCGTGGTGTGGGTGCCGTGGCGGCGACCCGGTTTCCAGCTCGGGTTGGACATCGCCGCGATCAAGCGGGAGAACCCGCAGGCGATCGGCTGCGTTCTCGGCGGCCACGGCATCACCGCCTGGGGCGCGACGAGTCAGGAGTGCGAGGCCAACTCGCTGCACATCATCTCGACCGCGCAGCGCTTCTTGGCGGAACGCGGCAGGAGCGAGCCGTTCGGTCCGATCGTCGCAGGCTTCGAAGCGCTGCCCGAGACCGAGCGCCGCGAGCGCGCCGCCGCGCTGGCCCCGATCATCAGGGGCCTGGCGTCGAGCGACCATCGGCAGGTCGGTCACTTCACCGACGACGAGGTGGCGCTGGACTTCCTGGCGCGCGCCGAGCATCCGCGGCTGGCCGCGCTGGGCACCTCGTGCCCGGATCACTTCCTGCGCACCAAGGTCCGCCCGCTCGTGCTCGACCTGCCCGCGACCGCGCCGGTTGCGGAGGCGGTGGTGCGGCTGCGGGAGCTGCACGCCGCCTACCGCGAGGACTACGCCGCCTACTACGCGCGGCACGCTACCGCCGACTCGCCGCCGATGCGCGGCGCGGACCCCGCGATCGTGCTGGTGCCGGGCGTCGGCATGTTCTCCTTCGGCAAGGACAAGCAGACCGCGCGCGTGGCCGGCGAGTTCTACGTCAACGCGATCAACGTGATGCGCGGCGCCGAGTCAGTGTCCAGCTATGCCCCGATCCCCGAGTCGGAGAAGTTCCGGATCGAGTACTGGGCACTGGAGGAGGCCAAGCTTCAGCGCATGCCCGGGCCCAAGCCGCTGGCCGGCCGCGTCGCCCTGGTCACCGGCGCGGGCAGCGGGATCGGTAAGGCGATCGCGCACCGGCTGGTCGCCGAGGGCGCGTGCGTCGTCGTCGCGGACCTCGACGCGCAGGGCGCCGCCGACGTGGCCGCGCAGTTGGGCGGGAGCGACAAGGCGATCGCCGCGACCACGGACGTGACGGACGAGCAGCAGATCGTCGCCGCGTTCCGGGCCGCGGCGCTCGCCTTCGGGGGCGTGGACCTGGTCGTCAACAACGCCGGGATCTCCATCAGCAAGCCGCTGCTGGAAACCACCGCCCGCGACTGGGACCTGCAACACGAGATCATGGCGCGCGGCTCGTTCCTGGTCTCCCGCGAGGCCGCCCGCGTCCTGATCGATCAGGGGCTCGGCGGCGACATCGTGTACATCACCTCGAAGAACGCCGTGTTCGCCGGGCCGAACAACATCGCCTACTCGGCCACCAAGGCCGACCAGGCGCACCAGGTCAGGCTGCTGGCGGCGGAGCTCGGCGAGCACGGCATCCGCGTCAACGGCGTCAACCCGGACGGTGTGGTGCGCGGCTCGGGGATCTTCGCGGGTGGCTGGGGCGCCAAGCGCGCCGCGGTGTACGGCGTGCCGGAGGAGAAGCTCGGCGAGTTCTACGCCCAGCGCACCCTGCTCAAACGGGAGGTGCTGCCCGAACACGTCGCCAACGCCGTCTTCGCGCTGACCGGCGGCGACCTGAGCCACACCACCGGACTGCACGTCCCGGTCGACGCCGGCGTCGCCGCCGCCTTCCTGCGATGAGCCAGGGCTCGATGACCGGCGGCGCAGCCGAGGGGAAGGCCTTCGCCGCGGTCGACCTGGGCGCATCGAGCGGCCGGGTGATCCGGGGCGTCGTCGGGCCGGATCGGCTCGACGTGGCCGAGGTGCACCGCTTTCCCAACGAGCCGCGAGTCGTACGCGAGGCGCTGCGGTGGGATATCGCAGCGCTCGAACGCGGGATGCGTGCGGGACTGCGGCAGGCTGGGCCGGTCGATGGCATCGGGATCGATTCGTGGGCGGTGGACTACGGTCTGATCGACGCGGACGGCCGCCTGATCGACGATCCGATCCACTACCGGGACCGGCGCACCGAAGGCGTGCCCGAGCAGGTCTTCAAGCACGTATCCGCGCAACGCCTATACGAGCTGACCGGTATTCAGAATCAGTCGTTCAACACGGTCCACCAGCTCTACGCGGCGCGGCAGAGCACGGATTTCAAGGCGGCGGCTCGCATCCTGCTGATCCCGGATCTGTTGTCCTGGAAGCTGACCGGCGTCGCGGGAACCGAAGTCACCAACGCGTCGACCACCGGTCTGTTCGACACCGGCGCGCGGACCTGGTCCCCGGAGATCTTCGAAGCGCTGCGGCTCGACGTCTCCTCGTTCGCCCCGTTGCGCGCTCCGGGGGAACCGGCCGGGATAGCGCGGGATTTCGCGGCACCCGTCTTCACGGTCGGCTCGCACGACACCGCCTCGGCGGTCGCGGCGGTCCCTGCCGAGAGCGAGCACTTCGGGTACATCTCGTCCGGCACCTGGTCGCTGGTGGGCGTGGAGTTGGCCGGCCCGATCCGCGCCGAGCCGTCGCGCATCGCGAACTTCACCAATGAGATCGGCGTCGACGGCACCGTGCGTTACCTGCGCAATGTCATGGGGCTGTGGCTCTTGCAGGAGTGCCTGCGCGAGTGGGGCCGCGCGGGTGATCTTCCCGCGCTGCTCGGCGCGGCCGCACACGTTCCCGCGCGGCGCAGCCTGATCGACGCGAGCGACCCGGTCTTCCTCGCTCCGGGCGGCATGCCGGACCGCATCCTCGCCGCATGCCAGCGCGCTGAGCAGCCGATTCCGCGCGGCCACGCGCAGATCGTGCGTTGCATCCTCGACTCGCTGGCCGAGGCGTACCGCAGGACGCTGATCGACGCCGCCGAGCTGTCCGGAAAGCGGATCGACGTCGTGCACATCGTCGGCGGCGGCGCGCGCAACGAACTGCTCTGCCAGCTGACGGCCGACGCGGTGGGATTGCCGGTGCTGGCCGGACCGGTCGAGGCGGCCGCTATCGGCAATCTGCTGATACAGGCGCGGGCGGCTGGAGCCGTCGCGGGCGACCTGGCGGATCTGCGCGCTTTGGTGGCCCGGACTCAGCCGCTGCGCCGATTCGAGCCGTCATGCGGGTAGCCCTGTTCATCACCTGCGTCAATGATCTGGCATTCCCGCACACCGGAATCGCCACGGTCACGCTGCTCGAACGGCTCGACGTGGAGGTGGCGTTTCCGCAGGCGCAGACGTGTTGCGGCCAGATGCAGTACAACACCGGGTATCCGCAGGAGGCTCGGCCGCTCGTGGAGAAGTTCGCCCGTGACTTCGCCGGATTCGATGCCGTAGTCGCGCCCTCGGGTTCGTGCGCGGCGTTCGTCACTCACGTGCGGGCCCCAGCCGCCGACATTCCCCCGGGTTACGAGCTGACCGCGTTCCTTACGGACGTGCCGGATGTCGAGGACGTCGGCGCGTACTTCCCGCATCGGGTGGTCTATCACCCGACGTGCCATTCCAGTCGGCTGCTCGAACTGGGCGAGCGGCCGGTGCGGCTGCTGCGCGCGGTCGAAGGGCTCGAGCTCGCGCAGCTGCCGCGACATCGAACTCAACCGCATCGAAGGCGTACACGGACCCCGCCACCTCGACGTCATCATCGTCACCAACCCCTGACACACCCCGTTAAGCCGTGTCAGTCCTTCGGCGGCGCCGTGCTGGCCCGGACGGTCAGCGTCGTGGCGATCTCAAGCCCGGTCTGCGGCGCCTCTTCGCCCCGGCCGAGCGCCAAGGCCAGCTCGGTCGCCGCCACCGCCATCTCGGTCAGCGGCTGGTGCACCGTCGTCAGCGGCGGATCCACCCAGGCCACCACCGGCAAATCATCGAAGCCGACCACACTCAGGTCGTCGGGGATGCGCAGGCCGGCCTCCCGAGCCGCCTGATACACCCCGAGCGCTTGGAGGTCGTTCGACGCGAAGATCGCGGTCGGTCGCTCCCGGAGCGCGAGGAGCGTTCGCGCGGCCACGGCGCCGTCCTCGCGGGTCAGTTCGGCGTGCGCGATCAGCTGCGGATCGGCCGGCAGCCCCGCCGCCGAAAGCGCCGAGCGGTAGCCGTCGAGCCTGGCCGCGCAGCACAACACGAAGTCCGGACCCGCGACCATCCCGATGCGCCGATGCCCCAGCTCGACCAGATGTCTGGTCGCGGCCCGGCCGCCGGACCAGTTCGTCGCGCCGACGAACGGCACGTCGTCGGGCAGTTCGGTGGTCGGGTCGAAGACGACGAACGGGATGCCCTTCGCGGTCAGCTCGGCGCGCTCAGCAGCCGAGAGCTGCGCCACGGACAGCACACAGCTTGGTCGCCGTGACACCGTGTCATCCCAGCCCGGCGCCGCGTCGTGCAGGCCGAACTCGGAGACCATCACGCCGACCCGGTGCCTGCGGGCCGCCCGCTCCACGCCGCGGATGATCTCCACCGCCCACATGCTCTCCAGCTCGCGGAAGACCAGCTCGACGACGTTGCTGCGGTTCGAGCCGCCCGGCTTGCGGTAGCCGTGCTGGTTGATCAGCTCCTCGATCAGCGCCCGCTTCGCGGCCGAGACCCCTGACTTGCCGTTGAGCACCTTCGAGACGGTCGGCACCGACACCCCGGCCGACTGCGCGATGTACGCGATCGTCACCGGCCGCGTCGGATCGCCGCCCGCAGGGTCCTGATCCCGCTGCCGATCGGCGGCGCCGTCAGATTCGTCGTCGTTGTCCGTCAAGATCGCCCTCCCGGCCCGGTGGTATTCGATCCTGTTCGATGTTACTTTCTCCCGCGCGCCGAGCGAAAGTTTCCCACCGCTACTGCCTTTGGAAGGTGCGCTCGATGACGAGCTTCGCATGGTTCCTGCCCGAAAAGCGCCGATCACGGCGACGCACAGCGAGATTCGCGGCGCTCGCGCTGGCTATCGCGCTGCTTCCCGCGTCGCCTGCCGCCTCGCATGCGATGGCGACCCCAGCGGCGGCGAACGCAGCGCCGGCGGCCGCGGACGGGCCGGTTCTGCCCGCGCCTTCGAACCCCGCGATGGACGCCGTGGCCGCGATGCAGCCGAGTACGAACATCGGCAACACCCTGGACGCCATCCCGGATGAGACCTCGTGGGGCAATCCGCTGATCACGAAGGCCCTGTTCGATACCTACCGCGCCCAGGGTTTTCACAGTGTCCGCATTCCGGTGACCTGGGACAGCCACAGCTCAGCGACCGCACCCTACCTGATCGACTCGGCTTTCCTCGCCCGAGTAAAGCAGGTGGCTGACTGGGCGCTGTCCGATGGCCTGTACGTCGTGATCAACGTGCATCACGACTCGTGGGAGTGGATCGCGAACATGACCACCGACCACGACAACGTGCTGGCTCGCTACGACGCGCTGTGGACGCAGATCGCCGCCGAGTTCAAGAACGAGCCGCGCAAGCTGCTGCTGGAGAGCGTCAACGAGCCCCAGTTCAACGGCAACGCCACCGACACGCAGAAGGCGCAGTTCATGAACGAGCTCAACGGCTCGTTCGTCAACATCGTGCGCCACTCCGGCGGCCGGAACGCCACTCGGCTGCTGGTGCTGCCGACCCTCGGCGACACGCCCGACCAGACGCTGATGGACAACCTCGCCACCGAGATGGCCTCGCTCAACGACCCGAATTTGGTCGCCAGCATGCACTACTACAGCTTCTGGCCGTTCAGCGTGAACATCGCCGGGTTCACCACGTTCAACGCGCAGACACGGCAGGACCTGCTCGACACCTTCAGCCGGCTGTACAACACGTTCATCAGCAAGGGCGTCCCCGTCTACCTCGGCGAGTACGGGCTGCTGAACTACCCGGACTACACCAACCCGAACAACAACGTCGAGCCGGGCGAAGCGCTCAAGTACTTCGAGCTGCTCGGCTACGAGGCGCGGATCAACCACGTCACCACCACGCTGTGGGACGCGGGCAACTACCTCAATCGCAATACCCTGCAATGGCGTGACCTGACGCTGATCGACCAGATCAAGGCCGGTTGGAAGACTCGCTCGGGCACCGCGGCCTCTGATCTGCTGTTCGTGCCGAAGTCGAGCCCGATCACCGCGCAGACCATCGCGCTGAACCTGAACGGCACCGCGTTCCGCTCGCTTCGGGCCGACGGCACCAACCTGCGCAAGGGCCGGGACTACGCCGTCTCCGGCGACCAGCTCACCCTCACCGCCGCCGCGCTCGCGACACTCGTCGGCGGCCGCGCATACGGCGTCGACGCGACGCTCGAGATCCGCTTCTCCAAGGGCGCACCGTGGCAGATCCACGTGATCAGCAACGACGCCCCGGTGCTTTCGAACGCCACCGGGACCACCACCGCCTTTGCCGTACCGACCGGCTTCAACGGCGACGTGCTGGCGACCATGGAGGCGAAGTACGACGACGGGACCAACGCCGGGCCCGCCGGCTGGACCTCCTACCAGCAGTTCAGCACCGCGTTCGCCCCCGACTACCCGAACGGCGCGATCTCGCTGACGCCGGCCTTCTTCGACTCGCTCACCGATGGAGCGCGCGTCACGCTCACGTTCCACTTCTGGAGCGGGGCGCTGGTCACCTACCACGTGACCAAGACCGGTACCACGGTCACCGGAACGGTCGGCTAACCGCGGCGGCCGGCTGATCGCGCCGATCAGCCGGCAGCGGCGGCCGGCCGAACCGGTGACCGTTCGGCCGGCCGCCGCACGCTGACCAGGGCGAAGCCAACCGCACGCTGAGCAGAGCGCGATCCATTCCTCGACCGGGAGGAGGATGAGGTCATGACGCGCATCTTCATCACCGGCTCCGCGGACGGACTCGGCCGGGCCGCGGCTCGCAGCCTGATCGGCGCAGGGCACGAAGTCGTACTGCACGCCCGCAGCGCCGCCCGCGCCGCCGACCTGGGCGAGCTGGGGAAGCGGGCAGCCGGCGTGATCGTCGGCGACCTCTCCAGCGCACGCGAGACCCTCGATGTCGCGGAGCAGGTCAACGACCTCGGCGCGATGGATGCGGTCATCCACAACGCCGGCGTCTACACCAGCTCGCGGCGCGTCGTGACGGTGGACGGCCACGCGCAGACTCTCGCCGTCAACGTCCTCGCGCCTTACCTGCTCACCGCGACTATCCGCCGGCCCGCGCGGCTGATCTACCTCAGCAGCGGGATGCATCGCAGCGGCGACTCCTCGCTGAGCGACCTCGACTGGACCGCGCGGCGCTGGAGCTGGATGCAGGCTTACTGCGACAGCAAGCTGTTCGTCACCGCGCTCGCGTTCGCCGTCGCGCGGGCTTGGCCCGGCGTGTTCAGCAACGCGGTCGATCCCGGTTGGGTGCCGACGAAGATGGGCGGTCCCGGGGCGACCGACGACCTGGAGCTGGGTCACCGCACCCAGGAATGGCTCGCCACCAGCGATGATCCGGACGCGCTGGTCACCGGCGGGTATTGGTTCCACCAGCGGCGTCAGGCCCCTGCGGCGGCTGCCGAAGACGAGGATTTCCAGAACCGGCTCCTGGAGGAACTCGCGCGGCTCACCGCGGTGCGCCTGCCCTGAAGGCTCGTTCTGGACCCAGCGGCAGCAGTCGGCAGCGGCAGGCGGCGCGCCGTCGTGCGGCAGGCGGCGCGTTCAACGCGTTAGCCTTCTGCGGTGGGCGTTGAGCTGGTGTTGTTGTCGCGGGTCGCGTTTCGGGGACGGGAGATCGCCGGGTCCCGGCTCGGCGCGCTGCTCGCGCTGCTCGCCGAGGACCTGCGCGCGGGTTGCGGCACGGCTCGGCTAGTCGAGGGGCTGTGGCCGGACGAGCAACCGGAACATCCGACGCGAGCGCTTCAGGTGCTGGTTTCTCGCGCGCGAGCGCAACTGGGTCCGGACGCCATCGCCAGCACGCCGGTCGGCTATCGGCTCACCCTGACCGAGGAGCAGGTCGACGCCGCCGCCGTGTCGGCGTACGCGGCGGGCGCCGCACGAAGCGCGCAGGCCGCAGATCACGCGGGCGCGCTCGCGCAGGCCGAAGCCGGTCTGGCGCTGTGGGACGGCGCGCCGGACGGGCAGCCCGAGTTCGCCGACCCGCTCTCCGAGCTTCGCGCGACGCGGGCTTTGACCTATCGGGCATTGGTTCGCGCCCGCGCGTTGGCGCTCTCCCAACTCGGGCGCAGCTCCGAAGCGGCCGGGGCTCTCGGAGAGCTGATTCGCGAACGGCCGCGCGATGAGGAGGTCTTGGCGCAGCTGTTGTTGTGCGAGGCCGCGACGCTCGGGCCGTCCGCCGCACTCGTGCGGTATGACGACTACCGGCGCGACTTGCGTGATCAGCTGGGCAGCGATCCGGGCCCGCAGTTGCAGCGCGTGCACCGGCAACTGCTGGAACGCGAGCGGCCGGCGGTTCGGCGCGGTGTCTCGCACGAGCCCAACGCGCTGCTCGGCCGCGACGACGACATCGCCGCGGTGATCGGGATGCTGCGCACCTCGCGCGTCGTCTCGATCATCGGTCCCGGCGGCCTGGGCAAGACCCGCCTGGCGAACGCCGTGGCGTCCGCGGCGCGGCAGCGCGTGGTTCACCTGGTCCCGCTCGCCGCGGTGACCGCCGACGCCGACGTGGTCGGCGAGGTCGCGTCGGTCCTCGGCGTCGCGGAAGGCGGGCCCGCGCCGGCCGGTCGGCTGGCCGGGCCGACGGATTCGGTCTCAGGCATCGTGGCGGCGCTCGGGCCCGGCCCGGCGCTGCTGGTCTTGGACAACTGCGAGCAGGTCGTCCACGGCGTCACGGCCCTGGTACGCGACCTGGTGGCCAGGAGCGAGGATCTGCGGGTACTGACGACCAGTCGCGCGCCGCTCGGCTTGTCGTCAGAGTCCGTGTACCTACTGCCCGAGCTGAGCCTGACGACCAGCGTCGAGCTGTTCCGGCAGCGGGCGAACGCGGCCAGGCCCGCAGTAGAGCTGCCCGAGGAGCCGGTGCGTGAGCTGTGCGACCGCCTCGACGGACTGCCGCTCGCGGTCGAGCTGGCGGCGGCGCGGGTGCGCGTGATGTCCGTGGCCGAGATCGCCCGGCGGCTGGACGACCGCTTCAGCCTGTTGCGCGGCGCGGCGCGGGACGCTCCCGAGCGGCACCGCACCCTGCACGCGGTCATCGACTGGAGCTGGAACCTGCTCGCCGCGGACGGCCGGGCGGCGATGCGCGCTCTGTCGGTCTTTCCCGGTGGCTTCACCGCCGACGCCGCATGGAAGCTGCTCGGCGCGGATGAAGCCGCCGCGCTGGAGATCCTGGAGCAGTTGGCGGGCCAGTCGCTGCTCCAGGCGGCCGACGCCGGGTCGGGCACGCGCTTTCGGATGCTGGAGACGGTGCGCGAGTACAGTGCGGCGCGCTGCGCGGAGGCCGGCGAGCGCGACCAGGTGGTCACCGGGTTCCTCTCCTGGGCGCGTGATTTCGGCATGGCGCACCATGAGGCGATGCTCGGGCCCGACATGGTCACCTCCACCACCCGCATCAGGGAGGAGCAGGAGAACCTGCTGCTGGCGCTGCGGCTCGGGCTCGAGCGCGCGGACGGCGCGTCGGTCGCGGCGGCGTGCGCCGTGCTCGGCGCGTTGTGGATGTTCGAGGCCGACTTCGCGCGCATCGCCGCACTGACCGGGCAGAGCGTGTGGCAGCTCTCGCACCTGCGGCTCGCCCCCACGTTCGTCGAGGTCGGCCGGACCGCCGTGGTGCTGGCAGCTGTCAGTTCACTGATCCTGCAGCACCCGGCCGCGGCGCGCGCACTGGTCAGCCTGCGGCGGCTGCCCTCGGCCCCGCCGGACACTCCGGCGCGGGCGACCGCCGCCGTGCTCAGCACGCTGACCGCGGCCGGTGCGGAGCTGCTGCCGACGCTGGACCTGCTGTGCGACAGCGCCGAGCCGATGCTCAGCGCGATGGCGAACACCGTGGCCACCTTCGTGTGGCAGAGCGTCAACGATCCGCACAGCGCGCTGAAGGCGGCGCGGCGCACCCTCACCGCGTTCGACGGCCAGGACAAGCAGTTTCCGTGGTTCAGGGTCGTGACGCACAGCCGCATCGGCGAGCTGTGCCTGGAACTGGACCGAGGCGACGAGGCGCACGAGCACTTCGCGGCCACCCTTTCGATCCTGGACGAACTGCCGGAGCTCAACGCGTTCCAGAGCGGATCGAGCGCGTCCCGGATTCGAAGCGCGATGGTCCTGGCGAACTTGCAGCGCAACGCCGTCGACGAGGCCGAGCAGTGGCTGGAGCTGACGCTGCGTGAGGACGGGGAGGACGGCGCGGGGCTGCCGATGTTCGGCCTCGTGGCGCGCGCGCAGATCCAGCTGGCCCGCGGCGAGACCGAGGCCGGGCTGCGGCTGTTGCGCCAGGCCTGCGAAGCGCTGCGCGACCCGCGGGTGCGGGCTCGCGCCGGTGAGTTGTTCCACACGGAGACCTGGATCCTCGAGGTCGAGGCGATGACCGTGGTCGCGCACGCGGTACAGGGTCGGCTCGCGCTGATCGGGCAGCTGGCCGGCAGCCTGCCGCGAACCGCCGCCAAGCTGATCGTGAGCACGGTCAGCGGCTCGGCGATGTCGTACGCGGACTTCCCGTTCTGCGGAACCCAGCTGCTGGCCTTGGCCGTGCTGGACCTCGACCGGGGCCGGCGCACCGGTGACGCGCGGGCTACCGGGTCGGGGGTGCGGATGATCGCCTTGGCCGAGCGTTTCCGGTTCGGCGCAGGCATGTCGATGCTGCGGCTTCGCGACCTCGCCGAGGAAGCCGACAAGCCGGCGTACGCCGAAGCGGTCTCGGCGTACACCGGCCTGGGTGCGGACGCGTTGCGTGCCGCCGCGTCCGCGGCCGTTCTGGCCCGCGATCAGTTCACCGGGCCGAACCCTTCCTGAACAGCGCGCCCGCCCACAGGTATCCGAACACTGCGAGCCCGGCGCACCAGGCGACGGCGATGATCGCGCTGTGCCCGGTCGGCGTGCCCGCGAGCAGCCCGCGCAGGGTGTCGATGACCGGGGTGAACGGCTGGTTGTGCGCGAACCAGCCCACCCCCGCCGACATCGAGCCGGTCGGCACGAAGGCGCTGCTGATGAACGGCAGCAGTTGCACGATGAGCGTGAAGCCCACGGTGCCCTCCGCGGTCGGGGCGGACAGCCCGATGGCGACCGCGAGCCAGCTCAGCGCGAAGGTGAGCAGCGTGACCAGGCCTGCCGCCGCGAGCCACCGGCCGGCGTCCGCGCCGGAGCGGTAGCCCATCAGCAGGGCGACCGCGACCAGCAGCACGGTGCTCGCCAGCGTGCGGATCAGGGCGGCGACGACGTGACCGGTCAGCACCGAGCTGCGGGAGATCGCCATGGTGCGGAAACGGGCCATGATTCCCTCGGTCATGTCCCGGTTCACGGCCAGCGTCGTGGATGAGGCCCCGTAGCCGATGGACATGAGCAGGATGCCGGGCAGCACGTAGTCGATGTACTTGCCGCCGGGGGGCGCCGCGCCGAGGCCTGCGCCCAATGCGCCGCCGAATACCCCGACGAACAGCAGCAACAGCAGGGCCGGGATGGCCAGGGACACGATGACCGTCGCGGGATAGCGCACGCTGTATCGCAGGTTGCGCTTAAGCATCGTCGCCGAGTCGCGCGCAGCGTAGGAAAGGGTACTCATCGGACGGACTCCTTCTGTATTGAGGCAGCTTCAGTGGACGCCGCGGTGGACGCCGCGGTGCGCTCTGCGTCGGACGATTCGGTCTCGGTGGTCGGGTGGCCGGTGAGGGCGAAGAACACGTCGTCGAGGTCTGGGGTGTGCACGGACAGGCCGTCGACCTCGATCCCTGCCTCGTCGAGCCGGGTGAGCAGGTCTCGCAGCGCCCGGACGCCGGCCTCGCCAGGCACGTTCAGCGCCAGGTCGCCGTCGCGGGTCGCGGCCTCCAGCACGCGCTCGGCGGCGGCGCGGCCGTTCTCGTCGAGGAAGTCCAGGCGGATGTGACCGCCGGGGACGCGGCGCTTGAGTTCGGCCGCGGTTCCGCTGGCCACGATCCGGCCCTGGTCGAGCACGGCGATCCGGTCGGCCAGCTCGTCCGCCTCGTCCAGGTATTGGGTGGTGAGGAAGATCGTGACGCCGCGGCCGGCCAGTCCCCGAACGATCTGCCACATGGTGCGGCGGCTGCGCGGGTCGAGGCCGGTGGTCGGCTCGTCGAGGAAGATCACCCGCGGCTCGCCGACCAGCGTCATCGCCAGATCTAGGCGGCGGCGCATGCCGCCGGAGTAGGTCGCGGCCCGCTTGTCGGCCGCGTCGGTCAGCTCGAAGTCGCTCAGCAGCCGCTCGGCGCGGCGCCGGCCCTCGGCGCGGGGCAGGTGGTGCAGGTCGGCCATCAGCAGCAGGTTCTCCCGGCCGGCCAGCAGGCCGTCGACCGCGGAGAACTGGCCGGTGACGCCGATCGCGGCGCGCACCGCGTCCGGCTCGCGGGCCGGGTCGCGCCCGACGACGCGCACCTCCCCGCCGTCGGCGCGCAGCAACGTGCACAGAATGTGCACCGCGGTGGTCTTGCCCGCGCCGTTGGGGCCGAGCAGGCAGAAGACGGTGCCCTCGGGGACGGTCAAGTCGACTCCGTCGAGCACGACCTTCTCGCCGAATGATTTACGCAGCCCGCTCGCCGTGATCGCCGGGCTCGGTGCGGTGGGTGACATTGCGCTCCTCCAGTGGCCGCGGCCGGTGTGCCGCGTATGCGTAGAGAGTGCGCGCTGGGAGATTCACCGCTGTTTCACGGCGCTTTCACGGGGCTTCACGCCCCGCGGCGCCATGCCGCGAGCTATCGGGCGCCGGGGATGCGGTACACCGAGACGTGCGAAGACGACGCGGCGGTGAACTCGCTTCCGAGCCAGTCGGCGTGCCTGGATTCCAGCTCGAATCCGGCGATCTGCGCCATGAGGTCCAGTTCGGACGGCTAGATGTAGCGGTGCGGGCTGCGCGAGAGTCGCGCCTGGACGCCGAGGTGGTCACCAAGCTCACCCCGGCGCAGCGCCGCCAGCTGCAGACCCTGCTCGCCCGCATCGATCCCGGCGAGACGCCTGCCGCGCCCGGACCGTTGTGATCAAAGGCGCGTGATCAACGCGTGACTGCGGCACTGTCTCGCGAGCGTGGTCGCGAGGCAGGGCCGCATCGGCTTTCGGGGCGCAGCGTGTCAGTGCCCTGGTTCGCCGTAGTTGAGCGGGAGGGCCTGGAGGCGGTTGAGCGGGACGCCGAGCAGCACGAGATAGTGGGTCAGGCTCTCGGGGATGATCCCGGTACCGGTCGGATCGAACAGCTTGTCGTAGGGGTCGACGCCGCCGTTGGCCGGCTCCAGCGGGCGCGGGTCCTCGGCCTGGGTGACCAGCGCGCCGGCCTTGTCGGTCAGGACCAGACCGTACTGCTGCATGGCGCGGGCGATGGTGCGCGCGGCCGGGTCGATCAGCGTATTGACGTTGAAGGTCGGGTCGAGGCGGAAGCGCTGGCCCTCGCAGGGGATGTCCGCGCCAGGGGTGTTGCCGTCGTCGCGGGTGGCCGGCCAGGAGAAGCAGCCGGCCTGGGTGCGCACGGTCTCGAAGTTGACGGCGTGGTCGATGTGCCCGCGGCGCAGTTCGTCCGCGCGGATCAGGTACGCGCCGAGCGGCAGGCCCGAGGCGGAGGCGCCCAGCGGGTTGTCGAAGATGCCGGGATTGGTGCTGTAGTGCTCGATCTTGCCGCCCCAGCAGGCGGACCAGTGGCCCGAAGCGTCCTGTTGCGCGCGCCAGAAGTCCCAGTAGGTGTCGGTGGAGGGCTGATAGATCGCGACGGACTCGTCGGTTCCCTGCGAGACCAGCATGCCGGGCGGCGTGGGCACGGCGGACAGCGAATCGGCGATCACCGCAGCGAGCTGCGGCAGGTTCTGGCAGTCCGAGTACGTCCACTGCTGCGTCGGCGTGTCCGGGCCGACGTAGTAGACCGGCGCGGAATATGTGTCGGTGTTGATCCCCCACAGGCCGCCGCCGCTCTGCTTGTCCTGGATGAGGTTGGCCACGATCGCCTGTGAGTTCGGCGCCAGCGGCACGTTGGCCGGCAGCGGGGTGTTCCACGGGCCGGTGGCCGCGAAGCCGTTGTCGGGCCCGGCATTGGCCGCGTCGGCGTGCGCGGCCGCGGCCGGTCCCGGAGCGGACAGGGCGATCGCGAGTACGGCTGCGAAACTCGCGGTCCAACGAGCTGCACGCGCTGGTCGGCGCACGGCGGGTCCTTTCGATATCGGGGTTCGCTCTCAAATTCCGGATCGGTGTCGACTCGCTGCCGCGCCGACCTCGATCGGGGCCCGGAACCTCCCGCCGGGCCGGGTCAGAGCGCAGATCTGAGGATGCGACAGGCGCCTGCCGGCGTCGAGAGTGGCGGGTACTCAATGCGCAGAGCCCGACCACTCACGCCCGCCTGGCGCTACGCTGCGCCGGTATGAATCCCCCTGCGACGCCTGCCGCCGGCGCGGCCGCGAGCTGGGCGTTGGCCGGGCAGTGGCCGTTCGTCGGACGCGGCGCAGAGCTCGCTGCGCTGGGGCGGATCCTGGCAGACGGCGGCGCGGTGAAGGGCGCAAAGGGCGCGGTTGTCCGCGGTCCGGCGGGTGTCGGCAAGTCCCGGCTGGTGCGGCAGGCTGCGGCGCAGAGCGGGGCCGCGGGTGACCCGCCGTGGTTCTTGCGCGGCGCCGATGTCACCGGGCCGGAAACTTTCAGCGCACTCGGCCCTCTGACCGGTCCGTGCGCATCGCCGAGCGGCGGCGCGCCACGCCTGCTCGTGCTCGACGATGCGGACCTGCTCGACGACGTCTCAGCGCTCGTCATCGAGCAGTGGCTGTCCGCGGGCCGCATCCGCCTGCTCGCCACGTTGCGCGCCGGCGCGCGCCTGCCGGACGCGCTCGCCGGATCGCTGGCTGCGGGCCTGCTCAGCCAGGTCGACCTGGCGCCGCTCGGGGAGCGCGAGGTGACCGATCTGCTGGCCGGCGCGCTCTGTGACGAGGCCGCACCGGGGACGGTGCGGGCGATCCACCGCCTCAGCGCGGGCAATCCGCTGTTCATCAGGGAGCTGTTGTTGGACGCGGCCGCGGCCGGCGCGCTGCGGCGCACCGACGACGGGGTGTGGCGACTTGACCGGGTGGCCGGGGTTTCGAGCGGCCTGGCGCAGCTGCTGGAGTCGCGCCTGGCCGGGGTGAGCGGCCCGCAGCGCGCCGCCCTCGAACTGGTGGCGCTCGCTCCGGGCGTGGGCCTGCGGCTGCTGCTCGGATTGGTCGAGCCGCCGGTGGTCGAGGCGCTGGAACGACGCGGCCTGATTGAGGTCGATCGCGCGGACCGGCGACTGGCGACCCGCGTGTGCCACCCGCTTTATCGTGAGCTGATCGCGCGCTCGACCCCGGTCTCGGCGCGGCTGGGCTATGCGCGGCGCCTGGCCGACGCGCTTGAGGCCACCGGGCTGCGGCGCGCTGAGGATCTGCTGCGCTGGGCGGTGTGGCGACTGGACGGCGGCGGCGCGCCCGACCTGGAGATGCTGGCGGCCGCGGCCCGGTACGCAACCACGACGCGTGCCGAGGCGGGTTTGCGGGAACGGCTCGCCGCGGCGGTTTTCGAACACCGCCGTGCGGTGGCTGACGGCCTGCTGCTGTACGAGGCGATGGTCGATGCGGGCCGGTTCCAGGCGGCGCATGCGCTGCTCGATTCGCTTGACCGACTGGCCGTTTCGGACCACGACCGGGCGGCGCTGGCCGCCACGCACGCGTCGCGGATCAGCTGGACCACCGGACGGCTCGACCAGGGACTCGCCATCCTCGAGAATGCGGCGCACACGGTCACTGAACCGCAGGCGGTCGCACAGCTTGCGGTGCACCGTGGCCTGTTGCTCGCCGTCGCGGGCGGGTTCGACGCGGCGGTCGCCGAACTGGAACCGCTGCTGCGTGCCCCCTGGCCGAACGTGCGGACCCTGGCGGCGACTGGCGCGGCGATGGCGTACCCGATCCTGGGCAGCTTTCGCGCCGGTCGGCGTGCGTTCGAACTGACCATGACCGAGCGCAGGCAGCACGACGACGCGGGCGCCGCCGCTCCTTCGCTGGCCGCCTTCGCGGCGCGCGCATTGAGCGACTACGGCGATCCGCCGGCGGCGCTAGCCCACGCGCGGGCCGCGATCGAGGAGGCACTCGATCGGGGCGATCTCGCCGGCCAGGCCTGGGCGAGGGCCGGGTTGGCCAGCGTGTCCCTCAGCGCCGGGGACCTGCCCGCGGCTACTGCGCAAGCCGTCGAGGCTGCGCGCTTGTTCGAGGAGGGGCCGCACGATCCGAACGGTCGCCTTTGGTGCCTGGCCATCGGCCTGTCGGCGGCGGCGCAACGCGGTGACCGGGTCCAGGCGCGGCGGATGGCCGAGGCGTTGTCGGCCATCGCGGTGCCGCGGCAGCTTCGAGCGCTGGACACTGAAGTAGTCCGGGCCCGGTCCTGGTACGACTGTGCGTGCGGAAAGATCGACGCGGCCGGGCACCGGCTGGAACAGGTGGTCGGCGGGTGGGCCGACGATGGCATGGTGACGCCCGCGGTCCTCGGCGCGCTCGACCTGTTCCGGCTAGGCCGGGTAGGCGCGGCGACGCGGCTGCTGGAGCGGGTCACTCTTCCCGAGGACTGGCCGCTCGGCGCCTGTGTGCGCCGGCTGATCCACAGCGCCGGCAAGCCGACCGCGCTGCGCGAAGTGGCCGACACGCTGCAAGAACTCGGATTCACCCTCTACGCCGCCGAGGCACACGCGGCCGCCGCGCTGGCCGGGGAGCCGGCCGGAGGCGGAAGCGCCCGCGATTCGCGGGCGGCCTCGCGCGCGTTGGCCCTGGCCGCCGGGTGTGATGCGCGCACGCCGCTGCTCGGCCGACTCGGCCCGCTGCGCTCGCTGACCGCCCGCGAGCGGGAGGTCGCCGGATGCGCCGCTGACGGCCTGAGCAACCGTCAGATCGCCGACCGGCTGCGGCTCTCGGAGCGGACCGTGGAGAACCATCTCGGACGCGTCTACGGCAAGCTCGGCGTAGCAGGCCGCGCTGAGCTAGGCGACGCACTGCGCCGCAGGTCAGCCGTCGATTCCTGAAACCGGCTGACCGTCCGGGCGCACCGCTTAGTTGTCCCCGGCGGTACCGCCACCCCCGCACGCCGGGGCGACGTGCGCCGCGGAACCCTCCAGGTGCACCACGTTCTCCCCGGTGGAACCGCCACCCCCGCAGGCCGGGGCGACGGCCAAGCCCAGGCCCACCGCGCCGAGCACGGCCAGGCCGACACCGGCAAAACGCGTCCGCCATGCCGGCGGGCGAACAGAGCCAAGACGCAGCAATTGCATCGCAACCCCCACATAAGGCCGCGCCCCTCCGCTGCGGCGGGGCGATCTCAGCACTCGAACCATGACCCATCGTATGGCCCCCGCCGCGCTCCCGCACCTGCCCGGCGGAGCGATCGGCGCGCGTCAAGGGCACACCAGCGCGCAAGGCTGCCGACGGCTCTCAGCCTGCTGATCCCGAGACCGGCCGACGGCGCACAACTGGCTCGCTCCGCGCCCGGCACCTCGCCGAGCGCGGCCAAGGTGCTTTAGATGGTGCGCGGCGTACTGGATCTATTTCGCGGCGCCCATCCGTGACCGAGTCCGCTCTAGCGAGCAGGCTTTCGTCTCGGGCTACGGCGACTATCTGATCTTCGGGTCGGCGGTCGCGCTCGGCGCGGTGCTCGCGGTCGCCGCGCAACAGGCCAGGCGGTGCTCACGGCCGCCGCGCAACAGGCCAGGCGGTGCTCACGGCCGGCCTGGAGCCGCCGGAACGGTCGCGCTCGGCGTCATACTGGCCGCACGCACGAAGCTGAGGAGGCCAGATGCGCCATGAAGTGATGGATGCCGACTCGGCGGTCGCGCTCGGCAGCGGCGATGTGCCGGTACTCGCGACGCCGCGGCTGATCGCGTGGATGGAGGCGCAGACCGTTCGGGAGGCGCAGGCGCTGCTCGGCGCGGGCCAGACGACGGTCGGCATCGCCATCCGCATCCAGCACCTTCGCGCGACGCCGGTCGGTGGTGTCGTCAATGTCACCGCGACGCCGCCGATTGAAGCCGCCAGCCGCAGACTGACGTTCAGCGTGCTGGCCGTGGACGGCTCCGGACGTATCGTCGGGCAAGGCGAGATCGAACGCGCGATCGTGGACCGGGACCGCTTCCTCGCGGGACTTTCGGCCGCGCATACGGCTGCTGACGCCGGTACAGACACGGACGCCAGCCACTGAATTCGCCGAGACCGCACCGGTGCGGCCGCCGGCCTGGCAGCATGTCAGCCATGCAGATCAGCGATTCCCCGTTGGCAGAAGCCGGCCGGACCCATTTCAGCGCGGACGACGCCAAGACCTGGACGAGCCTGCTGCGGCCCGCCTTTCACCTGCGCGCCCTCGAAACCGGCGACGCGGGTGACTCGGTGGCGGCCTACCTCGGCGGCGAGCCGCTGCTGCCCAAGGACGTCGAGTGGCCTGCGTGGGAGGGGCACGGCCCGCTGAGCTTCGTGGGCGCGGTCGACTGCGGCGAGGTGCCGGCCGGGGAACTGGACATCCCGCTGCCTGAGTCGGGGCAAATGCTGTACTTCTACTTCGACGGTCTCGGCGACAGCTCGGTCGCGTACACGGATCCGGAAAGCGTGGCCAACGGCACGCGCGTGATCTACGTTCCGGCGGACGCCGAGATCGCGCCTCGCTCCGCGCCCGAGGGCGCCGCGCCGTACCCCCGCCTTCTGCTGGCCGGGGAAGTGATCGCGACCGCCCCGGACAACGAGAACGCCGGGTTGATCGCCGCGTTCGGCGACCCGAACGATCCGGCCGGCTACTGCGACTATCCGACTACTGATCCGAACGGCACCGGGTTCTGGGCGGCGATGACCGCGTTCCGGCGCGACCACCAGCCACACCACCAGGTCGGCGGCTATGCGCTGCCCGTGCAGGGCGCGGTGGAACGCGAGGGTGCGCAGGCAGTCCATCCGGGCGAGGACGAGGCCGCCGTGGCCGCGAGCAGGCAGCTCGCGTCGCAGCTGGTGTTGCTCGCGCAGGTCGACAGTGACTCGCGCAGCGGCATGAACTGGAGCGACGCCGGCCGGCTCTACTGGCTGATCACCCGAGACGACCTGGCCGCCGGGCGGTTCGACAAGGCGACGTTCACCTGGCAGAGCGAATAGGAGCCGACGGGCTCAAAGGAAGCAAGGAAATCACGCCAAAAAGGCACCGTTGCGCTCGCGTACAGCCGCGCGTCGTCCTGCTCGTCGGTCAGGCCGCGCAATCCCCGGCGGATGAATCGACGAGATCGGCGCCGTAGCAGACGATGCCGGTCTGCCACAGACAGTACGAGGTGCCCGTACGTGCCGCTCCCACTCGGCAGGTATCGGCGGCAGTAGAGCGGGACCAGCCTTGGGCGCATGAGTAGCCCGAAAGCGGCAATCAGCCGGGCCATGTATCTCCCCAGTGAGTCGAAAACAGCGCGGCCGGACTCCGGCGATGCCGGCGGCTATGGCGTGGCAAGCGGACAGATCGTCGCGCGCGTGCTGGTCCAAGTGCTGCTATTGGGCGCGCTGATGACCGGTCTCGGCTGGTTGGTCACCCATTCGCTGGTTCACGTGTGGCCGTTCAGTGCCGAAGACGCTGTTGACCGCACGCTCGCCGCGCACCGTGATTCCGCGGTTGACAATGTGACCAGCGCGCTGTCGACGGTGGCTGATACGACCTGCACGATCCTGCTCGCCGTTGCCGCGATCATCGTCACCTGGCGCGTTTCGGGCCGTCGGCGCGCTGCGGCGTTCATCGCGCTGGCGCTGGCTACCGAGGTCAGCGTCTTCCTGGTCACCACCGCGCTGGTACATCGGGCACGGCCGGGTGTCGTCGAGCTCGACCATTCCCCTCCTACGTCCAGCTTCCCGTCCGGGCATACCGCCGCGGCGGTGGTGCTGTACGGCGCCGTCGCCTGGTTGATCGCCCGCGCAACGGGACGCTGGCAGGCCTGGCTCCTGCTCCTGGTGCCGACGGCTGTGGCGTTCGCGCGTCTTTACCGGGGCATGCACCATCCCAGCGACGTCGTCGCCGGGTTCCTGCTCGGCGCGTGCTGCCTGGTGATCGCCGCGCGCGCGGTCCTGAGAGGGCGACGATGACGAACGGTGCCCAGGCGGCGGACTTCGCCGCGGCGACGAAAACCGTGCTGATCGTGAACGCGACGAAGGCGGACGCCCACGCCGCGGCCGAGATGCACGAGCGCGTGGCCCGCGCATTCGCCGAGACGGGGCAGCCGAAGCCGCGGATGGTGATGACGACCCCGGACGACGCCGGCACCGAACTGGCAAGAGCCGCGGTCGACTCCGGCGCGAATCTGGTGGTCGCGTGCGGCGGAGACGGCACGGTCAACGCGGTCGCCCAGGCGCTGTGCGGAACCGATGTCGTGCTCGGCGTTCTGCCGCTGGGCACCGGCAACCTGCTGGCCGGGGAGCTCGGCATTCCCGGCGCGCTCGATGACGCCATCGCGGCGTTGCCGCACGGATCGGATCGGCGGATCGATCTGGGAGCCGTGGACGGCCGGGTCTTCGTCGGGATGGCGGGTCTGGGGCTTGACGCCGCGATGATCGCCGACGCGTCCGAGCGGCTCAAGGCGCGTGTGGGCTGGCCGGCCTATGTGCCTTCGATCCTGCGGCATCTGCGCGACCGCGGCGAACACGTGACGCTGCGCGTGGACGGGCGCCGGGCGCGGCACCTACGTGTCAAAGCCCTGATTATCGGGAATCACGGCCGGCTGCACGGTGGCATCGACTTGATGCCGGACGCGGCGCCGGACGACGGCGTGCTCGACGTGGTCGTCTTGGAGCCGTACGGCCGCCTGTCCGGCTGGCTTGAGGTGCTGCTCCGGCTGCTGATCAAGCGCGACGGTCCGCGCATCAGCCGTTACCGCGCGCGTCAGGTGGAGGTGCGCGTGCGCCGCGCCGTACCGCTGGAGCTGGACGGCGATCCGTACCGCACGGCGAACGTGCTGTCGGTGCAGGTGAAGCCGGGCGCTTTGCTGGTGCGAACGCCAGAGCCGCGGCAGCAGTCCGCGGATGCGCCGCGAGAGGCGGGAGCTCGTCCATGAGCACTGCGACCAAAGTCGCGCAGACCCGGCTTATGTCAGGCGACGAACTGTCCGCGGACGACGCGTGGGTCACGCTGCGGCGCACCGGACCGGGCTCGATCCTGCGCGACTCCTTCATTCGCTTCCGCTACGCCGACGGGTTCAGCCACGCGCGCGCCCTGGCGTTCCAGGTCTGCCTCAGCGTCATCCCCGCCGTCATCGCGTTCGTCGGACTCTCGGCGACACTGCACCGCGACGGCGGCGGCCAGGTGCTCGAAGGCGTGCTTGAACGGATCACGCCCGGGGCGAGCGAGCAGATCGTGCGCAACGCTCTGCAGACGGGTCGGGTGCGGGGACAGAATGACGCTCTGGCGCTCTGGCTCGGCCTGGCGCTCGCATCGGTGTCCATGACGACGGCCATGGGGCAGATCGAGCGCGCAGCGAACCGCATATACGGGGTCGAACGCGACCGGCCGTCGGTGCGCAAGTATGGCAATGCTCTGCTTCTCGTGCTGATGGCGGGATTGCCGATGGCCGCGGGGATGATCGTCGTGGCGGCGGGCGGCCCGCTCGGCGACGTGCTCGCGCAGGTGTACCACTGGTCGCCGGGTCCGCGCCTGGCCTGGCAAATCGCGCGCTGGCCGCTCGGCATCCTGCTGGCTTTCGCGTCGGCCACCGCGATCTTCCGCCGCGCCCCGCGACGCCGCCAGCCGTCGCTGAGCTGGCTGGCCGTCGGCGCCGGGCTCAGCCTGGCGCTGTGGGCCGCGCTGACCGCCCTGCTGAGCTGGTACGTCGGCGGCAGCAGCGCGCTGGGCGCGACCTACGGGCCGCTGACCGCGGTCGTCGCGCTGATGGCGTGGGCGAATCTGACCTCGATCGCGCTGCTGCTCGGGCTGTCCGTGGCGGCGCAGCTGGAGGCCTGCCGAAGCGGTTCGCCGCGGCCGGCGACCGATGACCCGGGAGCCTGACCCGGCCTCACCGCAACTCATCGCGGCGGCGACGGGATGTAGTTGCTCGAAAAGCAGTTGCCTGGGTGTCGCCGACTCGCCACGCTAACGCTTATGGATCTATAGGCGCTGCCACGTAACCACAGTTGATCTGTCGCGCGATCGACCACGGAGCCTGACGACTCGGCCCGGTGCATCGGTCGCGCCCTCGTGTGCACCGTCTGATTCAGGAGCGTCGCGGCCTGCCCGCCGGCGCTCCGCTGAGCCCTGAAATCAATCAAAGAGTGAATACTGACCGCAAGGCGCTTTGGGCCGTGCGCGAGTGTGGCCTGCCCGCCATCGTGCGACCGTGCGTGGACTGCTCCGGTTCGCGCCATCACCCCTCCGGCAAGTTCCGCGTCAACGCGAACGGCAAGCTGCTGGACGTCTGGCTGTTGCTGTGCTGCTCGGCGTGCGGCCGCACGTCGAAGGTGCCCGTGCACGAACGCGTTCACGTGCAGTCGCTCGACCCCGCCCACCGGTTGGCCTTCGAGGCCAACGACCCGGCGATGGTGCGCGCGCTGACGATGAGCGCATCGCTGGCCGGGAGAACCGGCTACCGGCTCGACTGGGCCGGCACCTGGCAGCTTGATACCGACGCTCCCTTCTATTCGCCGCTCGAACCGGAATCGCTCAGTGTGCTGGTCAGCTTCGAGCTGCCGGTGCCGGTCCGGGTCGAGCGGCTGCTCATGCTCGGCCTCCACGTCAGCCGCGGCGAGGTGCGGCGCATGGTGGCGCGCGGGCGCATCCGCCTGCCGATCGAGCCGGGCGCCAAGGCGCACCAGGACTTCGAGTTCACCGTTGACGGCGCCGGTAGCGTTTAGCGCAAGATCACCGGCAAAGGGAGCCAGACCGTGAACCTGACCGCACACCTGCCTACCGGCGACCGCGAGCGCGCCGAGGATCGACTGCGGCACAACCTGATGGCCTGGTTGACCACGGTGCGGCCGGATGGGCAGCCGGTCACCGTTCCGGTCTGGTTCCTGCTGGGTGAGGACGAGACGATCGTGCTTTACAGCAAGCCGAACGCGGCGAAGCTTCGCTACATCGCGGCGAATCCGAAGGTGAGCCTGGCTCTGGACGTGTGCGACCTCGGCCGCAACATCGTGCGGCTCGAAGGCGTCGCCGCACTGGCCGACGACCAGCCCGCGGCCGACGAGCATCCGGCTTACCTGGCCAAGTACACCGAGCGGATCGCGGCCTTGTTCGACACCCCGCAGCAGTTCGCGGCGCAGTACTCCACGGCTGTGCGCATCAGGCCGACCAAGGTGCATGTGTGAGCCTCGGGCCGGACTGTCAGGCCGGACCACGGGGCAGCGGCCGCCGGGCCGCGGTCGCCCCGCCGTGTTCGCCCCGCCGTGTTCGCCCCGCCGTGTTCGCCGGGCCGTGTTCGCTGGAAAAATCCAGGCGCGGTCGGCGGCTGATCTGATTGGATCGGGGCCACCATGACTGACGCAGACACCAAGCGCCTCGACCTCTTGCAGGTCAGCCGGCAAGAAGCCGCCCGGATCGCGGCCGGTCGACCCGGTCCCGAGGACCGGTGGGCCGAAGGCTTCCCGCGCGAAGACGACTCCGATCCCGCCGGGGGGCTGGCCGGCGCGGCACAGGACCCGGCGCCGTTCGGCGTCTACGCCCTCGTGCCGCGCGGCCACGGCCGGACCATCGGGACCGCCGGCTTCTTCGGGCCTCCCGACGCGGCCGGAGAGGTCACCATCGGCTACGGCATGGTGGAACCGGAGTGGGGCCAGGGCTACGGCACCGCGGCGGTCGCCGAACTGGTCGAGATCTGCCGCGCGCACGGCGGCGTCAGCGCGGTCAACGCCGACACCGACCTGGACAACATCGGCTCGCAACGCGTTCTCGAGAAGAACGGCTTCGAGCGGGTCCGCAGCACCGCGACGCAGCACTACTTTCGGCTGGTGCTGACGGACTGAGTGCTCGCCGAGCGTCGTCGCGCTCGGCGTGTGCCGGCGCTCGGCGAGCTACGGCAGAACGAAACTCCGTATGGTCGGTGTGGGCACCGTCGTCGCGAGCGCCGCGGCGTGGCCGTACGGCGCGGGCAGTGCGCGTAGGTGGATCCGCACGTCGGGCCAGCGGGCCACCTCGCCGACCACCAGAACGGATCCGAGCACGTCGAGGCGGTCCGGGGCGGCGGCCAGCCCCAGACCGGCCAGCTTCATCGCGGCCTCCTTGCGGGTCCAGGCCGCGAAGAACCAATGGGCGCGCTGGGCCGCCGGCAAGGTCGCGAAGTGCTCGCGTTCGGCACTGGTCAGCGTCACCGGCGCGACCGCCTCGGGATCCGGGCACGAGTCGAAGCCCTCGATGTCGACCCCGGCCAGACCGCTGCCGACGACGGCCGCGACGACCCACCGCTCATTGTGCGAGACCGAATAGTCGACCGCTGATCCGGGGTACCGCGGCCGGCCGTGCGCAGCGGCGCAGTGCTGGCAGTCGCGGTTGATGGTGACCTGCGCCGGCGGCAGGTCGAGATAGCGCGAGCCGATCACGCGTTGCGCGCCGCGCGAGGTGACGAAGGCGTTCTTCGCCGCCGGCACGGGCAGCCGCGCCAGGCGATCGTGCTCGGCCTCGTCCAACAGTTCGGTCCAGTCGGGCCGGGCGCGTACCGGGACCAGCCACATGTGGCACTCGCCGATGGCTGGAACGGCCAGCGTGTCCGGCGCGGCTCGGGAGGCGAGGTTCAAGGCCGGCATCAGCCGCCCCGCCGTCCGCCGCGTGCGGCGACGAGGTCAAGGGCGAACCGGTCCGCGCCCGCTTCGGCAGGTGGCTGCTCGTCGAGTGCGCCGAGAAGATGGCCGATGGCGGCGGCGAGTTGGACGTCGTGACGGCCGTCCTGGACGTCACGGTCGCAGGGCCCGGTTTCGACCTCGATATCCGGTTCGACGCCGCGGTTCTCGAGCCCGTCGCCGACGCCGCGGAAGAAGTACCGGAATTCCGGCTGCGTGGTGAGCGTGCCGTCGACGAGGCGGTGACGCGGCCAAGTGGCGATGACTCCGCCCCAGGTGCGCGCGCCGATCAGCGGTCCGAAACCGCGGGCCCGAAACAGATGGCTGAAGATCTCGCCGTCCGAGCCGGTGTGCTCGTTGACCAGCGCGGCCATCGGCCCGCGCGGTGCCTCCACCGGGTACGGCGCCGCGCCGCTCCAGCGGCCATGCTCCGTTCCGGCGCGGCGGCGGGCCAACCGGTCGAGCAGCAGCGGCGAGACGTGGCCTCCGCTGTTGAAGCGGACGTCCAGCACGAGTCCTTCGCGGTCGAGTTCGGCGAGGAACCCGCGTACGAACTCGGCGTACCCGGTGGCGAACATGTCGGGCACGTGGACGTAGCCCAGCCGTCCGCTCGAGGCTTCGTGCACCTGCTCGCGCCGGCGCTCGACCCAGTCTCGGTAGCGGGCGGCGGCTTCGCTGCCGAGCGCCCGCACGACGGCGCGGCGCGGCGGTGCGCCGTCGCGGTGCAGCGTCAACTGCACTTCGCGCCCGGCCTGCCCGACCAGCAGTTCGCCCGGCCCGAGCGGTCCGATCGGCTGCCCGTTGATCGCGACGAGCGCGTCCCCCGCCTGCACGTCAGCCCCCGGCCGCGAGCACGGCGAGGTCGCGTCCGCGTTCCAGGGATCGCCGCGCAGGATTCGGCCGACCCGCCAGCGCGGGGCGCCGCCGCCGCGCGGTCGCTCCACGTCCCAGTCGACGCCGAGGAAACCCTGGGCGTGCTCGTCGGGCCGCCGGTAGTCGCCGTCGCGTTCGTAGGCGTGTGAAGTGGCCAGTTCGCCCTGTAGTTCCCAGAGCAGGTCGGACAGCTCCGAGCGGCAGGACACCGCGGCGGCGAGCGGAAGGTAGCGCTCGTATACCCCGTCCCAGTCCACGCCCGCCATCTCGGCGTTCCAGAAGCTCTCGCGTTGCAGCCGCCAGGCCTCGCGGAACATCTGGCGCCACTCCGCGGCCGGGTCCAGCGAGACCATGACCCGGCCCAGATCGATCCAACCGCTCTGCCGGGTGGCGGGCGCGCCGCGGAAGAGGAATTCGGCCGCGGTGTCCTGGTCCACGCCCGCGCTCAGCACCCTGAGACGATCGTTCCAGCGATAGAGCAGCACCTCGTCGTTCCGGCTGACGCTGATCTCGTCGACCGGTTCGAGGTAGTCGGCGATGACCTCACCGGTGGCCAGATCCACCGAGGCCACCGTGCCTTCGGGCTCGGCGCCGGGCCGCTTCGGGTCGGGGGCGACCACGGGAACGGTCAGCAGGAGCACGCAGCGCGGCAGTGCGACGATTCCGGCATATCTGCCCTCTGCGACAGGCAGCGGGACGACGCGCCGGTCGATTCCGTCGAAGTCGATCTGGACGTTCGGCGGCTCGTGCGTACCCTCGGATGGCGGCTCGGCGCCGGGCGGCGGGTTCGGTCCGCGGAACGCAGCGGGTTCGCCGGCGCGCAGCACGGCCAGGTAGGGGCGGGCGCCGAACGGGAATCCGACCTCGAACTGAACCCGGTCGGCCTCCGCGGTGAGGTCGCGCTGGCTGAGGAAGTAGAGGTAGCGACCGCAGGGGTCGAATACCGGGCAGCTGTCGCGCAGGATCGGGCTGGTGACCTGGAAAACGTCGCCGGAGCGGGCTTCGGCGACCTTGATCGCCGTGCTGCGCGGCGAGTTCGGGTGGGTGTACGCGAGCCACCGGCCGTCCGGGGACCAGGCCAGCTCCTCGATCCGCTCGTGCACGCTGGAATCGATCAGACGCGGGGTCGGTGCGGCGGCGTCCACGTCGATGGTCCACAGCTGTTGCCGGTTGGTGGCGAAGGCGACCAGCGCGCCGGTCGGGGCGGCGGCCAGTTCGGTGAGGTGGCCGAGGTCGCCGAGCGGGATCTCGGCCGCGGCGCCGTCCCCGTCAGCCGGCAGCACGACGAGCCGCTCGTCCCGGCGTTCGTCGGCGGCGACCGCGATCAGGCGGCGGCCGTCGCCGAGCCAGTTCAGCAGCCGATAGCGCACCCCGTCAGCGGCGCCGAGCCGGTGCACGGGACCGCTCCACGGTTCCAGGGTGAACGGTTTACCGCGGGCGATCAGGGCCAGGGTGCTGCCATCAGGGCTCAGCGTCGCGCCGTCGAGGTGGTCGGCGGCCGGTACGAATCGGCGGGCGCGCAAGGCTCGGTCGGTGGTGAGGGTGACCGGGATGCGGTGGGCCTCGCTCGCGCCGTCACGGCCGCGTTCCGCGGGGTCGATCAGGAACAACTCGGCACCCGCGTGGAAGACGAGACGGCCGCCGTCCGCGGCGAGGTTGCGCGCGTAGAACTCGGATTGCCAGCTGTGCCGGGCCAGGCCGGAGCCGTCCGGACGGCAGGAGTAGACGTTCGCGACGCCTTCGTGGTCGCTGAGGAAGTAGATCCGATCGCCGACCCAGCACGGGTCGGCCAGGTTGCCGGGCAGCGAGATGAGCGGCTTGTAGTCGCCGCTGTCCGCGCGGTCGATCCAGAGCCGCCCGCCGGCCCCGCCGCGATAGCGCTTCCAGCGCGCGGGTTCGGCGATGCTGCGACCGAGCACGGTGCCGCCGTCCGGGCCCCAGGCGATGCTGCTGGCCGGTCCGTGGCCGAGCAGTCGGGCCGGGCCGCCGGACGGATCGATCGCGAACAGCCGGTAGCCGAATCCGGCCGGCTGCTGCGCGGTGCTGGCATAGATGATCTCGCCGGTGCGCGGATGCCATCCGACGACGGCGCAACGGGCCGCCTGGTAGGTCAGGCGTTGAGCGGGCCCACCGGACAGCGACAGCGCGTACACCTCGGTGGGGCCGTCCTCGGCCGCCACGAACGCGACCGTCGCGCCGTCCGGCGACAGTCGCGGGCGGCTCGCCTCGACCGCGGCGCAGGTCAGCCTGCGCGCCGTACCGCCCTTCGCCGCGACAAGCCACAGATCGTCCTCGCAGCAGAAGACGACGGTGTCGCCGCTGATCGAAGGCTGACGCAGGTAGCCGCGGCTGCCGCGGGCCGGCCCCGGCGTGGGGCCGGGGCCGGGGTCGGCGGCGGTGTCGACGTGCACTGTGTCAGGGCTCGCTGTACCAGGGCTCGCTGTGTCAAGGTACGCAGTCATGTGGGCGTCCGGTCGGTCTCGGAGTGCGTTGTGCGTTCAGACGGTGCGGCGCGCGCGGATGCGCTCGGCGATCTCGCGGCGCCGGGTCTCGGTGCGCTCGTGGTGCTGCCGCACGTCGTCCTCGGTGGTGGTCCAGTAGTACGAGGTGCGCCACTGCCCCACCGTGTAGGAGTCGTATGGGCACCGAACCCGCTGCTGCGCGGCCAGGGCCTCGGCCGAGTGCAGCATCGTGTTGTGTTCGAGTACTTGGTTGATGACGACCCGCATGTTCAGTTCGGTGCGCAGATAGTCGTGCGCCGCGGCGACCGCGATCGCGCCGAACCCGCCGCGATATTGCGGCAGCACGCCGAAGGACAGCTCGCAGGTCTGGCTGCGCCAGTCGATCGAGGTGATCCAGGCGAAGCCGAGCACCTGGTCGTTCGGCCCGCACAGCGTGAAGATCCGCTTGACCGCGTGCTCCTGCTCGATGGTGCGGCGCTGGCCGGCCGCCAGCGCGTCGTCCTCGGCCACGACCGCGAAGTCGGTGAGGTTGGCCTGGAACCGCGACTCGCGCAGCAGCGCGGTGCGCACGGGAATGTCGGCCTGGGTGAAATGCCGGACGGTCACGCCGAACATGGGTCCTCCGAGTGGGCCGACGCGACGAATCCGGATTCGGCGTGGTAGACGACGACGTCCTGATAGGCGCCGGCTTGGTATCGGTGGTCGCGCAGCACGCCGACCTGACGGAACCCGCAGCTCTCGAAGGCCGCGGCGGACGGCGCGCCGTCCGGGACCATGGCCACGAAGGAACTGCACCGCTGGCGGGTGTCCAGGAACCCGAGCAGGATGCGCAGCGGTTCGGGGTCCGCGCAGGTGGCGGCGACGAAGGCTTGGCGCGGCTGGTCGGGGTTCGGCACCGAGCCGAGCAGCTTGTCTCCGGCGCGGAAGACCTGCGCCCGCATGCGGGTCAGCTCGGCGGCGAGCAACACGTCGTTCTGGGTCACCGGGTCCAGGCCGAGGAAGCCGCGGCCGGCCTCGGCGGCGGCGCGCAGGTGCGCGGCCGCGGCGGCCGGGTCGAGGCGGCGGATATCAGTGCGCGTCGATTCGACCGCCGATGTGGCTGCCGCGTCGGTCAGCGTCGGATCAGTCACGGCGCACCGCCCCCCAGATCTGCCGCTCCACGGCGGCGCCGCCGAGCCAGTTCCCGGAGGGCACGCTCGCCTCTCGCTGGAATCCGGCGTCGCCGAGCACGGCGAGCGGCGGATCGGCCGCGGGCGTGACCCAGCCGTAGAGCCGGTGCAGGTTCAGGACGTGGAAGCCGTGCGCGACGGCCGTCTTGAGCAGCATGGCCACCGCGTCGACGGCCTCCGGCTGCATCCCGATCTCCAGCCGCGCGCGGCGGGCGGTCCAGTCCAGCTCGCTGAAGCGGACGAAGGCAGCGCCGGGGGCGATGCACAGCTCCACCGCGGCGTCGCGCGGCGGCTCGACGGCCGCCTCCTCGACCAGAGCCGGGCGGCCGTTCACCGGCAGCCCGAGCAGTTCGCCGGCCGGCCACGGGCCGGACAGCAGCCGGGCGTCGCCGCCGCGGTAACCCCTGAGCATCATGATGTCGGCGTCCAGACTCGGGAGAAGAACACGTATCCGTATCGGCGTCCCTCATGGATCGTGGTGTCCGTGAGCACGCCCTCTTCGGTGAGGCCGAGCGAGCGGGTGATCGCCAGACCGCGCTGGTCGAACTCGGCGACGCGCAACGCGAGGCGCACCACCTCGCGGCGCCAGCGGGTAGCCCGCACCACCTCGGCGAACGCGCCGCGCCACCAAGCCGGCGGCGCGGCGGCGTGCAGGCGCAGGTCGAGCCGGTAGTGGCAGCCGTGGTCGCTGCCCTCGTTCTCCAGGGCGTACAGGCCGACCGGCGCGCCGTCCGCCAGCAGCACCCGGGTGTCCTCGGCGAGCAGGTCGAGGATCTCCCACTCGGGCCGGGTGTCGGGCTGCGCGGTGCGGTAGTAGAAGTCCGGCTCGGTGAACATCTCGAGCACGGCTTCGCGGTCCCGGTCGCTGTACGCGCGGGCGGACCACTCGGGCAGCGCGAGCGCAGTATCACCGGTCCGGTGAATACTGTCCGCGGCCCTGGGTGGTCCGGTCGGCGTCGTGATCGTCATCGTTCCTCCCGGACGGGCGCCGTGTCCGGCGCGATGTGCAGACGCAGGATGTTTCCGGTGCCGTCCATGAACTCGAAGGCGCACACGTCGCGGCACCACTTCTCCAGCAGCGGGTGCTCCAGCAGCGAGCCGGGGCCGAGCGCCCGTTCGGCCCAGCGGGTGAGTTCGACGGCCAGCCCGGTGGTGTGCAGCTTGGCGATCGAGGGCGCGCGCGGGTCGCCCGGGGCGCGGTCGACCGCGACGGCGACGTCGTAGAGCAGTTCCCTGGCCGCGGCCAGCCGCGCGGAAATCAGCTCCGCGCCGGGCGAAAGCGGCCGGTGTTCGAGCACGTAGTCGCGGATCGCGAACGCGACGCCGAGCGCCTGGGCGGCGATCTGGACGCGCATCACGTTGAATGCCCGGCCGGCTCCCCAGATCCCGCGTCGCGAGGTCGGCAGATGGCGGCCGAGCAGCATCTCCTCGGTCACCTGGACGCCGTCGAAGTTCAATTCGCCGAAGCGCGCGCCACGCAGGCCGATCATGTCCAGGGCGTGACCGGACAGGCCGGGCGCCGGGCGCTGCACGAGGGCGGCGCGGATGGACAGCGCGGTCGGCCCGGTGCGGGCGAAGACGACGCCGATCGAGCCGCGCGAGGCGTTGGCGACGTAGCGTTTCGTTCCGGTGAGGCGGTGGCCGCCGCCGGGGTCCGGCTCGAAGCGGGAGGTCAGCGCGGTCGCGTCACTACCCCGATCAGGCTCCGTCATCGCGAAAAAGGTCCAGGTGCGGCCGTCCGCCAGCGCGCGGTAGAACAGCTCGCGTTGCGCCTCGTCGCCTAGTGCGTCGACGGCGAGCCCGGCCAGCGCTGGGCCGGTGTTCGCGCTCAGGATGCCGGCGTCGCCGCGGGCGAGTTCGACGTTGGCCAGCGCACGCGCCAGGCAGCTGTCGGTGTATTCGGCGAAACGCAGCGGCAGGTCCTCCTGCCGGAAGCGCTTCGGCGTGCTCGCGGTGCGCAGCAGCGTGAGTGACGGCGCGTCAAGGTGCCGGGCGACGTCGTCCGGGTCGGCGTCCACCGCGAGAGCGCGGGAGCGCAAGTCCTGTGCGATCTGCCGGCAGGTCTCGCGCAGTTCCCGCAGCGCGGGATCCAGGTCGCGGCCGGTCATGAGGCGCCCGCCTCGGTGCTGACCCAGCAGTTCGCCACCAGTCGGGAGACGTACACGCCGCGGGCCGGCCCGTCGACGAGGTAGCCGCTCGCGCCGAACAGCTTCGCCGCCTCCCAGCCGAGCACGGTCAGCCGCTCGTGCGCGTCGGCGACGGCGGTGGACACGGTGCCCGCCACCGTCAGCAGCCTGCGGATCGCCTCGGTCTCGGTGACCAGGTCGGCCACGCTGCCTAACACGAGCTGCTTGCGGATGGTCGGTTCGCCGCCGACGACGCGGCCGGACAGATGGCCCACCGCGCGCTCGGCCAGGCTGCGCACCATCCCGAGCCGTACGCCGCCGAGGCGGCCGGCCAGCGCGGTGCGCTCCTCAGCGCGCAGCGCGGCCTTGGCGAGCGGGCGGACGAAGCTGATGCCTTCGAGCTCTGCCATGCGATGCGGTATCACCGCCGCGCCGGGCGCGACCCGGGCCGCGGGCAGGGCGGCGATGAGACCGGGCGCGGCATCCGCGTCCACGCCGCCGAGGGCCGCGCCGAGTCCGGCGGCCAGGCCGTGCGCGTGCGCGATCCGCTCGCACTCGGAAATGGATTCCGGCATCTCATCCTCCGTAACCGCGTTTTCGCGCGCGGCGCCGCGCTGAATTAAGCGAGGAATGCGCGAAACAATTCGGCGAACCGCGCCGCGGTTTACCCACGCAATTCCCCGGGCCGCGCACCGGCCCGGCTCCGGCCGGGACCAGAAACCAGCGGGCATGACGCCGGCGGCGCCTCGCGGCGGCCGGCCGGCGTCATGCCGTCGGTAACTAGGCGGCCTTGGCCGCGCTCTTCGCGGCCGACTTCGCCGCGCTCTTCGCCGCGCTCTTCGCCGCGCTCTTGGACGCCGACTTGGCAGCGGACTTGGCGGCCGACTTCGCCGCGCTCTTGGCGGCAGTCTTCGCGGCGGCCTTCGCAGCAACCTTCGCCACGATGATCACTCCCCTTCATGATGGGCTGACAGGAATTTGCGGATTTCACCGACTCGGTTTCTTTCGGCCCTTCGAGATTCACCGATCCGGGATTCTCATGTCAAGGCATCCGCCGACCGACTCGACGGTTTCGCGTTGACCACAAAATGCAGTCCACTAAATGCCACCGCGCGGTGCTGCCGCACGGCCCGCACACCGGCGACCATCGGAGCGCAATGCCTCGTCCATCGCGGCGAAATCCACCCTCGAGCGGAGACCCGAATGCCGGCGTCGAAGAGCGCGAACCTGTGCTGGGGCCAGCGGTACCACTGGCTGCGCTACCAGCACGTGCCGCCCGGATCGCGGCATGAGGCCCACATCGTCGACACCTTCGCCCTGCCACCGGGACTGTCCACGCCCCGGCTGCGGTCCGCGCTGAACCACCTGGTGCGGCGGCACGAGGTGCTGCGGACGGTCTACCGGACCCAGGACGGGCCGTGGCCGCGCCAGGTGGTGCAGTCCCCCGGGCCGATGTCGATCTGCGAGGCGACCACCGAGCAGGACGGCACGCCGCCACCCGCGGAGGCGATCCGCCGGCTCACCGAAGCGGACTTCGAGCTCTCGACGCAGTGGCCGGCCCGCGCTTGCGTCGTGACCACCGCCGGCGTGCCGGTGCGGCTGGTGATGGTGTTCAACCACCTGGCCTTCGACGATCGCAGCCTGGAGCTGTTGCGCGCCGAGTTCGAGGCCTTGCTCGGCGCGGCGGTCTCGGGCCGGCCGGCCCGGTTGGCGCCGGTGCCGGCGCACCCGGTGGACCAGGCCCTGCGCGAGGAATCCGACGAGGCACGGGACGCGGCGCGCTCGGCGCTCGAGCACTGGCGTGCCGAGCTGGAACGTATGCCCTCTGACATGTTCGTGGGCCGGCGCAGCCTGCCAGCGGATCGCGGCCCCGCGTTGAGCGCCTCGCTGACTTCGCCCACCCTGCTGGCCGCGGCGCGGGAAACCGCGGCGCGGTTGCGCGTGTGGCCGTCTGCGATCCATCTGGCCGCGTATGCGGTGGGCATGGCCGCGTACACCGGCGAACCTGTGGTCACCCACCGGATGTACACCAGTCAGCGCGAGGCGAGCGGTTGTCAGGACCTGATGACCTGCATGTCGTATCCGACGCTGGTCGCCGCCGACTTGGGTGACGATCCGACTTTCACCGAGGTGGTCCGGCGCGCGGCGGATCGGGTGCAACGGGCGATTGCGCACGCTCACGTCCCGTACGACGAAGTCGCCGAGCTGGTCGCGCACGAGGGCCGCCGACGCGGCCGTCCGGTGCGCGTGGCCGGCGAATTCAACTTCTTGACCAACGCGCCGCGCTCGTGCGCGACCCGGCGCGACCGGCTGACGTGGCATGCCGAGCCGACCGAGTGGACCGGCGCGGGTTCGGACACGTATTTCCGCATCTACGAGTGGAGCGACGGAATCACGCTCGCGCTTCAGGCTATGGCCGGCGTGATGGACAGCGATGCGGTCGAGCGCTTCCTGCGCGGCTACGTGCGCCTGCTGGAAGCGCACCGTGCGCAGGGAACCGACTTGCGGGTCAGCGAGGCGGCGCGGCTCTTCGGCTTCGCGCCCCGGCCGCCGCTGCGGATCCTGCGCGGTGCGACCGGCGCCGGGCCCGCGCTCGACCCGCGCGACCCGGTGGCCGTCGACCAGACCGAGGCGCTGGTCGCGGCGCATCCGGCGGCGGTCGACGTCAGGGTCGAAGCGACGGAGCGCGGCCTGGTCGCGGACGTGATCGCGGCGGATCCGGTGACGCCGGCCGATCTGCGAGCCCACATCCTCGGGGCCATCGACGAGTATCCGCAGGCACGCTGCCCGGACTGGTTCCGCGTCCGCGGCGCGGTGGAGGTGGAAGGGGACGGGCTCGACGCGCCGCGGCGCGCAGCGGCCACCGAGGCAGAGCAAGCACTCTTCGACGCGGTGCAACAGGTCAACGGCTTGCCCGATCTGGACCCGGCCGACTGCTACGCGGCCACCAGAGCCCGAGTGCTGCGCATCCCGCGCGTCATCGAGGTGCTGGCGGAACAGGGCTGGAGCGGGCTGCGCGCCGGCCAGCTGTGCGGCATCCGGCCGCTGCGCTCACTCGCGGCCGACCTGGTGCGGAGCTGAGGAGAACCATGCTGTACCTCGAACGCGTCGGCACCTTTCTGCCGCAGGACTCCATCTCGATCCGGGAGCTGAGCGGACCGCTCGGACTGACCGAGGGTCAGGTGCTGCTGTTCAGCCGGATTCTCGGCCTGAACCGGATCGCGGTCGCCCCGGACCTCGACCTGGCGGACCTGCTCACCGCGGCCGGTGAGGACGCGCTCGGCGACACCGATCGCGACGAGGTGCGCTACCTGCTGCACGCGCACACGATGCAGCACACCGGGCCGCCGTCGCGCCATCTGCTGGAGAACGTGCGGTTGAAACTGGGGCTGCGCCACGCGAGCGTCGTCAGCCTCTCGCACCTCAACTGCGTCATGGGCCTGCACGCCCTCCAGATCGCTCGCTATCTCCTGCATGGTGCGCCGCCGCGACACAAGGCACTGATCGTGACCGGCGACAAGATCCTCTCGCACCGGCTGCGCCTGATCCCTGACACCACGCTGCTCGGTGAAGCGGCGGCCGGCTGCGTGGTCGGCACGGACCCGCGCGGCGATCGCGTCATAGGCCGCGCGCTCACCGTGCACGGCAGGTTCTATCAGTGCCTCGACTGCCCGGAACCGCTGCGCGCCGAGTACAAGCAGCGCTACGTCGAACTTCTGGGACAGGCCATGGCCGCCGCGATCGAGGACGCCGGCTGCGATCCGGCGAGCATCGCGGCCGTGCTCCCGCACAACGTCAACCGGCTGTCGTGGAAGAAGATCTGCGGCGCCCTGGGGATCCCGGCGGACCGGGTCTTCCTCGACAACGTCCCGAAACTCGGCCACTGCTACGCCTCCGACCCCTTCATCAACCTGGCGGCGGCCCGGGGCGGCGGGCGGGTGGCGGCCGGGGACCTGGTGCTGATGGCCGGCGCCGGAATGGGCGCGGCGTTCGCCGCGACCGTCGTGCAGCTAGGGGAAGGAATCCGATGAATTTCCTGGAACGGCTCAAGCGGGACCTGACCGGTGACTCCGGCGCCCGCTTCGTGCTGGTGAACAACTTCGAGGTGGAGCGCGCCTGGGCCGCCGGGGAGCCGAAGCTGCCGGGCGCGGGCGTCGCCTTTGCCGGCGCCACCGTGAACCGGATGGAGGAGATGGGCGTCCTGCTGGCCGGCCAGGACGACGCGGTGGTGCTCAAAGCGCCGATGGACCCGCAGTTCGCGGCCTACCTTTCCGGCCTGGGCGCGGCGGCCGGGCGCACGGTATGGGCGGAGAACAGCGAGCCGGAGCGGACGGTGACCGCGGACGCGCTCCGCTCGCCGCGGCTGCTCGACGAACTGCGCGCACTGGACGACGGCCGCACGTATCTGATGCCGCTCGGCATCTCGCCCGCCGAGGAGGCGCTTGCCGAGGCGACCGGGCTGCCGCTGGCCGGGGCCCCGGCGCGGGTGTGCAAGGCGATCAACGGCAAGATCTTCAGCCGCGAGCTGGTCGACGGCGCGGGGCTGACCGCGGTGCCCGGCCGGATCTGCCGGACCGTCGGGGAGCTGCGCGGCGCGCTGTCCGGTCAGCTGGCGGGCGGCGGCCGGGTCGTGGTCAAGGAGTCGCTGGGCGTCTCGGGCCGCGGCATGGTCGTGGTGGAAGACGAGCGCGGCGCCTCGCGGCTGCTGCGGCTGATCGAGCGGCGCGGCGAGCAGGCCGCGGCGGATCTGGTCATCGAGTCCTGGATCGAGCGGGCGCAGGACCTGAACTACCAGTTCGTCATCTCGCGCGAGGGCGCGGTGCGGTTCGAGACCGTGAAGGCCGCGGTCCTGCGGGGCGGGGTGCACCAGGGGCACCGTTTCCCGGTCGAGCTGCCCGGCGCCGCGATGGACCGGCTGCTCGAAGCGGTCGAGACGATCGGCAAGGCCCTGTACGCCGAGGGGTACTTCGGCATGGTCGGCGTCGACGCGATGCTCGCTCCCGACGGGACGCTCTACCCGTGCCTGGAGATCAACGCCAGGTTCAACATGTCGACCTATCAGAACCGGATCGCGGAGCGCTTCATCCCGGAGGGCAGGCACGCGATCGCCGCGACGATCGGGCTGCGGCCGGCGCGTACGCACAGCTTCGGCGAAGTCGCCGAGGCATTGGGCGAACTGGTCTTCGACGGCTCGGGACGCGACGGGGTGCTGGTCAACAACTTCGCGACGCTCAATGCCGCGGCGAGCGGCGAGGGCGACTTCCACGGGCGCATCTACGCGATCTGCATCGCCGGCTCGGCCGAGGCGGCGCTGGGTCTGCGGCAGGAGGCCGAGCGCCGCCTGCGCGCACTGACGGAGGCTGGAAAGGCATGAGGATTCAGGGAATCGAGTACGCCGAACTGGCCGAGCGATTCGGCACGCCGCTCTACGTCTACGACGGCGACGTGCTGACCCGCACGCTGACCGAGCTGCGTGAGGCGTTGCCGCCGGTCCTGGAGGTCTTCTACTCGCTCAAGGCCAACCCGAACATCAGTGTGCTGAGCGTGCTGCGCCGGGCCGGGGCCCGCGCCGAGGTCTGCTCGCTGGCCGAACTGCGGACCGCGCAGCAGGCCGGAACGCCGCCGCAGGACATCATCTTCCTCGGCCCGGGCAAGAGCGAGCGGGAACTGGCCGCCTGCCTCGACGCCGGGATCTACGCGCTGGTCTGCGAGTCCTTCGACGAGGTGGACCGGGTCGAGCGCATGGCGGCGGCGCGCGGGGTGACGCAGCGGGTGCTGCTGCGGATCAATCCGGCGGTCTCGGTCAAGGGTTCCCGGCTGACCATGGGCGGCAAGCCGCGCCAGTTCGGGATCGACGAGGCGCAGGTGCTCGAAGCGGGCCACCTGCCTTCGCGCTATCAGCACGCGGATATCGCGGGCGTGCACGTGTACGCGGGCACCCGCATTCTGGACGCCGAGGTGGTGGCCAAGAACACCGCCTACGCGCTGGAGCTGGCCGACCGGATCGCCGCGGCCACGGGCATCCGGCTCGACGCCGTCGATATCGGCGGCGGGCTGGGCGTCGCGTACTTCGACGACGAGGCCGACCTCGAAGCCAAGGCCGTCGCCGAGCAGATCAATCCGCTGATCGAGGCGTTCGCGGCCGCGCATCCCGGCACCCGGATGATCATGGAGTCGGGGCGCTACCTCGCCGCGCGCGCCGGTACGTACATGCTGCGCGTGCGCTACGTGAAGGAGTCGCTCGGCGAGCGGTTCGCGATCGCGGACGGCGGCACGCACCACCACATGGCCGCGGTCGGCATCGGTTCCTTCGTCAAGCGCAACTTCCCGGCGGTGCCGCTGAGCCCGCGCGGCGAGGACGAGCCGGGCGAGCCGGCCGGCGAATCCGAGTCGTGGAACGTCACCGGTCCCTTGTGCACGCCGAACGACACGCTGCTCAAGCACGTCGCGCTGCCGCCGCTGCGCCCCGGCGACCTCATCGGGGTGCTGCGCTCGGGCGCTTACGGGCCGACCGCTTCGCCCGGCCTGTTCCTCAGCCACGGCTTCCCCGCCGAGGTTCTGGTGCTGGACGGTCAGGCGCACCTCGTGCGGGTGCGTGACGAGGTGGACGACCTGCTGCGGTCCCAGCGCCTTGTCATAACCGACGAGGAAGCCGGGCGAAGATGAGCGGTATCGGTGTCCGCGCGGCCGCGACCGCGCCCCAGGAGGCGCTGCGAGCCCACGGGCTGCTACATGGCTGGTTCCTGCGCGGGGCGGCGATCGATCCGGAGGCTGAGGCGCTGCGCATCGGCGCCCGCAGCTTCAGCTATCGGCGGCTGCATGAGAGAGCGCTCGCACTGGCCGGATCGTTGACGGCCGCCGTGGGCGGGCCGCCGCGCCGGGTCGGCTTGCTGGCCGCGCGCAGCGAGCAGGCCTACGCCGGGATGCTCGCGCCCGGATACGCCGGCGGGGCGGTCGTGCCGCTCAACCCCGAGTACCCGGCCGAGCGCACCCGGCGGATGATCGCCGCGGCCGGGCTGGACGCACTGCTGGTGGACGCCTCGGGCGCGCAGGTCCTGCCCGAGTTGGCCGACGAGCTCGGAAAGGCACCGGTCATCGCCGAGCCGACCGGGCCGCCGCTGGACCGCCCGCTCGTGTCGTCGCCGGATGATGTCGCCTACATCATGTTCACCTCCGGCTCGACCGGAAGGCCCAAGGGCGTCCCGATCCTGCACCGCAACGTCGACGCCTACATGCGGCACGTGCACAGCCGCTATCCGATCGGGCCGCGGGACGTGTTCGCGCAGATCGCGGATCTGACCTTTGACATGTCGATCTTCGACGTGTACGCGGCGTGGGGTTGCGGCGGGACCTTGGTGAGCGTGCCGCCGCAGGTGTTCGCGGCGCTGCCCGCGTTCGTCGCGCACCACGGCATCACCGTCTGGTTCTCCTCCCCCAGCGTGATCGGCCTGGCCAGGACGATGCGCGCGCTGGCCCCCGGCTCGCTGGCGGGCGTGCGGGTGAGCCTGTTCTGCGGCGAGCCGCTGCTGCGCCAGGACGCGGCGGATTGGAGCGCGGCGACCGGCGGCGCGTGGGTGGACAACTTGTACGGGCCGACCGAGCTGACCGTCTCGTGCACCGCCCACCGCTGGGATCCGCAGTTCTCGCCGGAGTACTGCGTCAACGATGTCGTGTCGATCGGCACCATGCACGCCGAATCACGTTACGTACTCGACCAGCCATCAGGGGACGACCCTGATATCGGCGAACTGTGCGTTACCGGGCCGCAGATGTTCCCGGGCTACCTCGACCCGCGAGACGACGAGGGGCGTTTCCTCGAACGCGACGGACTGCGCTGGTACCGCACCGGCGACGTGGTGCGGCGACTGCCCAATCAAGAACTCGCCTATCTCGGCCGTCGCGACCACCAGGTGAAGATCCGCGGCGTGCGGATCGAACTGGCGGAGGTGGAGTGGGCGTTGCGCCGCTGCAGCGGGGTCCAGGACGGCGTGGTCGTCGCGGTCGAGGGCCGGCTTGTCGCGTTCTTCACCGGCGCGCAGCGCACCGGCTCCAGCCTGACCGGCGAGCTGGCCCAGATGCTGCCGAAGGCGGTGGTCCCGCTGCATTTCGAGCGGCTGGCGCAGCTTCCGCTCAACGCGAACCGCAAGACCGACCGGATCGCGTTGGGCGCCCGCGCCGCGCGGCTGCTGTCGGCGCAGGTCCCCGCGGTGGCAGCTTCGCACCGCCGGAACATGCCATAGGCGAGGCCTGTCGCGGGCGCGCTGCGCCTACGACGATCGTCGAAAACGAACGGTCCGGGGGGACGACGGCGGCGGGATGATCAGGGTCCTGCAACGGCTGGCCGCGCCCCCCGCACCCGCCCACCCAGCCCTGTCCCGTAAGGAAGGCGACCACGATGAACCGCTCCGAGACCGTCGACCATGTCCGCATCGCCCTGTCCAGTGTGCTGGGCCGGGACATCCCGGACCTGACCGAGCAGTCCCGGCTGTTCGAGGACCTGGCCCTGGACTCGACCAGCGTGATCGAACTGCTGATGAGCCTGGAGGACACCATCGACCTGCAGATCGACCCGGACGACCTGGAGCCCGACGTCTTCCGCACGGTCGGCAGCCTCACCGACTACATACAGAACAGCCTGAGCAGCGCGGCAGTCTGAGTCATGGCCCCGACTGACACGCTCGCCCCGCCTGGCCGGCCGGTTGCGCCGCCACGGGCGGGAGGACTGCGGTTGACCGGTATCCGGCACCGGACCTTCCCGCAACGGCCGCAGCCGTTGATCGGGTACGAGGTCGAGCTGGCCCAGGAGGTGCTGAGCGCATTCGGGCGCGGCGACGAGTTGCCGGACTTCCTCAACCGCACCGGCAACAGCTTCATCGCGATGAGCGAGGCGCTGCTCGACGGGTGGGTGACACCGTCTGCCGCGCTGGACGCGGCGCCCGAAACTGACGCGGCGGCGGATTTCGACAGCGTGCTGCTGGCGTACCGCACCCCGGACCTCTACTACTCCGAGGTGGCCGGCTGCTATCTGTCCAACCGCCTGCCCGGCGCACCGGTCCCGTGCTCCATCGCGGAGCAGGGTCCGGGCGCCGCGTTCACGGCGTTGCGGATCGCGGACGCGATGTGGCAGCTCGGCGAGCTGGAGCACGGTGCGCTGTTCGGCTACGACCAGAACGGCGCGGCGTGGGATGCGGACGAGGCGCGGCAGTCGAGGCCTGATGCGGCCGTTCTGATCGAGTTCGGCGGCGCGGCGGCGGCCGGGGCGGCGCGCGTCGCGGAGGCGACGGAGGTTCACGCCGGGCAGAGCGGATTCCCGAGCCCGGCGCGGGTGCTCGCGCAAACGCTGGCGCGGCACCCCGGCGTGCGCGCGCTCATCGGCGCCGAACTCGCCGGCGAGCTTCAGATGTCAGGGCACGATGATCTCTGGGGCACGGCGCTGTGGGGCGCTCTGGCCCGGCTGTGGCCGATCCGCGAGCCGGTGCTGCTGGCCGACTTCCACGGCGTCGGAGGGGTCTTCCACAGCTGTCTGCTCGTGCCGGACCCGGAGGCGTGACCGTGGACGTCGGATTGTCGCGGATCGCGGTTCAGCTGCCCGGGCGCATGGAGTCCGTGGACGACATCCTCACCCGCACCGGGCACGGGCCGGCCGAGCGCAAGATGTTCGCCAGGATCTACGGGCTGAATCAGAGCCCGACCCTGGCCGAGGGCGAGAGCACGGAGGACCTGCTCGCGGCCGCCGGGCGGACCGCGCTCGGCGGCGGAACCGCCGAACTGGTGCTCTACGGGCACACGCTGCTGACGCAAGAGTTCGGATATCGCGGCGGATTCCCTGACCGGCTGCGTAAGCAACTAGACCTCCCGGACGCCGCGTTCTACGGGATCTCGCACATCAACTGCGTGTCGGTACTGCGTGCGGTCGAGTTGGCCCGCCGCTATCTCGCGCGGCCGCAGGCGACGGCGCAAGAGCGCGTGCTGGTGCTCGGCGGCGACCACGGCAGCATCTCGGACCATTCGCGGCTGATCCGGCGCACCACCGTCGGCGGAGACGGAGCGGTCGGCTTCACCGTGCAGCGCAATAGCGACGGCGACAGCGACACCGGCTCGCGCCGGCCGCGCTACCGGTATTCGGCCGGGGCATCCGGTCGCGACGCCCGCTTCCATCGCAGCCTCGGCATGTCCGATGCGGAATTCGCCCTCTTCGGCAAGGTCTGCGCCGAGGGTGCGGTAGAGACGGTGCAGCGCGCCGCCCGCGCCGCCGGGCTGACGGCCGACCGCCTCGACTGGGTCATGCCGCATTTGTCCAACCGGATGTTCTGGCGCGCCTTCTGCGCGGCGTCGGGGATCGCGAAGGACCGGATCGCCCTGGACCTGATCGGCGAGCAGGCGCACAACTTCGGCTGCGACGCGCTGATGGCGCTCGAACACGCGGACCGGCAGGGGCGGCTGCGTCCCGGCGATCGCTGCGCCCTGGTCTCACTCGGTCAGGGTGCTTATTTCCAAGTGGTCATCGTCGAGGTCGCGGAGGACGCCTCATGAACGCTGCGAACACGCTGGACGCGGGCGCCGGTCCCGCGGCGCTGCGCGACTGCGAGCGGATCGGCCGCACCGACGGCCTGGCCGCCGGGCTCGCCGCGGTCCTGGACGGCAGGGACGTCACCGCCACGGCTCCGGGCCGATACGCGGCGCTGTCCGCGGCCGGCGTCCGGAAGTTGGAATCAGCCGTCGTACTCAAGCACGGCCTCGCCGACCGCGAAGACGTGGTCTTCGCCGAGCTGCCGAGTCCCCGGCCGCCGGCCGGGCCCGCCCTGGCCGAGATCGGCGCGCTGCTGGCCGCCGTCCGGCTCGGCGTGGTGCGGCGCACGCTCGACCTGGCAGTCGAGCACCTCTCCGCGCGTGATTGCGGCGGCGAGCCGCTGATCCGCAAGCAGCTGGTGACCGGGGCCGTGGCCGACGCCATCGCCGAGGTAGAGCTGCTGCGTGAGCAGATCCCCGGTCACCGCGACCCCGCGGCGCTCGCCGACCTGCACACCCGGATCGATGAACTGGGCTGGCGGGTGGCCAAGCTCTTCGGCGCGGCCGGATACATCGCCGACCACCCGGTGCGGGCGCTGTATGTCTCGGCGCTGTGTGCGAACACCTGGATCGGCCGGGAAGGAGCGGGCGAATGATCGAGCTGGACGCACGGCTGCGCGCGGTGCGCGACGTGAGCCGGGAAGCGGCCGAGCAGCTGCGCTCGCTCGCGCTGGCGATCGACGCGGACCCGGACGCCATGGAGGCGCACCTGGACACCGAGGTGTACGCGATGGTGCGCACCTCGAACACCCCGGCGAAGCACCGCGAGTCGCTGCCGGGCCGGCCGCTGCGGCTGCTGGACGAAGGCAACTGCCTGGAAACCGTGGTCGGCACCCTCGAACTGGCCCGCGGCGACGCCGGGGCGCTGCTGGCCTGCCCCTCCCCCGCGCTCGCCGGGGTGATCGTGGATCTGCTCGGCGACGAGCGGCAGCGCGAACTGTTCTACACCCGGCTGCACGGCGGCCGGACCTGGACCTTCTTCGCGATGACGGAGCCGGGCCGGGGCAGCGACGCGACCGCGATGGAGACCCGGCTCGAAGCCGACGGCGCGGGCGGCTGGCTGCTGCGCGGCGAGAAGCGGTACATCGGCAACGGCGCCCGAGGCGGCGTCGGCGTGGTGTTCGCGCGTACCGGCCGCTCGGCGCTGTCCATCCGCGCCGTGCTGGTCGAGCCGCCACACGAGGCCTGGCACGCGCAGCGGCTCGACATGGTCGGGCTGCGCGGCGCGGCTCTCAGTGCCCTGCGTTTCGACGGGATGCCGGTGCGCGGCGACATGCTGCTCGGCGAGCACCTGCCGGTGACGCGCCGCGGCATCTGGGGCGCCATCGAGACCTTCAACAACATGCGCATCCAGGTGGCCGCGCTGGCGGTCGGCACGGCGCTGGCGATCGCCGAATACGTGGCCGAGCACCGCAAGAGCGCCCCCGGGCTGCCGGTCGCGCTCACCCGCGCCGAAGCCGCCAGGGAGCTGGTGTACCAGGCGGCGGCGCGCGTCCTGCGCGACCCGGACAACAGTTATCTGTCCTGCGCGGCGAAGCTCGGCGCGACCCGGATGGCGGTGCAGACCGCGCGCTGGGCCTCGGGCGCGATGGGGCCCGCCGGGTTGCTGGAGCATCCGCTGCTGGAGAAGTGGACCCGGGACGTGTGCGCGTTCGAATTCATGGAGGGCACCGGCGACATCCAGCGGCTGCACGTGGCCAAGGGCTACTTGTCGGGCGACGCTGATGGCTGACCTGAGCATCACCGCGATCGCCGTGGCGGTTTGCGATGAGGCGGTCTACCGGCCGGCGGCGCTCCTCGCTGAAGGACACGAATTTCGGCAGCTCGCCCAGGGCGTCGCGCAGCAGGCCGGCACCGCGCCGGAGTCGCTTCGGCTGCTGCCGGCCGGCGGCCAGACCCCTGATGTAAGCGCTCTGGCGCTGGGCGCGCTCGGCGCGGAGCACCGCGCGGAGCCGCTGTTCCTGGTGCGCTCGGGGCCGCTGTCCGATCCGTACGGGGCGCTGCTGGCCCGGCTGGTGTTCGAGTCGGGCTGGGAGGGCGAGGACGTCGGTATCACCCACCTGGACGAGCTCGGCGGCACGGTGGTGTTCGACCTGTTGCGGTGGGCGATCCCGGACGGCTGCGGCGGCACGGCGCTGATTTGCGACGACCCGCTGTTCGCCGAAGATCACGCCGGCGCTGCTGGCCGTTCGCGGGTCGCGGCCGCCGCGGTCCGGGTGCTCCGCGGTCCCGGAGCACTGCGCGTGCTCGACTGCGGCGAGGGTGCTCCCGCGCCGCCAGCGGATCACGCGGAGCATCGACTGCACGGAACCCGGCCTGGCGACGGCTGGATCGCGCTGCGCGACGCCGTGGCGCGGCAGCACGTCAAAAACGGCGATCGAGTACTGATACACACGCGCGGACCACTGCGCGAGGGCTGGCTCCTGATCGAGGCAGTCGATATCACAGGTCTGCAACTGCTGACCGCGGACACGAGCGGGACGGTGTGATCCTATGAAACGTGTGATCCCATGAGCAGTGACATGCTGAACGAGCCACGGGTCGCGCAGGCCGCGGAACCCGACCCGCCCGAGCGTCCGACGCGTCAGCAGGTCGATGTCTCCTATCGGCGCATCGTGAAGCTGTCGCTGCCGATGGTCCTGTCCACCGCCACCGGAGTCGGCGCCCAGGTCATCGCGACCGCGCTGATCGGCCGGATGGGCGGGACCGCGCTGTATGTCCGCTCGGTCTACAACCCGGTCTCCTATCTGTTCCTCGCGCTGACCACCGGGCTCTCCATCACGCTGCAAGTCGCCGTCGCGCAGGCGTGGGGACGCGGCGAACGCGACGAGATCTCCCCGCGCCTCGGCAGCATGGGACGAGCCGGGATCCTGGTGTTCGCCGTCTTCGGCGGGCTGCTGCTCGCGCTGAGCGGCCCGCTCGGCGACGCCGTGCAGCTCGCGGCCGATCGGCGCGGCGAATTCCAGAGCTTCCTGGCCGCGATGACCGCAGCCGCCGCGCTGTGCATGCTCGGCGAACTGTGCTCGGCGGTATTGCGCGGGATGGGCCGCACGGGCATCGCCGCGATCATCACGGCCATATACGTGTCGCTCAACCTCGGCATCATCATCGTGGTCGGGCTCGTGCTGCACGGTGGACTCATGGCCGTGCCGCTTGCGTCGGGCATCGCCGGCGCGGCCGAGATCGTGCTCGGACTCACGGTGCTGATGCGCGCTGGAGCGATCCGTCCGCGCCGCTTCACCGAGTGGCGCCCGCAGACGCCGCGGCTGCTGCTATCCATCGGCGTGCCGGTGAGCGCGTCCTCGATCGTGCTGGCCGTGGTCAACCTGCTGCTGCTGCGGATCGTGGCGCCGTCCGGGCAGTCCGCGGTCGCGGGATTCAACGTCGGCTACACCGTCCAGACCGCGATCATCGTGCCCGCGGTGGGCCTCGGTTCGGCCATCGCGGTGCTGATGAACCAGAGCCTCGGCGCCGGCGGGCTACCGGCTTCGCGCACCGTCTTCCGGCGCGGGCTGGTGCTCGCAGTCATCGGATATGCCGCGGTGACGCTCGCCGTCGTGCTGCTCGGCGGGCCGCTGGCGAACCTGATGTCCGGGGCGAGCCCCTCGGTCGCGGCCGAGGCCCGGCACTTCGTCACGATCGTCGGCCCGACCTTCGGCTGTACCGGGCTGATGCTCACCGTGCTGACCGTGCTGGAGCAGGTCGGCCACGGACCGCTGGCGGTCGCGATGAACACCGGCTACTTCGTGGTCATCCTCGCGGTCGGCTGGTATGCCGCGACCGCGCGGCACGAGGTCGCCGCCCTGTACTGGACCATGGCGATCGCCGCCGCGGCGAGCCTGCTCGGCGGCCTTCCCATCGCCGCGCGCGCGGCGCTGCGGCCTCGCATACAGGCGCGGGCATGAGGATCGGCGTCGACCTGCTGTCGGTGTCGCGGTTCGCGCGGATCGCCGCGCACCGCCGCTACCGCGCGATCCTGTTCACCCGCACCGAACTGGAGCAGGCCCACGGACTCGGTCCCGAGCGCTACGCCGAACGACTGGCCGGACGGTTCTGCGTCAAGGAGGCCACCTGCAAGGTGCTCGGCCGGGGATTCGGCCAGGGCCTGCGCTGGCGCGACATCGAGGTCACGAATGACGCCTGGGGCGCTCCGTCGGTGCATCTCACCGGGGGGGCGCGGCAACTCGCGCAGGCGGCCGGGCTGGGCGAGATCGTGGTGACGCTCACGCATCAGGCCGACCTCGTGGTAGCCGTCGCGGTGGCCGAGCGCGCGGCGGCGCCGTCGTAGGGCCGGGCCCACCGAATCAGCGCTTTGTATCCGGTGCAGCGCAGAAGGTCAGGGCACGCAGACCCTTTCGGGAATCCGTGCCCTGACCTTCCGCACGCGCTGGCCTCGGCTGACTCAGCCGGCTGACGCGCCTTGCACTTCCTGGCTGCTGAAGTGCTGCGCCGCCTTCACGCCCGCCTGGAAGCGGCTGACGGAGCCGAGGTTGCGCAGCAGCGCCGCGATGTGGCGGCGGCAGGTGCGCACCGACATCCCGAGCCGCCGCGCGACCACCTCATCGGTGTAACCCTGCGCCATCAGCCTCGCGATAGCGCGCTGAAGGTCGTCGGCGACCTCGTCGGCGTATCCCGGCTCATCGGAGGCGAAGGTCGCGGCGCCTTCCCAGAGCTGGTCGACCATGTCCACCAGGAACCCGACCACGTCCGCGTCGCGCACCCGGCGGGCGGTGGGCCGGCACCCGTCGACGGGCAGGTTCAGGATGATCGCCAGCTCCCGGTCGAACACCGCCGCGGCCTGCGGAACCAGGCTGACCGTGCGGACCTGCGCGCCGTAGTCCAGCAGCCGCTTGACTCGGGCGCGGGCCGCGAAGTCGGCGCGGCAGCGGTGCGGAAAGACGAAGCGGGACTCGACGCCGCCGTCCAGCGCGCCGGCGCAGGACTCGAACAGCTCGTCAAGCAGCTCCTCGTCCTCATGGCCGGGCCGCAGCACCACCAGCTCCCGCCGGCACACGTCCGCGGCCAGCTTGAGCAGGCCGCGGATTTCCGCCACGCCTTCGAAGACGTCCACCGCGCCGCCGTGCGCGCCCTGCCCGCCCGGACCCGCGAGAGCGACGATCCGCTCCTGCAGCCGGTCGGCCAGGTCGCGCCGCCGGTACATGGCCCGCTCCGCCGGGGCGACCAGCAGCGCGGCCGCGGTCTGCGGGGCGACCGGCAGCAGCACGCCGCCGGGACCCGCGTCGGCGCGCAGCAGGCGCAGCTCGACCAGCTCGGCCACCGCGCCGAACACGGTGCGCGGCGGCAGGCCGAGGTCCCGCGCCACCGTGCCGAGCGCGTCGGGCGCGAGCGACCCCGCACGGGCCGCGTACTGGTACACGTCGATGAGATGTTCGTCGACGCTCCCGCCGGCCGCGGCGCGGCCGTAGGTCGTGGGCGTCCAATCGATGACCGAAAGGGCATCGGTCGACATCTGGCTCCCTCCCCGAGAACGCTGAAGTCTTAAGTTCGCGCGTTGATCGCGCGGTACCGATTCCCACAGTGCTGCACGCGGCCATCACGTCACACTCATCGCCTCAGCCGTCCCGGTATTCACGCTATCGGTCGGCTATCGAACGTGTGTCCGGGCTGGACCGCCCGGCGCCGGGCCGCCGCGCGCCGAGAGCGGGCCGATGGCGAGTCGAGAGGAAACGGTGGTCGAGTCGACTCGGCGGCGGAACCGACCCCCGCCGGGCGATCGGCCCCGAGCGAAAGGGAGAGCAGTGAGCCACACCGACACCGAAATCCCCAGCCGGTTCCTCGAGATCCTCAAGCCGCACCTGCCGTACGCCGGCAGCGACGACCTGGCGCCGACCGACGATCTGGCCGCGCTCGGCCTTGACTCGATGGGCGTGGTGCGGCTGCTGGTCGACCTCGAGGAGAACTACGAACTCGACCTTCCCGACGAACTGCTCACCGAGGAGACCTTCGCGACGGTCGGCTCGCTGTGGGCGACCGTGGCCGGGCACGTCGGCGCGGAACGGATCGGCGGTGAGTGACCCGGCCGCGCGCGCCATGTGCCGCCGACCGCCGATGACCCGGGTCGACCGGCTCATCGGATGCGGGGATCCGGACCGGCCGGCGGTGACTTACGCGGCCGAGACGGTCAGCTACCGGCAGTTGGCGGACCGGGTGGCTCGGGCGGCGAACGGCCTGCGCGCGCTCGGTGTCCGGCGCGGCGACCGCGTGGCGATCTACGCTCAAAAGCAGATCGAGACGGTGGTCGCGCTGTTGGCCGTGTCCGCGGCCGGCGGGATATTCGTCCCGGTCAATCCGCTGTTCAAGGCCCGGCACCTGGCGCATGTCGCGGCCGACTGCGGGCCTCGGGTGCTGATCACGACGGCTGAGCGGCTCGAGACCGTGCGCGCGGCGCTGCCCGAGGACAGCTCCGTGGAGACGGTGGTGCTGATCGGCGGGCCGGGGCGGGACACCGCGGCAGCCGGGGGCGCGGCGGCGCGCTTCCAGGTGATCGGCTGGGCACTGCTCGCCGAAAGTGCGCCGGATCCGGTACCTGACGGCGAATCAGTCATCGACACGGACCTGGCCGCGATCCTCTACACCTCTGGCAGCACCGGCGGCCCCAAGGGTGTGGTGCTCTCGCACCGCAACCTGATCGCCGGAGCCGAGAGCGTGGCGCACTACCTCGACCACACGGCCGAGGACGCGATCCTGGCCCCGCTTCCGCTCAGCTTCGACGCCGGGCTGAGCCAGCTGACCATCTCACTCATCGCCGGGGCGCACGTGGTCCTGGCCAACTATCTGCTGCCGCGGGATCTTGTGCGCCTGTGCGCACAGCACGCGATCACCGCGATGACGTGCGTGCCGCCGCTGTGGATGCAGCTGGCGAGGCAGGAATGGCCGGAGCAGGCGGCCGGGCGGTTGCGCTATTTCGCCAACACCGGCGGCCGGATGCCGGCGGCGACGCTGGCCCGGCTCAGGGAGCTGTTTCCGCGCGCGAAGCCGTATTTGATGTACGGGCTGACCGAGGCGTTCCGCTCGACCTATCTCGATCCGGCCGAGGCGGACCGCCGACCGGACTCGATCGGCAAGGCGATACCGAACGCCGAGATCCTGGTGGTGCGGCCGGACGGGACGCCCTGCGCTCCCGGTGAGCACGGCGAGCTCGTGCACCGGGGCGCGCTCGTGGCGCAGGGCTACTGGAACGACCCGGAGCGAACCGCGCAGCGTTTCCGCCCGGTCCCGCAGGCCGCGACTGCGGCCGGCACCGCGGGGGCGGCCGCGCGCCCGGAACTCGCGGTCTGGTCCGGGGACACCGTGTACCGGGACGAGGAGGGCTTCCTCTACTTCGTCGGCCGGGCCGACGAAATGATCAAGACCTCCGGGTACCGGGTCAGCCCGGCCGAGGTCGAGGAGGCCGTCTACGCCACCGGCCTGGCCACCGAGGCGGTCGCGCTCGGCGTCGGCGACGAGCGGCTTGGTCAGCACATCGCGCTGGTCGTATCCGAGCCCTGTGACGCCGTGCTGCTGCGCAAGGCGCTGGCCGCGCAACTGCCGAACTACATGCAGCCGCAGCGGGTCCTGGTGCTGGCGCGGCTGCCCAGATCGGTGAACGGGAAGTTCGACCGCGTCGAGCTGCGCCGGGTGGTGGAGCAATGAACAGCGTCGCGGCGACCGACCGCGCGGTGAACATGCGCGTGCTGAACAAGCGCGCGATGGACACGTTCGGCTCGGTGGACGGCCAGCTCGCGGTCGGCGGCATTCCGGCGCGGTTGCTGGCCCAGCGGGTCGGCAGCACCCCGTTCTTCGCCTACGACAGAGAGCTGATAAGCAGCCGCGTCGCGGCGGTGCGCGCGGCGCTGCCCGATGGCGTGCACCTGAAATACGCGGTCAAGGCGAACCCGATGCCCGCCGTGCTGCAACATCTCAGCGCTCTGGTCGACGGCCTCGACGTCGCCTCAGCCGGTGAACTGCGCCACGCGCTGGACACGCCGATGCCCGCGGCCCGGATCAGCTTCGCCGGACCGGGAAAGACCACCGCGGAACTGACCCAGGCGGTCGCGGCCGGCGTGCTGGTCGAGCTGGAATCAGAGAACGAACTGGCCAGGGTGCGCGAGGTGGCCGCCCGGCTGGGCACGCGGGCGCGGGTCGCGCTGCGGATCAACCCGGACTTCGCGATGCACGGCTCCGGGATGCGGCTGGGCGGCGGCCCGCAGCAGTTCGGCATCGACGCCGAGCGGGTCCCCGGCATGCTCGCCGTCCTCGCCGAGGCGCCGGAGACCGACTTCCAGGGCTTCCACGTGTTCGCCGGCTCGCAGAACCTGCGCGCCGAGAGCATCTGCGAGGCGCAGCGCGCGACCGTGGCGATGATCATCGGGCTCGCGCAGGCCGCGCCCGGCCCGATCCGCTATCTCAACCTCGGTGGCGGCTTCGGCATCCCTTACTCGCGTAAGGACGAGCCGCTGGACCTCGAGCCGGTCGGCGAGAACCTGCGCAAGCTGATGGAGCAACAGCTGCGGCCCGCGCTGCCGCAGGCACGAGTCGTCATCGAGCTGGGCCGCTATCTGGTCGGGGAGGCGGGCGTGTACGTGACCCGCGTCGTCGACCGCAAGCAGTCGCGCGGCAAGACATACCTCGTGGTCGACGGCGGAATGCATCACCAGCTGGCCGCGTCCGGCAACTTCGGCCAGGTGATCCGGCGCAACTACCCGATCGCGGTCGCGAGCAGGTTCGACGGCCCGGTGCGCGAGGACGGGGACGGCGAGCGGGAGAAGGTCACCGTCGTCGGCTGCCTGTGCACGCCGCTCGACCTGCTCGGCGACGGCGTGGAGCTGCCGCGGGCCGAGGTCGGGGATCTGATCGCGCTCTTCCAGGCGGGGGCGTACGGCCTGACCGCCAGCCCGACCGCGTTTCTCGGCCATCCGCCGCCCGCCGAAGTGCTCGTCTGACTGCGGCGGTGCGACCGCGCCCATGTCACTGCGCCCATGTCACCGCGCCCAACTCACTGCGCTCGTCTGAGGAGGCGAACCGGAATGGAGACCCTGCGACAGGGGCCCGACTTGTACTTGGTCACCCGGGACGGCGCCCGCGCCGCGGAGCCGCCGCATGCTCTCGGCGGCGCTGCGCAGTCCCGCGCGGCCGGACGCACCGAGCCGCCGTTCCGCATCCTCGGCCCGCTGGAGGTGCACGGCGACGAGCCGGTAGCGGTCACCGCGCGCCGGCAGGAGGTGGTACTGGCGCTGCTGCTGCTGAGCGCCAATCAGGTGGTGCCGCTGGAAACGCTGATCCACGGCGTCTGGGGCGTCAGTCCACCGACGACGGCGCGCGCTCAGATTCAGACCGCTGTTTCGGTCTTGCGCCGTTCGCTGGCGCGCGCCGGGCTTGGCGAGCGCGTGCGCATGCGTGGTCCGGGCTACCGCGTCGACGTCGCGCCCGGTGAGCTGGACCTGCACGTGTTCGACGATCTGATCGCCAGGGGCCGGGCCGCGAGCCTGGCCGGGCGGCCGGACGTGGCCCGCGCCGCGTTTCGCCCGGCGCTGGCCCTGTGGCGGGGCGAGCCGCTGGCCGGGGTGGAGAGCGAAGAGGTGGAGGCGCGCCTGGTGCGCATCGCGGATCGGCGGGTCGAGGCGCTTGAGGAGTGCCTCGACGCGGAGCTGCAACTCGGCCTGCACCGCGAAGTGCTCGGCGAGATCAGAGCTCTGGCCGAGGAGTATCCCCTGCGTGAGCGTCCGGCCGGCCAGCTGATGCTGGCGCTGTGCCGCTCCGGCAGGCAGGCCGAGGCCCTGGCGGTCTACCAGCAGGTCCGCCGCACCTTCGTGCGCGAGCTCGGCCTGGAGCCGAGCGCCGAGCTGCACCGGCTGGAGCTGGCCATCCTCAACGGCTCCGGTGAACTCGAGCCGCACGGCGGCGCCATCGAGACGCCGGCCGCCGTCGGGTCGCTCCCGGCGCCCCGAATGCTGCCGGCCCGCACGCCGGACTTCACCGATCGCGGCGGAGCGCTCGCGGCGCTGCGGCGCCGCCTCTCCGCCGAAGGCGGCGGCGACGGCGGCGGCGACCGGATCCACGTGGCGGTGGTCACCGGCTGCGGCGGGGTCGGCAAGTCCGCGCTCGCCGTGGAGGTCGCTCACGCACTCGCCGCCGAGTTCCCGGACGGTCAGCTCTACGCCCGCCTGACGCCCGGCGGCGATGGCCCGGCGAGCGCCGCGGATCTACTGGAACGGTTCCTGCACGCGCTCGGCCACAGCGGCGAGGCCGTCCCGGCGAATGTCGACGGCCGAGCCGCGCTCTACCGCAGCGTCATCGCCGATCGACGCCTGCTCATCGTGGTCGAGGACGTGACCGACGAGACCCAATTGCGGGCTCTGATACCTGGCACACCGTCCTGTCTGCTGATCGCGACCAGCAGGGCCCGTCTCGCCGCGCTGCCGGGTGCCACGGTGGTCGAGATCCCGGTGCCGGACGCGCATGAGGCCGTGCGCATCTTCGCGGCGATGGCCGGGCCGCAGCGGGTGGCCGCCGAGCCGAGCGAAGCCCTCGACCTGGTCGAGCGGTGCGACCGGCTGCCGTTGGCGCTGCGCGCCGCGGCGACCCGGCTGGCCGCTCGTCCGCATTGGGACCTCGCGCAACTGACGGCCAGGCTCGCCGAGGACCATCGGCGGCTGGACGAGCTGACCCAACCGGGGCTTGACGTGCGCGGTGCGTTCCGCGACTCCTGCGAGGCGCTTTCCCGCCCGGCCAAACTGCTCTTCGGCCGGATGGGCGCGCTGCCCGCGACGAGCCTCGGGGCCTGGGTCGCCGCACCGCTGCTCGACATGGATCCGCGCGCCGCGGCCGAGGTGCTGGAGAGCCTGGTCGACGCGCGGCTGGTGGAGGTGACCGAGGGCGACGGCCCAGGCCCGCGATACCGGTTGCGCGATCTGGCCAGGCTCTACGCGCGGGAGCGACAGTTCACCGAGGAGCCGGAGGAGGAGCGCGACGCGGCGTTGCGACGACTGCTCGGCGCTTGGCTTTTCCTGTTGGACGAAGCCGGCGCCCGGCTCGGCGGCGCTCCTGGCGGCGGGCTGCGTGGTGGCGGACTGTGTAATGGCGGACTGGGCGGCGGCAACGGCGACGCGCCCCGCTGGCCGATGGCGGCGTCGGTGGCCGACGCCCTGCTGGCCGACCCGGCGGCCTGGTACGAGCGCGAGCGCGGCGCGCTGCTCGCGGCGGTAGGCCAGGCCGCGCGCTGCGCAGAATCAGAGTACTGCTGGAACCTCGCGATCGCCGCGGCCGCGCCGGCCGCCGCGCAGCTGCGCTACGACGACTGGCGCACCAGCCACGAGCAGGCCCTGCGCGCCGTGCGCGCGGCCGGTGATCGCCGCGGCGAGGCGGTGTTGCTCGCTTCGCTCGGCGCGCTTGATCTCGGCGAGCACCGCCATGACCGGGCCGCTGCGCGGCTGAGCCTGGCACTGAACGCACTGGAGCGACTGGGCGAAACGCGCTGGCGTGACGCCACCGCACGCACTCTGCATGCGCTAGGCGGTGTTCAGGACGAGCCGCCGCGGCGGCTCACCGAACCGAGGGCACCGCGCCGCGACTCTTCGATGGCACTGACCGGGAGATGACCGTGACAGACACCGTGACAGACACCGCATACGACTCGGCGGTCGCGATCGTCGGCATGGCCGGGCGTTTCCCCGGCGCCGCGGACGTCGACACGCTCTGGCGCAACCTGCTCGCCGGGGTCGGAGGGCTGCGCACCATCAGCGATGAGGAGTTGGCGCGCGCCGGAGTGGAACCGCAGGCCGCAGCCGACCCCGGCTACGTGCGCGTCGGCGGGCCGGTGGGAGACATCGACCTCTTCGACGCCGCGGTGTTCGGTTTCAGCCCGCAAGAAGCCGAAGCCATGGAGCCGCAGCATCGGCTGTTCCTCGAATGCGCCTGGGAGGCGCTGGAGCGCGCGGGCTACCGGCCGACGCAGCCGGAGGGCAGCGTGGGCGTGTTCGGGGGCTGCGGCTTCCCGGACTACATGGTGCTGAACGCGGCCAGGCTCGCCGGCGATCCGGCCACGGCGCGCATCTTCGCCACCGGGAACGAGCGCGACTCGCTCACCTCGCTCGTGTCGTACAAGCTCGGCCTGCGCGGGCCCAGCGTGACGGTGCAGACGTTCTGCTCGACCTCGCTCGTCGCGGTGCACCTGGCCTGTCAAAGCCTGCTGACCTACGAATGCGATATGACGCTGGCCGGCGGCGCCTACCTGCCGTTGCCGCAGCCGGCCGGGTACCGCTACGAGGAAGGCGGCATCCTCTCCCCGGACGGCCGGGTGCGCAGCCTCGACGCCGCGGCCAACGGGACCGTGATGGGCTCGGGCGCCGCGGTGGTCGCGCTCAAGCGGCTCGCCGATGCGCTGGCGGAGGGCGACGTGATTCACGCGGTGATCCTCGGCTCGGCGGTGAACAACGACGGCCAGGAGCGCGCCGGATACGCCGCGCCGGGCATCGACGGGCAGGCCGCCGTGGTCGAGGCGGCCCTCGCGGTGGCCGGGGTGAAACCGCAGTCCGTGGGCTATGTCGAATGCCACGCCGTGGGCACGCCGCTGGGTGACTCGATCGAGCTGGCGGCGCTGAGCCGGGTGTTCCATACCGCGCCGCCAGAGCCGTGCGTGCTCGGGTCGATCAAGCCTCTGATTGGCCATCTGGACCGCGCATCCGGGGTCACGGCTCTGATTCGGGCGGCTTTGTGCGTGCGCGAGGGGGTGCTGCCGGGGACGCCGGGCTTCGCGACGCCGAACCCGGCGCTGGCCGCCGCCGCGGACCGCTTCACGGTGCTGGCCGAGGATCGGGCCTGGCCGCCCGGGGACGAGCCGCGCCGCGCCGGGGTCAACTCGTTCGCGGTCGGCGGCACGAACGCGCACGTGGTCCTGGAGCAGCCGCCGCCGCGAACGCCGCGGAGGCCGTCGAAGGGTCCGTACCTGCTGACGTTCTCGGCCGCGGACTCGACCGCGCTGGACGCGCTGACCAGGCGACTGCGCGAGCACCTGGCCGCGCGGCAGGGCGAAGATCTGGCCGACGTCGCCTACACGCTGCACATGTCGCGGGGTCGTTTCGCGCTGCGCCGGGCGGTGGTCTGCCACGACTATCAGGATGCTGTCGCAGCGCTGGATGACCCGGGTCGCTGGATAGACGGCGAGGCAAGACGGCGCGACCCGCGCGTGCGGGTGGCGGCGGAGGGTGCGGCCACGGACCCGTGGTGGACCCGGCTCGCGCAGGCCGCTGCGGCGCTGCTCTCCGATGGCAACGCGCCGGCCAGTCAGGGCACGGTCGATCGCGACGGCGCGCTCGCGGTGCTTACCCGCGTGCTGACCCGGCTCGGCGTGCGCATCGTGGACACTGCGCAGACCGCGGCCGGGGCCGGGGCCGGGGCCGAAACGGTGCTCGCCGTGCCCGGCGGCGAGCCCGCCGATGTCTGGGTTCTGACGACGCTGGCACGGCTGTGGCAGGCCGGGGCGCCGATCGACTGGTCGGCTCTCGACGCGAGTGACGCGCGCCGCGTCGAACTGCCGCCCTATCCCTTTCAGCGACGCCGGTTCTGGCTGGACGCCGCGCCCGCCGAACCGGATCAGCGCTCTGCTGCCGCGCGCTGGCAGCGCGGCACGCCGCCGGTCGCGCGGCTCGACGAGCGGCTGCGCGCGGCCGGTCCCTGGCTGGTGCTGGCCGACGAGGAGTGCGGCGACGCGCTTGCCGAGCGGCTGGTGCTGGCCGGCGCGGAGGTCTTCACCGTGCGCCCGGGCGACGGCTTGCGGGAGGAGGACAGCGGTGAGTTCACCGTGTCCCCCGCCGATCCCGCCAGCCTGTCCGAGCTACTGCGCACGCTGCTGGTGGTGCCGCGCACAATCGTGCACGCGCTGAGCCTCGCCTCCCCGGACGGCGCCGGGATCGAGCGCTTCGAGGCGGAGCTGGACCGGGGCGTGCGCGGCGGCGTCGCGCTCGCTCGGGCGCTGGCCGAGTACGAGGCCGGATTCGCCGAGCACGGCGAGGAGCCGCCTGCCATCGACGTGGTCCTACTGACCTCGGCGGCGGTGAGCATCACCGGCGCGGACCCTGATCATCCCGAGCACGCCGCGTTCGCCGCCCTCGCTCCGAGCATCAACGTGGGCGGCGCAACGATCGTCGGCCGGCACATCGACGCCGCCGATGACGCGGACATCGATCTGGTGCTGGCCGCGTCGATCTGCCGGCCCGAGGGACCGCGCGCGGTGCGCGGGCACGAGGCCTGGCTCCTGCGCGGGCCGCGAACGCCCTCGCCTGACGACACGTCAGACCTCGGCGGCTCGACCGCACCCGGCTCGGCATCCGTGGCCTCATCCAGCCGCGGCCCGAGCGCCGCAGCCGGGGGTCCGCGGCCTCGGCCCTCGCTCGCGACCGCGTTCGTCGAACCCTCACCCGGTCCCGAGGAGACGGTGGCGCGGCTGTGGGCACAGTCGCTCGGCCTGGAACGGGTCGGCGTGGATGACAACTTCTTCGAGCTCGGCGGCCGCTCGATGACCGCCGTGCAACTCGCCCAGCGAGTCGGCGCCGAACTCGGCGCGGCGCTGCCGGTGACCGCGCTGATCGAGCAGCCGACCGTGCGCCTGCTGTGCGCGGGCCTGACGCCCGGGACCGCTCCCGCGACACTGCTCGCCCAGACGACGCGAACCACACAGACCGCGCACACCGCGCAGACCAGCCAGGGAGGGAACCCATGAGAGAACCCGAATACCTCCGCGAGGTCAACGGCTTCGTGCGGCGCGAGCTGCTGGGCCGGGAATCGCAGCTCGACTCGCTCGCCGAGGCCCCGCTGCCGCTGTACGGCCGCTTCGCCGAGACCGGCCTGATGAACTGGTGGCTGCCGAAGGAACACGGCGGCCTGGGCCTCTCGCTCGAGGAGAGCGTGCGGATCGTCGCGGCGCTCGCCTACGGAGACGCGGGCGTGGCTTTCACGCTGTTCATTCCGGTACTCACGACCAGCATGGTCGCGTGGTACGGCGCTGAGCCGGTCAAGGAGCAGTACCTTTCCGGTCTGGTGGCCGGCAACGGTTTCGCCGCGACGCTCGGCAGCGAGCACGAGGCGGGCAGCGAACTGGCGCGCATCGGCACGACGGTGCGCCGCGACGGCGACTGGCTGGTGCTCGACGGCGCCAAGGCGTTCTCCACCAACACCGGCTTCGCCCAGTTCCTCGTCGTCATCGCGCGCTCCGCCGACGATCCGGACCAGTACCTGGCGGTGCTCGTGCCGCGCGAGACGCCGGGTGTGACCGTCGAGAAGCGTTGGGAGGTAATCGGTCTGCGCTCGTCCGCGACGTATCAGGTCGCGCTGCGCGGCTGCCGGGTGCCCGCCGGCAATGCCCTGCATGGCCACGGGCTGCGACTGCTGGAGATCGGCCTGAACGCCAGCAGGATCCTGATCGCGGCCACCGGGCTCGGGATCGCGCGCCGCATTCGCGACCTGTGCATGGACTACGGCAAGGCCAAGTCGGTCAAGGGCGCGCCGCTCGCCTCGAACGCGATCTTCGCCGGCCGGCTCGGCCAGTTCGAGATGCAGATCGACGTGATGGCGAACCAGTGCCTCGCCGCGGCCCGCGAATACGACGAGGTCGCGGCCCGCCCGGACGCCGCCGAGGAGTTCCTGCGGCAGGGCGCGCTGAAGTCCGCGTTGACCGCGAAGATGTTCGGCGGCCAGGCCGGATGGCAGATCGCGGCGGCGGCCTCGGAGATGTTCGGCGGCATCGGCTACACGCACGAGTCGATCATCGGCAAGCTGGTGCGCGACATGCGGTACGTCTCGATCGTCGAAGGCGGCGACGACGTGCTGCGGGATCTCGTCTACAGCCGCTACGTCGTGCCGGTCTCCAAGCGGTCCTGAGGGCGTCTGTGAAAGCGCGATGCGCCGCGACCGATCAGGTCGCGGCGCATTCCGCTGAGCAGTGTCCGGCTAACCGAGCACTGCCCGTCCAGCCAATCAGTGCCGCTCCAGCGCGGCCCTGATATAGGCATGGGTCACGTTCGGTTGTTCGAGTACTGCGAAGTGGCCGCCGGTGAACAGGTGCTGCTCGAAGCGCCGGGTGGTCTGGTCGCGCCATCCGGACACCGACTCGACGTCGGCGCGCGGGTCGTGCGTGGCGGCCAGCGCCGTGATCGGCACGTCGAGTGGCGGCTGCGGCTCGTAGCGGTAGTTCTCCTTGATGCTGAAGTCGGCCCGGAACGGCGGCAGGATCATCCGCAGCACGGTCGGGTCGGCCAGCATCCAGCCGGGCGTTCCGCCTAGGCTGCGCAGCAGTTCCACGATCTCGGCGTCGGACAGCTCGGAGACCCGCACGCTCTCGGCGCTGCTCAGCTGGGGAGCCGAGCAGCCGGACACGATGAAGTGCACCGGATCCGGGCCGCCGCGGCGGCGGATCTCCCGCAGCAACTCGAAGCCGACGAGCGCGCCGAGGCTGTGCCCGTAGACCGCGTATCGCCCTTCGCCGTGCCCGCCGACGCCTTCGCGGGCGAGGATCGCGTCCGCCAGGTCGGCGACGAGTGGTTCCATCAGCCGGTGCGGCGTGTCGCGCAGCCTGGTCTCCCGGCCGGCGGGCTGGACCGGGCAGATCGCCGCCCGGCCCGCCCGGCCGGTCCACGCCCGGTAGGTCGAGGCCGAACCGCCCGCGTGGGGCAGGCAGTACAGCCGGACGTCGCCTTCCGGGACCTGGAACGGAAACCACTTGTCCAGTTCAACGGGACAACCGGCGGCCGCGGAGGTGACCGCGTTACCACTGATGACGCTGTCGCTGGCGGTGACGGTCACTCCTCCACCACCAGCGTCACGTAGGCCGGCGGCTCCTGCGCGGTGGCGGGATCCACGGCCAGCACCACGTGCGCGCCGTCCCGCTCCACCTCGCGGAATCCGCTGAACGCGTAAGTGATCTGCATCATCCGGTTGCGGCCGGTCTCCACCATGTCGGCGCGCAGTCCCGCCCCGGCCTGGTGCGCCCGGCGCATGATGTAGCCGAGCAGCACCGAGCCGACGCCGCGCGACATCACCCGGCAGGACATCAGCAGCATGTTGAGATGCCAGTCCGGTTCGCCCTTCTCCACCAGCGCGAGGCCGATCTTGCCGTAGGAGCCGAACCGGTCGGTCAGCGTCGCCACCAGCAGCAGGTGGTCGGGCGACTCGCGCAGCGCGTCCAGTTCGTCGTAGGAGTAGGTGCGGCCGGTGGAGTTGAGCTGGTTGGTGCGGATGGTCAGCTCCTCGGCGCGCTGGAGGTCCTCGCGCCGCGCGGGCGCGATGGCGAACGTCATCTCCAGGCTGGCGAGGAATTCCTCGCCGGTGCCGACGAACCGCGCCTCCACGTCATCGCGGGTCAGCTGGCTGCGATACATCGCGCGCCGCTGCGATGACTCGTCCGAGATGAACCGCGGGCTGAAGTCCGGCCTGCTCAGCACCTCGTCGAGCTCGGCCGCGTCCACACAGGTGACCTGCGGCAGCTCGTGTCCGACCTCGGCCAGCTCAAAGGGCTGATCGTCGACGAACGCGAAGGCGTCGAGGCCGAGGTTCAGCTTCGCGGCGATCTGCTTGATCGACTCCGACTTGGCGTTCCAGCCGATGCGCGGGTAGAGGAACCACTCCTCGAGACCGAGCGCGCGCAGCTTCTCCAGCGCGGTGTCCGGGTCGTTCTTGCTGGCGACGGAGTGCAGTACACCCATCGCGTCGAGCCGCCGGATGTGCTCGACGACGGCGGGGCGCACGGTGACCTCGCCGTCCTCGAGCAGGACACCGTCCCACAGCGTGTTGTCCAGGTCCCAGACCACGCATTTGATCCGGCCCCGCACCGGTTTCGCGGGCGGAGCCGACGCCGCGCCCGTGCCCGCGAGCACGGCCTCTGCTTCGATGACCCGGCTCACGGCGTCCACTCCCGGAACGCCTCGCCGGCGATGGTGGTGCGCTGGATCTCGGTGCTGCCCTCGATGATCTCCATCACCTTCGCGTCCCGGTAGTAGCGGGCGACCGGGTAGCGCGGGCTGCACCCGTTGGCCCCGTGGATCTGCACCGCCTCGGCGGAGTGCTTGGCGGCGGCGGTGGACGCGAAGTACTTCGCCACCCAGGTCGCCATGATGGTCGCCGGGTCCCCGGCGTCCTTGAGCCGGCCGGCCTCGGCGCACAGCAGCCGCGCCGCGCGCACGTCCGTGACCATGTCGGACAGCTTCGCCCGGATCAGCTGCATGTCGCGCAGCAGCGTCCCGCCGACCGCGCGCTCGCTCGCGTAGGCGGTGCTCGCGTCCAGGCTGGCCTGGATGATGCCGACCGATCCCGCCGCGACGCTGTACCGGCCCAGGTCGAGCGTGCCGGTGAGCACCATGCCCGCGGCGAAGGCGCTCGGTCCGAGCAGCGCCTCCGGGCCGAGCGCTACATCGTCGAACTCGATCTCGGCGAGCATCGAGGAGCGGGTGCCGAGCATGTCGTGGATGGGTGTCACCCGCACGCCGGGCGTCGTGCGCGGCACCAGCAGCGCGACGATGCTCGACTCGGTGCGCGCGAAGACCAGGAACAGATCGGCGCGCTGCCCGTTGGTGGTCCATTTCTTCGTGCCGCGCAGCAGCCAGCCGCCGCGGTGCGGGGTGGCCGTGCTGGCGATGCCGGCCGCGTCACTGCCCGCGCCGGGCTCGGAGAGGCAGAAGGCGCCGAGCACGCGTCCGGCGGCCAGTTCCTCGGCCCACTGCTCCAGCTGGTCCGGGCTGCCCCAGCGGTTCAGCGCCCAGCTGAGCATCGTGTGCACGGTCAGCAGGCTGCGAACGGACGAGCAGCCGCGGCCGACCTCCTCGTGGACCTCGCCGAGGGTGACCATGTCCAGGCCGCGCCCGCCGAGGTCGATCGGCAGGAACGGCGCCCACAGGCCCGCCGCGCCGATCCGCTCCAGCGTCTCCTCGGGGATCACGCCCTGCCGGTCCCAGGCGTCGGCGTGCGGCGCGATGTGCGCCTGCACGAAGGCGCGCGCCGCCGCCCGGTCCACCGCGACGGCGGCCCGCGGCGGGGCCGCCGTCCCGAGCGCTGCCACCGCGTTACCCGACCGCGACCGCGGACCGGCACCGGTCCACGAGCGCGGTCATCGCCTCGACGGTGCGGAAGTTCTCGATCCGCAGCTCGTCGTTCGGGAGGGTGAAGGCGAAGGTCTTCTCCAGGAACATCACCAGCTCCATCGCGAACAGGGAGTTGATGTAGCCGAGCGAGAAGATGTCCTGTCCGGGTTCGATGCCGGCCTGCGGGAACCGGCCCTCGATGAACTCGAGGATCCGGCCGTCGACGCTCTGCGCTGCCATGGTGCTCGCCTCAGCTTTCGTAGGTGTAGAAGCCACGGCCGGTCTTCCGGCCGTGCAGTCCGGCGTCGGTCATCTGCTTGAGCAGCGGGCACGGCCGGTACTTGCTGTCGGCGTAGTGCTCGTAGAGCACTTCGACGCTGTAGAGGATCGTGTCGACGCCGATCAGGTCCGCGGTCTCCAGCGGGCCCATGGGGTGGCCGAAGCAGCCGCGGAAGACCTCGTCCACGGCCTCGGCGGTGGCGACGCCCTCGTGTACGAGGTACGCGGCCTCGTTGACCGTGAGCATCAGGACCCTGTTGGAGATGAAGCCGGAGGAGTCCTTGACGTCCACCGCGCGCTTGCCGATGCCCGCGAGCAGTTCCCGGGTGCGCTCGACGACGTCCGGCGCGGTGTGAAAGCCGGGGATCAGCTCCACCACCGGCTTGGCCGGCACCGGGTTCATGAAGTGCACGCCGACCACGCGCTCGGGATGGCGGCCGACCGAGCCGACCTTGGTGATCGGGATCGCCGAGGTGTTGACGATGATCACCGCGGCCGGGTCGCAGACGGCGTCGAGTGCTTCGTGCACCTCGCGCTTGATCTGCCAGTTCTCGGTGACGTTCTCGATGACGAACTCGGCCTTGGCGACCGCCTCGACGCCGACCGCGGTGCTGATGCGGGCCAGCACCTCGTCGGGGTCGAGGGCCGGTCCGCCGGTCAGCCTGCTGAGCCGGCAGTTGCGGGCGATGGCGGCGCGGGCCTGCTCGAGGATCGACTCCTGCGTGTCGACCAGGATCACCTCGTGCCCGCACTGGGCCAGGTTCTGCGCGACCCCGACGCCCATGACGCCGGCGCCGATGACGCCGATGACGGTCATGACCTCTCCGTTCTGTCTCGATCGTGCTGCGTGGCTGTGGCTGTATCCGTGTGTTCGTGAATCAGCGCCTGCGGCGACGGGCGGCCGCCGCTTTGAGGGCGGAGCGGCGCAGTTGCGCCTGTGCCTGCGCGTCCTCGTCCCGGGGCGTGGGCTCGGCCGTGCCCCCGGTTCCCGCGTCGACGATCTCGGCGAGCGCCGCGACGGTGGGTGCCTGGTGCAGGATGTGCGGGGGCAGTTCGGCCTCGGTGAACGCGCGGCGCAGTGCGGCCAACAGGTTGATTCCGAGCAGCGAGTTGCCGCCGAGTTCGAAGAAGTTGTCCAGCGCGCCGATCCGGTCGAGCTTGAGCGATTCGGCCCACAGCGCGGCGATCGCCTCCTCGGTGTCGCCGGACGGCTCCTGATACGGCGTCACCAGGTCCGGGCGCGGATGGCGGTCGGCGTTCTGGCCGCCGGTCGGGGCGAGCGCCGCGTCCACGGTGAATCCGGCGCTGAGCCGCACCATGGCCGACAGATCCTGGGTGGAGGCGAAGACCCGCGGCTCGCCGCTGCGAAGCGCCCGCAGCAGGGTTCGCCAGCCCTCGTCGAAGGAGATGCCGAAAGCCGCGCGGTGCTCGCGGAAGAAGGCGCGCAGGCCGTCGTCGAAGCCGCCGAGCCCTTCGTCCCAGCCGTTCCACACCCACTCGCCCCAGTCCACCGACAGGACCCTGCGATCGGGGGTCGACCAGGCGGCGGCGAAGGCGTCGAGGAAGGCGTTGGCGGCGCAGTAGTCCACCTGGCCGGGGCCGCCGCCGGTGGCCGAGGTCACCGAGGAGAACAGGGCGAGGAAGTCGAGCCGGACCTCGTCGGGCTCGCCCAGCCGCAGCGCGCGGGCCAGCGCCCGGGTGCCGGCCACCTTGGGCGCGAGCACCAGCTCGCCGTCCTCGGGGCGTTTGAACTGGATCAGGCCGATGCCGGGCACGCCCGCGGCGTGCAGCACGCCGTGCAGGGCGCCGAATCTGGCCTGGGCCTGCTCGACGGCGCGGCGCGCGTCGTGCGGGTCGGTGATGTCGCCGACCACGATCTCCACCTCGCCGCCGAGCGCGACGATCTCCAGGGCGCGCGCCACCCGGCCGCGGCTGCTTTCGTCGACGGCTTCAGCACCGGAGGCGATGGCCTCCCAGCGCTCGCGCGGCGGCAGCCCGCTGCGGCCGAACAGGACCAGCTTCGCGCGGCAGGCGCGGGCCAGGCGCTCGGCCATGGCGAGGCCGATGCCGCCGAGACCGCCGGTGATGAGGTAGACGCCACCCTCACGTAGCGCGGTGCTGGGAACGTCGGCCGTGCCTTCGGGCCCTGCGGTGTCAGCTGCCGGGATGGCAGGCGCGGTGACGCTCTGGTAGTCGCAGGCCCAGCGCCGAGCGCCGCGCAGTGCGATGGTCCGCTCGGTCCGGGTCCGGCGCAGTTCGGCGACGATCGCCGCCGGATCAGTGCGCTGTTCCGCGTCGATGAGGCGGGTGCTGATCGTGGGGTATTCGAGCGGAATGACGAGGGCCGGGCCGACGAGCGTCGCGGCGGCCGGCCGCACTTCGCCGCCACCGAGCACATCGTGCGCGCCCGAGGTGACGATATCCAGCGCCCAGCCCTCCATGCCGAGTTCCCCGGCCGCGCGGGCGAGGGAGACCAGGGTGTGCAGGCCGAGCGCGACGGTCGCCGCGTCCTCGTAGTCGTGGCCTGGCTCGGCGCGGTAACCGGAGCCGCCGTCGTCATCTTCGCGGGCCGCGGCGATCGCTGCCGTTTCCGCGGCGGTCGGCTCGTCGAGCGTCCATAGGTGCACGATGCGCTCCGGCCATCCCGCACCGGCGCGCAGATCGCGCAGCAGGTTCAGCGCGTCGTCGGTGCTGCCGGGCCGCAGGGTGTAACCGTCCGGGCCGGCGGCATAGGCCGTCGCGGGACGTACGACGGTGACGTCCGCTCCGCTCCAGGCGGCGGCGCGGCGCAGCTCGGCGAGCACGCGCGCGGCGGCGCCGTCGCGGGCGAACACGAGCCAGGAGCCTGATTGCCGCTCGGCGGCCGGGGTCGCCGGAAGCTGACGCCAGACCGGTAGATGGAGCCATTGCTCCTCCGGAAGCCGCGGGATGCGGCCCACGTCGGACAGCGTGCCGGTGCCTTCCGCCGGGAGCGCGTCCAAGGCCGCGGCGCGCACGGTCGGTTTACCGGCCTCGATCCAGTACTTCTGCCGCTGGAACGGATAGGTGGGCAGCGGAATCCGGCCGGGAGCGGCGCCTGCGTAAACCTCGGCCGAGCCGTCGTGCCTGCCGTGATAGGCGGTCCAGTCGATCTCGGCGCCGATGAGCCAGAGCCGGGCGAGGCAATCCGCGAGCGTCTCGTCCGCCGGGCGCGGGTCGGTGCCGGCCGGGAGCGTCGTGCTGATCAGCGGCCAACGCTGGGGCGGGCAGCCGGCCGCGCGAAGCAGCGCGCCGAGCGAGGGACCGGGACCGATCTCGACGAGTGCGAGCTCGGGGTCGGCGAGCAGCGCGTCCGCGCCCGCCGCGAACTGCACCGTCTCGCACATGTGCCGGGCCCAGTAGGCCGGGTCGCGTACCAGCGCGGGATCGGCCTGACGTCCCGTCACATTGGACAGATACGGCAGTTTCGGCGGGTTGAGGCTGATGTTGGCCGCGATCCAGTCGGTGAGCGGCGCGGCGACCTGGGCCAGCATGCGCGAGTGGAAGGCGTGCGTGGTTTGCAGCGGACGGCAGGCGATCTCGCCCTGCCGCAGCTCGCCGAGCAGCGCGTCCATCGCGGCCGACGGACCGGCGACGACCACGGTCTGCGGGCCGTTGACCGCCGCGATGTCCAGTCCTCGCTCCTGGATCCGGTATCGGCCGCGCAGTTCCTCGGCGCTCAGCGACACGGCGGCCATCGCTCCGCGCTCGACGCCCGAGATCAGCGTGGCGCGGTGCACGACGAGTGCGATCGCGTCGCCGAGCGAGAGCACCCCGGCCAAGCAGGCCGCGACGTATTCGCCGAGGCTGTAACCGAGCATCGCGGCCGGCCGCAGACCCCAGTCCATCAGCGTGGCCGCGAGCGCGTAGTCGACCGCGAACATGAGCGGTTGGACGATCTCAGTGCGCTGCAACGCTTCGGCGCGCGGGTCGGATTCGGTGGCCCGTCCGAGCAGCGCGGCCAAGCTGGTGCCGCCGCGCGGCCCGGCGAGCAGGTCGGTGAGCACGGCGACGCCCGGCGCGGGTGTCCCCTCCGCGTGCAGTGCCGAAGCGATGCGGCTGAGGCAGTCATCGAGTCGGGCGCGGAATGCCGGTTCGCGGCGGTAGAGTTCGCCGACCATGCCCGGGTACTGCTCCCCTACTCCCGCGAGTAGGAATGCCACCGGACGTTCCTGTGTCGCTTCGACTCGGGAGGCTGGAGCCGCGCCGTCCACCCGGGTCAGCACATTGACGGCGTCGCCGAACTGCGTGGCGACCACGGCGCGGCGGTGCTCGAAGGTCTTGCGGCCGACCTGGAGGGTGTACGCGACATCGGCGAGCCGCGTGTCCGGATGCGCCGTGAGGTGGTCGCCGAGACGCTGGCACGAGTCGTCTGCCGCCGCCGCGGAGCGCGCGGACACCGGCAGCACCTGGAAGCGGCGCGAGGTGGCAGGGTCCTGCGGACGAGAGGCCGGGCGGCGCGGCGGTTCCTCGACGACGACGTGCACGTTGGTACCTCCCATGCCGAGCGAGTTGAGGCCTGCGATGCGCGGCTCTCCGGCGGGGGCAGCCCAGGTCTGGAGCCGGTTGTTGACGTAGAAGGGGCTGTTGGCGAAGTCGATCTCCGGGTTCGGCGCGGTGAAGTGCAGCGTCGGCGGGATCAGGCCCTCACGCACGGCCAGCGTCGCCTTGATCAGGCCCGCGGCGCCCGCGGCCCGGTCGAGGTGGCCGACGTTGGTCTTCACCGAACCGATCGGGCAGTACTGCCTGGTCGGCGTCGGCCCGAACGCCCGAGTGAGCGCAGCCACCTCGATAGGATCGCCGAGCCGGGTGCCGCTGCCGTGCGCTTCCACGTAGCCGACCTGCTCGGCGCGCACCCCGGCATCGGCCATCGCCTCGGCGACCACCTTGGCCTGACCGACGAGGCTGGGCGCGGTGTAGCCGACCTTCAGGCCGCCGTCGTTGTTCATCGCGGAGCCGCGGATGACGCCCCAGACGTGGTCGCCGTCGCGCAGTGCGTCAGAAAGCCGCTTGAGCAGAACGACGGCTGCTCCGTCGCCGAACATCGCGCCGCGTGCCTTGGCGTCGAACGTGCGCACGTGGCCGTCGGGCGACTCCATGCCGCCTTCCTCGTAACGGTGCCCGCGCTTGTCCGGCACCCGGATGGAGACGCCGCCGGCCAGCGCCATCTCGCAATCGCCGTCACGCAACGCGCGCACCGCGAGGTGGGTAGCCACGAGGGAGGTCGAGCAGAAGGTCTGCACGGCCACGCTCGGTCCATGCAGGTCGAACAGGTACGAGACCGTGGTGGCGAGGGCGTCTTTCTCGTTGCCCATCGCGATCTCGAACTGGCTCACGTCGTCGCCGAGGCGGTCGCGGATACCCAGCAGATAGGTGCTGATATGGGTGCCGCCGTACACGCCCACCCGGCCGCGGTGTTCGGAACGGCAGTAGCCGGCCTGTTCGAGTGCCTCCCAGCAGACCTCGAGGAAGAGGCGCTGCTGCGGGTCGGTCAGGGCGGCCATGCGGGGGCTGATGCCGAAGAACCCTGCGTCAAAGCCGGCGATGTCGTCGAGGATCGCGCGGGCCGGCACGTAGGCGGGGTCGCGAAGGGTTTCGGGTTCGACGCCGGCCTCGATCAGCTCCTCGGGTGAGAAGAAGGTGATCGACTCGACGCCCTCGCACAGGTTGCGCCAGAACTCGCCGACGTCCCCGGCGCCGGGGAACCGTCCGGACATGCCGACGATCGCGATGCGCCGGTCGGGTTCCGACTCCGCCGCAATCGCCGCGGAACTGTCCCGCTCAACGGGACAAACCTCCGCCACCGACTCCCGCAACGTGTCCCGCTCAACGGGACAGGCATCCGTCACCTGCTGACGCGAACTGTCCCGTTCAACGAGACAAACCTCCGCCACCTGCTGCCGCGAACTGTCCCGCTCAGCGGGACAGACCTCCGTCACCAGCTGCCGCGACGTGTCCCGCTCAACGAGACAAACCTCCGCCACCGACTCCCGCAACGTGTCCCGTTCAACGGGACAAACCTCCGAACCCTCACCCACCGACCTGCCCGTCCCGCCCTGCCCGTCGATGACCGCGCCCAGCGCGCGCACGCTCGGCGCCTCGAACACCGTCACGGTCGGCAGCGAAACGCCGAACCTCTGCTTGAGCAGCCCGAGCATCTGCGGCACCAGCAACGAGTTGCCGCCGAGGTCGAAGAAGTTGTCGCGAGTGCCGACCGGCTCCACGCCAAGCACTCCGGCCCACACCTCCGCCAGCTCGCGCTCGGTGGCGGTGACCGGCGGCGTATACGGATGCGGCAGTTCCGGCCGCGCGAACCGGATTCCGGGAGCCACCAGCGCCACCGCGCTCTCCACCGGCGTGGCGACGCGCGCTCGTGGCAGCCGATCCGTCAGTCCCCCGGCCGCGATGACCACCGATGCCCGCCCACAGCCGATGCTGCGATCGAAGGCTGCTACCGCCTCCTCGTCGCTCATCGAGTGCGCGACGAGCGATGCGCCGATCGCACCCCCGGCGATCCGGCTCAGCGTGCAGGCCCAGGTGTCCCACGCCGCGCTGATCCAGCGGACCGGCCCACCCTGCGCCTGGCTCGCGACAGCGGCGAGCGCCGCGTTGGCAGCGGCATAACCACCGAAGGTCACACCGCCGAGCAGCGCGGAAGTGGATGAGAACACGTGGCACCACCGGGGCGCCCGCTCCTCGGGCAGCTCAGCGAATACCCGCGCGAGCACCTTTGCGCCGCCAACCTTCGCGTGCAGGTGCGAGGACACGCCGGCCTCGTCCTGATCCGCGAGCGGACGGAACGCCTCCGGCGCGGTCTGCGCCGCGGCGTGGATCACACCGTCGATACGGAATTCGGCGAACAGCGCACGCATCGCTTCCACGTCGGTGACATCGGCGCGCGGCGCATGCACTTGGGCGCCGAGCTCACGCAGCCGGTCCACTGCCGCGCGGCGCGGATCCGACGGGTCGTCGGGCACGCCCCCGCGACTACTCAGCACGACGGCGCCCGCACCGCTGCACACCAAGTGCTCTGCCAGGGTCAGACCGATGTCGCCGAGACCACCGGTGATCAGGTAAGTCCCGCCAGGAAGAACCACCCGCGCGTCGCGCGAATCGGCGGCGTCATCAGCAGACGCGGTCGCGTATCCGGATGCGTACCGGGCTCCGGCGCGGTACGCCACCAGGACGTCGGCAGCCGGAGCGCGAAGCTCAGTGAACAACGCGTCTGCGGCCTGTGCAGCCTCTGCTGCCTCTGCTGCTCCTGCGGCGCTACTGGCCGGATCGAGGTCGACGCAACGCACGTCAAGGCTCAGATATTCCTGGGCCGCGACAACCGGAAGCGCTGCGACGGCCGCTTGAGCCGGGTCCGCCTGCTCGCCGCCGAGGACTTCCTGACCGCCGCGAGTGGCGAGAAGAACCCGCACGCCCTGCGCGCCAAGGCTCCCCCAGCGCGCCAACGAACGCGATGCGGCGAGAACAGCGGCCAGTTCGTCGCGCTCTTCCACCGACGCGAGATCAACGATTGTGAGCGTTCCGTCCACGTCACGCAGCGCCTCGTCGGCCGGTTCCTCGGCGGCCGGTTCCTCCTCCGCCGGTTCCTCGGCGGATCGGGATCGGGCCACGACGACCTCGGCCCCTTCGCTGCGCAGTTGCTTCGCGAGCGCGTCCGCGATGCCGCCGGTGTCAGCGAGCAACACGAATCGGCCAGACAGCGTCGAAGCACTCTGTATCGCGGACTCGGTCCAGCGGCGCTCCAGCAACTCGACGTGCTCGGCCGCACCGTCCCCGGACTGCTCCTGTCGTTGCTGCGCCGTTGACTTTTCGGCAGGCTCGGGCCAGAAACGCTGACGCTGGAACGGATACGCAGGCAGCGGGACGATCTGGCCGCGGCGGCCGCTGCCGCCACCGCGCACGGCATTCCAGTCCAACGCGATGCCAAGCTCCCAGAGCCGACCGAGAATCGTGAGGAGTCGAGCCGCTTCGCTCTCGCCGGCCTGCGCCAACGCGTTGAATACGATCGGTCCCTGCGCTGTGTCCGCGCCGCTTATCAGCGCACGAGCACCCTCGCCGCCGGGACCGAGCTCGATGCACACCTGGGCGTTCGCGGCGATGCGCTCGGCCTCGTGGCTCCAATCCACCTCGCCGAGTGTCCGGCCCGGCGCGCTGTCCCTGGCTTCGAACGCGCCGCGCAACGCGTCTTCGAGGCTTTGTTCACCCGTCAAGCAACCGGCGACCAACGCACCGATCCCCGTTCCGAGCACCAGGTGCGGGGTTACTCCGCGCAGCTCCAGCGCGCGGGCCAGCGCGTATTCGACAACGAATACCAGCAGCCGCTTCGCACCGCCGTCCACAACGTCGGCACCACCATCCACGACGTCGGCGCCGCCGGCGAAGTGCGGGCGCAGCTCGACCCCGATGCGCTCGGCCACCAGCGCGACGCACTCATCCACGACCCCTGCGAACATCGGATCGCTGCCGTACAGCTCGACGCCGAGAGCCGAACTCACGTCGCCGTCGCTGTCACCGTTCCCGCCGCCGTTCCCGCCGCCGTTCCCGTCCCCGTCCCCGACATCACCGACATCTGGCAGCAGGAACGCCACGCGTGGGGTGTCCTTCGGCCGCCGAACTCCGCGCAGGGCCGAAGCCCCGCTAAGCCGCGCTGCCGCCTGCGCACCGTCCGCAGCGATAATCGCGCGGCGGTACTCGTGCTCCGCCCGGCCGCTTTGCAGGGTGAACGCAACGTCGACGAGTGCTGATTCACCGATACTTCCCGCCAGTTGCGCGAGATGCTGGCGCAGCGCGCCCTCGTCGGCTGCCGAGACCGGCAACAGTTCGAGGCGCGCACCGGCACACTCAGACCTCTCCTCCCGCGCTTCGAAGTGCGCGGCAGGCGCGGTTTCGAGCTCGGCGGCGGGCGCGGCTTCCAGGACGACGTGGGCGTTCGTCCCGGACCAGCCGAATGAGCTGACTCCGACGACACAACCCCCCTCCCCCGAAGGGAGCGGGAGCGGCACGGCAGCGGTGGCCGGACGGATATCGCCCGCGGCCAGCGCGGTCTCGGAAAGTTCGGTGATGTTGACAATCGGCGGGACGACACCGCGCTTCAGCACGAGCGTGGTCTTTATCAACCCGGCCATGCCCGCCGCCGCCTGAGTGTGGCCGATATTGCTCTTCACAGCTCCGACGTGCAGCGGCCGCTCGGGCGAACGCGCCCCGAACACATCGCCAAGTGCGCCGAGTTCGATGGCGTCGCCGAGCTTCGTGCCCGAACCGTGCGCCTCGACGTAGACGACCTCGTCCGGAGTCACCCGCGCCGCCGCCTGCGCCCGCCGAATGACGTCGACCTGCGCCGCACGGTTCGGAGCGGTCAGTCCATTGCTGCGGCCATCCTGGTTGACTGCCGAGCCGCGAATCACCGCGTGGATGCGGTGGCCGGCTCGCAGCGCGTCAGACAACCGTTCCAGCACCACGACTCCGCCGCCCTCGCCGAGCGCATAGCCGTCCGCGCTCGCGTCAAAGGTCTTACACAGGCCGTCCGGGGCGAACATCGATGTCGAACACCCATTGACGTACATGTCAGGGTGAATGATCAAGGACGCGGCACCAGCCAGCGCCAGATCGCACTCGCCGCGCCGCAGCGCCTCCCCCGCCTGGTGCACGGCCACCAGGGACGAGGAGCACGCGGTGTCGAGCGCAAGAGTCGGCCCGCGCAGATCGAAGTGGTAGGCCAGCCGCCCGGCCACGACACTCATCGAGCTGCCCTGCGCGGCGTACGGGTCGACGGCGAAGCGAACGCCCTCCCGCTCGGTCTGAATCCGGCCGTATTGGAAGGGGTCTGAGAAGCCGACCAGCACGGCGGTGCGGCTGCCCGCGAGGCTCGGCGGCGGTGTACCCGCGTCCTCCATCGCCTCCCAGAACAGCTCCATCAGCAGGCGTTGATGCGGGTCCATCCGTAGTGCCTCGCGCGCCGACGAGCCGAAGAACCGGGCGTCCCAGCCGGCGATGTCGGACAGGAACGCGCCGCGGCGGGTGTATACGCCGCAGTTCTCCTCGTAGGGGCCGAGGTCGTAGCGGCTGCCGGGCACGTCGTCGATGACCGCGCACCGGCCGGCCGCCAGCGACGCCCAGAAGTCGTCGACCGAGTCAGCGCCCGGATACCGGCAGGCCATGCCGACGATCGCGATCGGCTCGTAGCGGCGCGCTTCCGCGTCGGCCAGCTTGCGGCGTGCCTCGGCCAGATCGACCGTGACCCGCTTGAGGTAGTCGCGGAGCTTGTCCTCGCCTGCCATCCCACTCTTCCCCTGTCCTGTCCTGCCGCATGTTCCGGGTACCGTCGCCGTCGCGTCGTCGCCGCCGTCGCGTGGCCGTCGCCGTCGCCGTCGCTGTCGCGTGGCCGTCGCCGTCGCGTCGCCGTCGCGTCGCCGTCGCCGCTGTCGCGTTACAGCTGGCTGTCGATGAACTCGAAGATCTCTTCGTCCGACGCGGCATCGAGCCGGTCGAGGTCCGATAACGTGCCGGCCGCCGGGCCGAGCCGGGCCAGCAGCGCCGCGAGCTCAGCCGCCAGGCGTTCGCGCGCCGCGTCGCCCGCGTCGTCGAGCTGCGGCGCGAATTCCCGCAGCGCGCCGCACAGGGCGTCCGCCGGGTCGGGCGCGGCCGGGGTCAGTTCGCCGCGCAGGTGCTCAGCCAGGTCGGCGGCCGTCGGATGGTCGAAGACCAGCGTCGGCGGCAGCGCGAGGCCGTTCTCGGCGTTGAGGCGGTTGCGCAACTCGACCGCGTTGAGCGAGTCGAAGCCGAGTTCGCTGAAGGTTCGGTCGGCCGGGACCGCGTCCGCGGAGCCGTAGGCGAGCACTGCGGCGACATGGCCGCGGACGTACCGCAGCGCCGCTTGACGCGCGTCGTCTGCTGACAAGCCCGACAGTCGCTCGGCCAGACCCGCCGCTTGCGCCTGCGTCTGGGGCGTTCCGACTGCGACTGACGCCGCCGTTCCCGAGGCACGCCCCGGAACCCGCCCCGGAGCGCGGACCAGGCCGCGCAGCGGCGCCGGAACCGCATCACCGGTCTCGGCGCGCGTACGCAGCGCTGCCGTGTTCCACCGGCAGGCCACCACCAGCGGCTCGCCGCCGGAAAGGTCGTCGAGCAGCGCCGCGTCGAACAGGTCGAGGCCTTGTTCTCGCGCGAGCGCCGAGATTCCGGCACGCGACAGCCGGGCCTCGTGCGCCGCCGACAGTCCGGCCGCCATACCCGCGGCTCCCGACCACGGCCCCCAAGCCACCGACGTTCCGGCGAGGCCGCGACGCCTGCGGTGCTGCGCGAGCGCGTCGAGGAAACCGTTCGCGGCGGAGTAGTTGGCCTGGCCGGGATTGCCGAGCACGCCGGCGATCGACGAGAACAGGACAAATGCCCGCAACGGCAGCTCAGCGGTCAGCTCATGCAGCAGCCATGCGGCCTCGACCTTCGGCCGGAAGACCTCGCGCACCGAGTCAGGGGTCTGCGCGCTGAGCACGGCGTCGCGCAAGACTCCGGCCGCGTGTACGACCACGGTCAGCGGCCGGTCTTGCGGGATCGACTCCAGCAACTGCTGCACCGCGCCGCGGTCCGCGGTGTCGCAGGCCTCGATGCGCACGGTGGCCGCACCAATCCCACGCAGCCGGTCCGCCAGCTCCGCCGCACCCGGCGCGTCCGGGCCTCGGCGCGAGGTCAGCACCAGATCTGTCACGCCGAACCGCTCGACCAGCCGCTGCGCCACCAGCGCGCCGAGTCCGCCGGTACCGCCGGTGACCAGCGCGGTGCCGCCAGACAGGTCCGCCGACTGAGGCTCGAGCGGTCGCCGGCGGGCGATCCGGGGCACGAGGATCTTGTCCCGTTCAACGAGACACTCGGCCTCACCCGCCGCGAACGCGGCGGCCAGCAGACCGACCGGACCGAGCCCGCCACGACCACCGCGCACCAGGCCGAAGCGGCCAGGCTGCTCGGCCAGCGCGGTGCGCACCAGGCCGATCACCGCCGCGCCGGCCAGAGCCTCGGGCTCGGTCCGGAAGATGAGGCGGCGGGAGGCGAAGCGGTCGTCCGCGATCCACCGCTGGATGAGGCCGAGTGCGCGGCCGGTGAGTTCGAGGGCTGCGGCCGGCGCACCAGCTGAATCGGCGTCGAGCGAGTTGCCATCCGCCACCAACTGCGCGCAGTCCACCACGACGAAGTCTGCCGCGCGGCCTGATCCGATTGCCGCGGCCAACTCGTCCAGATCGGCGTAGGAGGTCAGGCCGGCAACCGGCGTTCCGGTTCCGAGCGCAACCCACACCGCGTCACCATCGGGTCCTGACACGGTGGCGGTGGTGGCGGTGGTGGCGGCAGCGGTGGCCAGCTCGATCCATTCCACGCCGTGGTAGCCGGCCAGTCCCGTCGCAGAGCCCAGCGATGCCAGCAGTGCGCTGATCGCGATCGGCCGCACCCGCAGTTCGTCGATCGCGAGTACCTGGCGGCCGCTCTCGTCGGCGGCCTCCACCCGCAGGCCGTCAGGTCCGTCCGCGGTGATCTTGACCCGCAGTACCTCGGCGTCCGTGGCGTCGATCCGGACGCCCCGGAACACGAACGGCAGGCGCAGCTCCTCGGATTCGCCCTCGAATACGTACGGATGGAATGCGGAGTCAAGCAGTACCGGGTGCACCCCGAAGCCGGCGGTCGCAGCCTGCTGCGGCACGCTCACCTCGGCGAAAAGCTCCTCGCCGCGCCGCCAGGCCGCGCGCACGCCGCGGAATGCGGGTCCGTATTCGTAGCCGAGTTCGGCCAGGCGGTCATAGGCGCCCTCGAAGACGACCACTGCTGCCTGCGGTGGCGGCCACGTCTCGGCCCAGGCGCAGGACTCTTCGGCCCAGGCGCAGGGCGCTGCGGCACCGACCGCATCCCGCGAGAGAACGGCGCTCGCGTGGCGGGTCCATGGCGTCTCGTCATCCGCACGCGCGTACACACGCACCGAGTGATCGTCAGCATCCAGGACGGCTTGCAGCGCGAGATCTCCCTCCGCTGGCAGCACGAGCGGAGCTTCGAAGGTCAGCTCGGCCACGACCGCGTATCCGGCCTCGGCGCCGAACTGCGCCACCAGGTCCAGCAGCGCGGAGCCCGGCACGACGACGCTTCCGCCGATCGCGTGGTCGGCCAGCCACGGCAGGTCCGCGATGCCCAGCCGACCGGTCGCCACCGCGCCACCGCCAGCGACGTCCACCGCCGCGCGCAGCAGCGGGTGCCCGGCCTCACGCAGCCCGAGCCCGGCCTTCGAGACCTCGGCCTGGGCGGCCGGGCGGATCAGCCAGTAGCGCTCGTGGTCGAACGCGTAGGTCGGCAGGTCGACCATCTCGCCGCCTGCGGTGAGATCGGTCCAGGCAACATCCGCGCCGATCGAGAAGGCGTCGGCCAGGCAGCCGAGCAGCGCGGCGGGCTCGCTCTGGTTACGCCGGGCGGTAGCCGCGACCGTGGCACTCGCATCAGGCAGCGCGGCGCGGACCATGCCGGACAGCACCGCCTGCGGCCCGACCTCGACGTAAAGCTCGGTGCCCGCCGCCGCGAGCCGTTCAACGGCCGGGGCGAAGCCGACCGCCTGGCGGATCTGGTCGGTCCAGTACTCGGGCTCGGTCCAGCGCCGGTCCGCGCCGAGGTCCGTCTCGTACGGCAGGGTGGGTTCGTTGAACGTCAGGGCCTTGAGTTCGGCGGCGAAGGCGTCGACCATCGGTTCCATCAGCGGCGAGTGGAACGCGTGACTGACCGTCAGCCGCTTGACGCGGCGGCCGAGGCCGCGCCAGTGCTCGGCGATCCGCTCGCATGTCGCCTCATCGCCGGACACCACGACGTCGGCGGGGCCGTTGACCGCCGCGATACCGGCCAGGTGCTCGTGGCCGGCCAGCAGCGGCAGCATCTCGTCCGGGGTCGCGGCGATAGCCACCATGGCGCCACGGGACGGCAGTTCCTGCATCAGCCGCGCCCTGGTGGCGACCATGCGCGCCGCGTCGGCCAGATCCCAGACGCCGGCGACGTGTGCCGCGGCGATCTCGCCGACGGAGTGACCGACGACCCGATCCGGCGCGAGGCCCAGCGCGCCGAGCAGCCGGAACGCGGCGACCTCGTAGGCGAACAGGGCCGGTTGGGTGTAGCGCGTCTCGTCGAGCGCCGCAGCGGCCGGACTCCCGGGTTCGGCCCACATCACCTGATGCAGCGGCCGGTCGAGGTACGGATCGAGAGCGGCGCAGACCTCGTCGAAGGCCGCCGCGAATACGGGGAACCGGCGGTAAAGTTCGCGGCCCATTCCGGGACGCTGGGCACCCTGGCCGGTGAACAGGAACGCGGTCTTCGGCCGCCGGTTCGCGCCGACACCTCGGGCGAGCGCCGCGTGCGGGCCGCCCTCGGCGAGCGCGGTGAGCGCGTCAAGCAGTTCGCCGCGCTCCCGGCCGACGACCACGGCCCGGTGCTCGAAGCGGGCACGGGTCGTGACGAGGCTGTGCGCGATGTCGAGCGTCCGCACCGATGGGTCGGTCGACACCCGCTCGTGCAGTCGCCGGGCCGCGAGGCGCAGGGAGGTCTCGGTGCGCGCGGTGAGTACCCAGGGCACCGGACCGCCATCATCGGCAGGGGCCTGCTGAGACCCCGATCCCGGCCTCAGCTCCGGCCCCGATCCCGGCCTCGTCTCCGGCTCCGGTCCCAGCCTCCGCTCCGGCTCCGGCTCGAAATCAGGCGCTTCTTCGAGGATGACGTGCGCGTTCGTCCCGCTGATGCCGAAGGAGGAAACCCCGGCGCGGCGCCGCTCGCCCTCGCGACGCGTCCAGGGCTGCTGCTCGGTGAGTAGCTTCACCGTTCCGGAGGACCAGTCCACGTGGTGGGTGGGTTCCGAGACGTGCAGTGTGCGCGGCAGCCGGCCGTGCTGCATGCCCAGCAGAAGCTTGATGATTCCGGCGATTCCCGCCGCCGCCTGGGTGTGCCCGATGTTGGACTTGACCGAGCCGAGCCACAGCGGCCGGTCGGCAGAGCGGTCGCGGCCGTACGCCGACAGGATCGCGGTCGCCTCGATCGGGTCGCCGAGCGCGGTGCCGGTGCCGTGGGCCTCCATGGCGTCGACATCGGCCGCACTGAGCCGGGCGTCGGCCAGCGCTTGCCGGATGACCCGCTCCTGAGAGGCGCCGTTGGGCGCGGTCATCCCGTTGCTGGCGCCGTCCTGGTTCACCGCGGTACCGCGGATCAGGCCGAAGATCCGGTGTCCGTTGCGGCGCGCGTCGGATACGCGCTCCAGCAGCAGCACGCCGACGCCTTCGGCCCACACCGCTCCGTCGGCGTCGTCCGAGAACGCCTTGCACACGCCGTCGGCGGCCAGCGCGCGCTGCCGGGAGAACTCGACGAACGGGTCCGGTACCGCCATTACGGTCACACCGCCGGCCAGCGCCAGCGGGCACTCGCCGCCGCGCAGCGCTTGAACGGCGAGGTGAATCGCCACCAGGGAGGAGGAGCAGGCCGTGTCGAGGCTGACCGCGGGGCCTTCGAGGCCGAAGGTGTAGGACACCCGGCCGGAAAGCATGCTCGGCGCGCCGGAGATCAGGACCGTGCCGTCGAGCCCATCCGGCATCGCGCCGAGGAACTGGGCGGAGTAGTAGTCGTACATCATCCCGGCCCAAACGCCGGTGCGGGTGCCGCGCAGCGTGGCCGGGTCGACCCCGGCGCGCTCGAACGCCTCCCACGCGGCCTCGAGGAACAGCCGGTGGTGCGGGTCGGTGGCCAGCGCGGCGCGCGGGCTCAGGTGGAAGAACGGCGCGTCGAAACCGCCCGGCTCGCGCAGGAATCCACCCTTGCGGGCGTAGGTGGTGCCCGGGACGTCGGGGTCGGGGTCGTAGAGCCGCTCCAGGTCCCAGCCACGGTCGGTGGGGAACGCGCTGGTCGCGTCGGCACCCTGGTCCACCAGATCCCACAGCTGCTCGGGCGCCGCGATGCCGCCCGGATAGCGGCAGGCCATGCCGACGACCGCGATCGGCTCATGCGCGCGTGCTTCGGAGTCGGCCAGTCGGCGACGCGCGTCCGCCAGGTCGGTCGTCGCCCGGCGCAGGTATTCGCGGAGCCTGTCCTCGGTTGCCATCGCTGTCTCGCTTCCCCTGGTGGGAATGTGGTCGGTACGCCGTCTGAACCGCTCGTCAGATCCGGTCTCCGGATCCGGTCTTAGATCCAGTCCTTAGATCCGGTCCCCGGATCCGCTCGCCGGATCCGGTCGCCGGATCCAGCCCTTAGATCCGGTTGTCGATGAATCGGAAGATCTCTTCGTCGGTGGCTGAGCCGAGCGCGTCCTCGCCGAGGCCCGGGTCGAGGCCCGCCTCGCCGGTTGCGTCGCGCAGCCGGCTCAGGGCGGAACGCAGCACCGCCTCGACTCGGTCGCGCTGACCCGCGTCGGCGCGGTCGAGGTCCGCGGAGATTCGCTCCAGCGCCGCGCTGAGCACGCGATCGGGCTCGGGCGCCGCGGGTGCCAGCTCTCTGATGAGGTAGTCGGTGACGCCCGCGACCGTGGGCGTGTTGAACACGAGCGTCGCCGGCAGGCGCAGGCCGGTGGCCGCGCCGAGCCGGTTGCGCAGCTCGACGGAGGTGAGCGAGTCGAGTCCGAGTTCGATGAACGGCCGGTCCACCTCGACGTCGGCGGGGCTGCCGTGCGCCAGTGCCGCGGCGACGTGGGTGCGCACCAGGTCCAGGACCGTCTGCCTGACGCCGGCCGGATCGAGGGCGGCGAGCCAGCCAGCCAGACCATCCGACGACTGCGCAGCAGCAGCATCATCAGCGGAGGAAGCGGCGCCGATCCCGGTCCCGAACTGCGACCCCGCGTCAGCCGGCGATTGACGGCTGGGACGGTTCGCCGCGCCCGAACGTGCGGGGCCGCCGGGACGGCGCGGCGTGCGCACGAGGCCACGCAACGCCCCGGGAACGTCCCCACGCAGATCGGACGGTTCCCAGCCCGACGCCACCAGCAGCGGCGCACCATCAGTGGCCTGTTCCAGGGCCGCGTCCAGCAGATCGAGCGCCTGGTCCGCGCTGAGCGAGCCGCCGACGCGGGAGAGCCGGGCCAGGTCGGCGGCCGACAGCCCGGAGCCCATCCCGCCGTCCATCGTCCACAGGCCCCAGGCGATCGAGGTCGCGGGCAGGCCGAGGCCGCGGCGCCGTGCGGCGAGAGCGTCGAGGAAGGCGTTGGCCGCCGCATAGTTCGCTTGGCCGGCGCTGCCGACCAGGCCGGTGACCGAGGAGAAGAGCACGAAGGCGCGCAGCGGCAGTTCGGCGGTGAGCCGGTGCAGCAGCCAGGCCGCTTCCGCTTTAGGCCGCAGCACGGCGTCGACCTGCGCGGAGGAAAGGCTCTGCACGGTCGAGTCAGCCAAGACGCCGGCGGCGTGGATGACCGCGCACAGCGGCCGGTCCTCGGGTATGGATTCCAGCAGGCGTGCCAGAGCCCTGCGGTCGGCGATGTCGCACGCGGCCACGCGCACCGTCACGCCGAGTGCTTCGAGCTTGGCGACCAGCTGGGCCGCTTCGGGCGCGTCGGCGCCGCGCCGGGAAACCAGGAGCAGGTCCCGGACACCGTGCCGCTCGGCCAGGCGCAGTGCGACGAGTCCGCCGATGCCGCCGGTCCCTCCGGTGATCAGCACGGTACCCGTCGTCAGATCGGCGGGCCGCGAGCCAGCCGATACCGAGTCCGCCGCCGCGTCGTTTCGGGCAGAGCCGTAGCGGGCGAGCTGCGGTATCAGTGCCTTGCCGTCCTCGATGACGCATTCGGTTTCGCCCGCGTCCAGGGCAGCGGCGATCAGCAGCCACGACGACGACGCGACCGCGCCCGCGACCGCGCCCGGATCGGCCACGGCGAACCGGCCGCCAGGGTGCTCCAGTTGCGCCGAGCGCACGAAGCCCCACAGCGCGGCCGTCGCAGGCGATTGACGATCAGCCAGGACAAGCAGCTTCGCGTCAGCGAACCGCTCGTCGGCGAGCCACTGCTGGGTCAAGTCGAGCAACGCGGTAAGCGCCTCACGCGCGGCATAGGGCGGATCGTCGCGCTCGTCGTCGGGATCGGGGACGAAGGGCACCACGACGACCTCTGGAACCGCGGCCGTAGACAGGTCGGCGACAGAGGACAGGTCGTAGTGCAGCGGAGCGCTGAACCCGGCCGCCTTCAGCTGGGCACTGACCTCTTCAGCCCGTGCGTCCGCGCCGAGGACTGCCCAAGGGCGCCCGGAAACCTGCGCGGCGGTAAGACCAGCATCCACCCAGCGAACCTCGAACAGGCCATGGCCGGCGGCCGCCTCAGCTGCTTCGGACGCTTCGGACGCTCGGGTCGGGATGATCTTCGGCGCTCGCCGCAGCACCAGCTCGCGGACCGCGCCGACCCGCTTTCCGGCCGCGTCGAACAGCGCGAGGTCAACGCCTTCCTCCGGGGTGCCGCGCAGCCGCGCTCGCAGCTGCGCCGCCCCGGCGATCTCGACATCCACGCCCGTCCAGGAGAACGGGAGCAGCAGATCTGATTCGCCGTCGACTGCCGCACTGTCCAGTAACGCGCCGTCCAGCAAGAGGGCATGAAGCAACGCGTCAAGTAAGGCGGGGTGCAGCACGAACGCGCTCGCATCGCTCGCGGCCGATTCGGGGAGACGCACCTCGGCGTAGAGGTCGGCGCCGGCGCGCCACGCAGCCGTCAAGCCCTGGAATACGGGTCCGTAGTCGTAACCGCGCTCGGCAAGCCGGTCGTAGGCCGCCGCGAGGTCCACCGGCACGGCACCGGCCGGCGGCCAGACGGTGAGCGGTTCATCCTCGTCGCCGGGTTCGAGTTGCGCAGCACTGTGCGACGCGAGCGTGCCGGTCGCGTGCCGAAGCCATTCGGCCGCCGAGTCGGCTGCGGCGCGGGAGTGCACGGACACCTGGCGCCGTCCCGATTCATCGAGACCCGCGACCGCGAGCTGGATCTCCACGGCGCCGCGCTCGGGCAGGACCAGCGGCGCTTCGAGTACGAGATCGTCGATTCGCACCGCTGCGACCTGCTGCGCCGCCTCGAGTACGAGATCGACGAACGCGGTGCCCGGCAGCAGTACGGAGCCGGCGACGGCGTGGTCGGCGAGCCAGGGAGTCGAGGCGAGCGACAGCCGCCCGGTGAGCAGCAGACCGCCGTCCCGCGCCGTGGGCACGGCGGCGCCCAGCAGCGGGTGACGCGCAGTGTCGACGCCGGACCGGGCGGGTTCGCCGCCGTCGAGCCAGAAGCGCTTGCGGTCGAACGCATAGGTCGGCAGATCAACGTGCCGAGACGCCGGCCCAACGAGCGTCGGCCACGAGACCGGGGCGCCATGGACGTACGCCTGCGCCGCCGCGGCCGCGAACTGGCGCGCACCACCGCGGTTGCGCCGCAACGAACCGACCGCCGCGCCCTGGAAACCCGCGTCCGCGAGCACGTCCCGGATGTCGCCGACCAGGATCGGGTGCGGGCTCACCTCGACGAACAGCGGGCGCTCGTGCTCGGCGAAAACGCGGATCGCGGCGTCGAAGCGCACCTGCCCGGCCAGGCTCTCGTACCAGTGCGACGCGGTGAGCTGTTCGCCGGGCAGGAAGCCGCCGGCGTATGAGGAGCAGAACGGCAACGCGTCCTCGCCGTTCTCGGCGACGCGCGGTAGCACGCCGTCGATGCGGCTCATGAGTTCGTCGCGGATCGCGGCAATGTGCGGAGTGTGCGCCGCGTAGTCGAGGGCGGCTCGGCGAAGCTGCACCTTCGCTGCCCACGCCTTCTCGAACTCCTCGACCGCGTCCGGATCGCCACCGATCACCGTGCTGTTGGGGCCGTTGTGCAGCGCCACCCACAGCCGTCCCGCCCATGGCTCGATCAGCTCTCGAACACGCTCGACCGGCAGCACCGCGGAGAGCATCGCGCCGGTGCCGTCGATTGAGCCGATCACCTGGCTGCGCGCGGCGACCAGCTTCGCCGCGTCGTCCAGATCGAGCGCTCCGGCCAGCAGCGCGGCGGGGATCTCGCCCTGCGAGTGGCCGACCACCGCGGCCGGCTCGATACCGACCGAGCGCCACAACGCGGCCAGCGAGACGGCCACCGCGAACAGCACCGGCTGGATCACCTCTGAGCCGCTCAGTTCCGGCGCTCCCGGCTCGCCGCGCAACACCGCGCTCGCGCTCCATCCGGTGTACGGGGCCAGCGCCTCGTCACAGCGGCGCATGCTCGCCGCGAACACCGCGCTGCGGTCGAGTAGTTCGGCGGCCATGCCAGACCACTGCGAACCCTGGCCGGGGAAGACGAAGACCGGCTGAGCGACGCCGTGCGCGACGCCGGTCGCCAGGGCGGCGTGCGGGCGTGCGGCGGCCAGTTCGGACAGCGCGGCGCACAGCTCGGCGCGGTCCGCGGCGACGACGACCGCGCGGTGCGCAAAGGACGGACGGCGCGCGAGTACCGGGCCCGCGGCGGCCAGGTCGTCTTCCGGGGCGATCGTGGCGAATTCGCGCAGTCGGGCGGCTTGTGCGCGCAGGGATTTCTCGCTGCGGGCCGAGATGACCCAGATCAGGGTTGCGTCAGTGTTCTGTGACACCGACGCAGTGTCCTGCGACGTAGACGCGGTGTCCTGCGACAAACGGCCCGGGAGCGCGGCCGACGACTCGGCAGCGGTGACGGTCGCGGTGCCGCTACTGACACCGGTGCCGGTAGCGGGCGCGGCCTCAAGGATGATGTGCGCGTTGGTGCCGCTGATGCCGAAGCTGGATACCGCGGCACGGCGCGGCCGGTCCGTCGTCGGCCACGGCTGGTTTTCGGTCAGCAGCCGCACTCGGCCGCTCTCCCAGTCCGCCTTCGGTGTCGGCTGGTCCACGTGCAGGGTGCGCGGCAGGGTGCTGTTCCGCATCGCCAGCACGGTCTTGATGACCCCGGCGACTCCGGCCGCGGCCTGGGTGTGGCCGATGTTCGACTTCACGGAGCCGAGCCACACCGGCCGGTCGGCCGGCCCACCGCCGTAGGCGGCTATCAGGGCATTGGCCTCGATCGGGTCGCCCAGCTCGGTGCCGGTGCCATGCGCCTCGACCGCGTCGATGTCCTGCGGTGAAAGCCCCGCGTCCGCGAGCGCCTTGCGGATGACCTGCTCCTGTGCCTGTCCGTTGGGTGCGGTCAGTCCGTTGCTCGCGCCGTCCTGGTTCACCGCGCCGCCACGGATCACCGCGAGCACCGGGTGCCCGTTGCGGCGGGCGTCACCGAGGCGTTCGAGCAGCAGGATGCCCGCGCCCTCGGCAAAGGCGGTGCCGTCAGCGGACGCGGCGAACGCCTTCGCCCGGCCGTCCGCGGCCAGGCCGTTCTGCCGGCTGAACTCGACCAGGTTGCCCGGGTTCGCCATGAGGGTGACGCCGCCGGCCAGCGCGAGGGTGCATTCGCCGCGCCGAAGAGCCTGCGTCGCGAGGTGGATCGCCACGAGCGACGAGGAGCAGGCCGTGTCCACCGTGATCGCAGGACCCTGCAACCCGAAGGTGTAGGCGATGCGGCCGGAGGCGACACTCAGCGCGGTGCCGGTGAGCAGATGGCCGTCTGCCAGGCCGGTGGGCTGGTGCAGGCGCGGACCGTAGTCCGTGGACATGGCACCGACGTACACCCCGGTCGCCGAACCCGCCAGGGTGGCGGGATCCAGACCGGCCCGCTCAAGGCACTCCCACGAGGTCTCCAGCAGCAGCCGCTGCTGCGGGTCCATGGCCAGCGCCTCGCGCGGGCTCAGGCCGAAGAACGCCGCGTCGAAACGGTCGGCGTCGAGCAGGAAGCCGCCGTGGCCGGTCGCGCAGCTGCCGGGCTGATCCGGGCCGGAGCCGAGCAGCGCGTCCAGATCCCAGCCCCGGTTGGCGGGCAGCTCGCAGATGGCGTCGGTACCGCGGGCCACGAGCTGCCACAGGTCCTCGGGCGATTCGACCCCGCCGGGATAGCGGCAGCCCATCGCGACGATGGCGATCGGTTCGCCAGCGGAGGCGGATGCGGCGGCGGCGGCGGTCGGCACTGGCGCGGCGTCTGCTGCCTGCGGTCCGGCCGGCGCGCCGGCGAGGGCGGCGTGCAGGTGACCGGCGAGCCGCAGCGGAGTCGGGAAGTCGTAGAGCACGGTGGTCGGCAGCCGCAGCCCGGTCGCGGCCTTGAGCCGGTTGCGCAGCTCCACGGTCGCGGCCGAGTCGAAGCCGAGTTCCTTGAAGCTGCGCTGCGGATCGACGGCGCGCCGGTCGTCGTGCCCGAGGATGTTCGCGGTAGCCGCGAGCACGAGGTCGCGCAGGCCCGGCAGGCTCGTCCGGACGCTGGTCATCGTCCCGGTGGGCTCGGGCGCGTCGGTCGCACTGGAAGTGCTCCGCACAGCCGTGGCCGTGGCCGAGGCCGTGGCCGACGAGGCGCCTTCAATGCGATCGGCTTCAACCCGATCGGCTTCAACCCGCTCCGTGCCTGCGAGCCAATGGCGCTCGCGCTGGAACGTATACGTGGGAAGGTCGATGAGTTCGGCCCCTGGTACCGCGCATTGGCGTTCCCAGTCGACCTCGGCTCCGTGTACGTATGCTTCTGCGAAGCTTCGCCGCGCGCGGTCGAGGCCGCCGTCCGTGCGTGCCAGGGTACTGACGACGACTGCCGGTGCGTCGCAGTCCTCGATGCTCTCTTCGATGGCGGTCGCCAGCACCGGATGCGGGCTGCACTCGATGAACAGGCCGCAGTCCTCGATCAGCGATCTGTGCACGGCCTCGGCGAAACGCACCGGCTGACGCAGGCTGTCGAACCAGTACCGTGCGCCGAGTTCGGCAGTGTCCAGCGGCGCGCCGGTCAGTGTCGAAATGAACGTGGTGGACACCGCGGCCGGGCGGATGGGCGCCAGATCCTCGAGCAGGCGCTCGCGCAGCTCGTCGACCGCGGGCGAGTGCGAGGCGTAGTTGACCGGGATCAACTTGGTGCGAACGTCCTCGGCCTTCAGTTCGGCGCTCAGCCGCTCAAGGTCCGCGACCGGACCGGAGACGACGACGGATCGCGGACCGTTCACCGCGGCGAGGGTCAGGTTCGCGGAGCCGTCGATGCGCTGCGACACGGTCTCGGCGGGCAGCGCGATCGAGAGCATCCCGCCGCCGGGAAGCCCGGCGATGGCGCGGCTGCGCAGGGCCACGACCCTGCCGCCGTCGGCCAGCGAAAGCGCGCCGGCGAAGGTCGCGGCGGCGATCTCCCCCTGGGAGTGGCCGATCACCAGATCCGGCTTGACGCCTTCGGACTTCCAGAGCTCGGCGAGGGAGACCATCATCGCCCACAAAGCCGGCTGCACGACGTCGACCCGATCCAAGCCGGGAGCGCCGGGAACCTCGCGCAGCACGTCAAGCAGCGAATAGTCGATGTACGGTTCGAGTGCCCGCGCGCACTCGGCCAGCCGCTCGGCGAAGACCGGCGACGCGTCAGCCAGCTCGCGCCCCATGCCGGCCCACTGCGAACCTTGGCCCGGGAAGACGAAGGCCCGCCGGCCGGCGACGACCGCGCCGGTCACCACCGAACCGTCCGGGCAGCCTGCCGCCAGCGAGTCCAGTCCGGCGAGCAACGTCTGCTTGTCCGCGCCGAGCAGCACGGCCCGGTGCTCGAAGCGGGCGCGGGTGCGCAGCAGCGAGAGCGCGACATCGGCTGGGCGCGCATCGGCGCGCGGCGCGGCGTGCCGAGCGAGGGCGCCGGCCTGTGACCGCAGCGCTTCGGCGGAGCGCGCGGACAGGATCCACGGCGCACCGCCCGCACCGCCCTCGGCTGCTTGGGTCTTGGCCACCTCATCGCGATCGCGCGTTCCCGGTGCGGCGGGCAGCGCGGGGGCCGCGGCAGGCGGCTCGGCCAGGATGAGGTGGCAGTTCGTGCCGCCCATGCCGAAGGCGCTGACTCCGGCGATCAGCCGGTCCTGCGGGCGCGGCCAGGGCCGGGCGCGGCGCACCACGTCGAGGCCGAGTTCGGCGAGCGGGATGCGCGGGTTCACGGTCTCGAAGTTGAGGCTGGGCGCGAGGTCGCGGTGCTCAAGGCAGAGCGCGAGCTTGAGCAGCCCGGCGATGCCCGCGGCCCCCTCCAGGTGGCCGATGTTGGTCTTCGCCGAGCCGACCAGCAGCGGCTGCGCGCGGTCCGGCGCGGTGCCGAGCGCGGCGCCCAGCGCGCTCGCCTCGATCGGATCGCCGACCGCCGTGCCGGTGCCGTGCAGTTCCACATACTGCACCTCGGCCGGATCGACGCCCGCGTTCCGGCAGGCCAGCCGGATGACCTCCGCCTGAGCGCCCGCGTCCGGCGTGGCGAGCCCGCCGCCGCCGCCATCGTTGTTCACCGCGCCGCCGAGGATGACGCAGCGCACTGAGTCTGCGTCGGCGAGCGCGGCGGACAGCGGCTTGAGCACGATCAGGGCACCACCCTCGCCGCGCACGTAGCCGTTCGCGCGGGCGTCGAAGGTGAAACAGCGTCCGTCCGGGGAAAGCGCGCCGAATCGGCCGATGACCGCGCCGGTCTCCGGAAGCAGGTTGAGATTCACGCCGCCGGCGAGGGCCAGGCTGGCTTCGCCGCGCCACAGTTCTTCGCAGGCTGACTTAACGGCCAGCAGCGAGGAGGACTGCCCGGAGTCCAGCGTCAGGCTGGGGCCGCGCAGACCGAGCACGTAAGAGATCCGGTTCGCGATGATGCTGCGGTGCACGCCGGTGAGGGTGTGCGCGCCGGGCGCCTGCGAGCGCAGCCGGTCGTGCAAGACGGCGTAGTCGGCGGTGATGGCGCCGACGAAGACTGCGCAGCGGGTTCCGCGCAGCGCGGTCGGCGCGATCCGCGCGCGCTCAAGCGCCTCCCAGGCCAGCTCCAGCATCAGCCGCTGCTGCGGGTCCATCGCCGCCGCCTCGTTCGGCGAGATGCCGAAGAACGCCGCGTCGAAACGGTCTACGTCCTCGATGAATCCGCCCCGGCGCAACTCGGCCGGGGCATCGGGCGCGCGGCGGCCGGCCGGCGCGTCCGCGACCGCCTGCGTTCCGGACCGCAGCAGGTCCCAGAACCGGTCCGGGTCGGCGGCCCCCGGCAGTCGGCAGGCCGCGCCGATGACGGCGATCGGCTCCCGCGCGCGGAACTCCGGCGCGCGGAGTTCCGGCGCGCTGTTTTCCTGCACGCTGTGCTCCTGAACGCTGGGCTGTTGCGCCGGCGAAGACATCGACCCACCTACCGTCAGATTGCAGCGATTACTGCCGAATGCGTTTTCCAGGCCACTTACGGAAACTATTTCTCTGCGCTGATCCTGTTCGTTGCCATACTTACCGTCAAGGCTGTTGAGCTGCGGTATCGGCGACATATAGGCACTGGCAGGAAACTGTCAGCCAGGGCTTGTTGACGCTGGGGCCGCGTTTATGGAATAGGCTCAGGAATCGGAGCGGAAAGCGGTGTACGAATTGGACGTGGTGATCAGCGGCAGATGCAGGTCGGCGTCCGGATCGCTGATCCTGAACTCGACGATGATCCGCGGATAGAACGAGATCGTGCCGAGGATCGCGTAGTACCGGTCCAGATCGAACAGCAGCTGATAGACGCCGGGCTCGATCGGCGATCCGTTCCACAGCGAGAGCAGCCCGCCCGGTCCGGTGGCGCCGCTGGACACGTCCCGCCACCCGCCGTCCGCCTGCGCGCGCAGCAGGACCCCGACATCCGTCGCGGCTACCCCGTTCGCGCAGTCCACGACATGCACCGAGAGCTTCATCCGACTACCGCTTCCCGCCCGTGCGATTCCCTGCGGCGAGCGTCCGCCGCCCCGGTATCGGCTCGCCATCGCCGAAAGCCGGTGCGCGCGGCGAAACGGCCGCGCCGATAGCGCGGGCGATAGCGGCGTGAGACCACGCGGGAAGCGCGATGATAGCCACCGGGCGAAAAGTCATGACCAGAAGGAACAGCAGCCCGCCGCGGCACGAACCGCGGCAGCAACCGCTAAGGGGATGGGTCATGACGATCAGCGGAACGCGACGCACCTTTGCCGGACTCGTACTGCTCGCCGCGGTGACCTTCGGCGCGGCCGCTCCGGCGCTGCAACACGGCGGCGCGGTGGCGCGCGCCGATCAGCAGCCCGCGGCCACCAGCGCGGCCCAGCCCTGGGACAGCTCGCAGGGCACGCCGGGCGGCGCGCTGCCGTGTCAGGGCCCGGACGCCGACAACAACCCGGCCTGCTGCCCCGGAGCGAACAACACCAACTGGGGCTGAACCCAGTCGCTGGACAAACCCGGGCTGAGGTCGCCCCTCCGCGTTGCGACCTCACACGCCGGACGCGCCGCACGCACCGCACACGCCGGACGCACCGCACACGCCGGACTCCGCAGCCTTATCCGGCGCTGTTTCTCAATCCGGCGCTGTTTCTCACCCACGGCCTACGCGGAACGGTCCTCTCGCTCCGCCGGAGCGAACTGCCAGGCACCCGCCCGGACCGCGGCCATGTTCTCCTCAAGCTCCTGCGACAGCTCGACCGTGCCGTCCAGCCGTAGCTGGGCAAGCAGGTCGTGCGCGCAGCGCCACACCTCCAGCGCATCGGCCGGCTCAGCCGCCGCTCGGTGAATGCGGCCTCGCACATCCAGCGCCTTGACCCGGTAGAGCGCCGCGCCGATCTCGTCGAACGTGCACACCGCGTGATCGGCGTACCGCGCCGCCGAGGCCAGATCGGCCGTCTCCAAAGTGACCTGAGCCAGCGTCAGCGCGATGCGGCCGGCCACCATTCGCTCCCCGGCCTGCGCGGCCAGCTCCTCGGCCTCGGTGAGCACCTGCAATGCGTCTTCGTACTCGTCGCAGTGCAGGTGCACCGTGCCCAGGCCCAGGAGCGCGTAGGACTCGCCGACCGGGTCACCGGCCTGGCGCACGGCTTCCAGCACCCGGCGGTAGGCCTGCGCGGCGCCCGCCATCTCGCCGCGGCTCAGCAGCAGTTCGCCGAGCCGGTGCTGCACCTGGGCGCCGACCCGGCGGTTGCCGACCTCGTCGCAGATGGTCGCGGCCCGCGCGAGCAGCCGGTACGCCTCGTCCTGCTCGCCGTAGTCCAGCCGAACCTGCGCGATGTGCTGTAGCACGTGCGCCTCGGCGACCCGGTCCCCGACGACCCGGAACGAGGCCAGCGCCTCCTGCCAGCGGGAGAGCGCCGACTCCAGATCGCCGTTCATGTGGTCGAGAAACGCCATGTTCCGCAGCACCAGCGCCGCGCCGTGCCGGTCGGCGAGCCGTTGATAGGCGGCGTATGCCTGCTCGAATTCGAGTGCGGATTCCTTGGTGCGCTGCTCGAACATGTGCAGGGAACCGAGTGAGTACCGCATCGCTGCCTCGCCCCAAGCGTCGCCGGCGCGCCGGGCGGCCTTGAGCGCGAGCTCATGGGTCTCACGCCAGTCGCTGAAATAGCCGTGCGCCTCGAACAGCGTCACCGCGTTCAGCGCGAGATCCCAGGCGTGTTCGGCCATGCCGCCGGCCGCGGCCTGCCGCACCGAGGCGACCAGGGACGCGCGCTCAAGGTCGAGCCACGCCAGCGGATGCTCAAGCAGCCGATCGACCAGGGTCTGCGGCAACTGCCACCGGCTCGCCCCGCTCGGCCGCTGGAGGTAGTCGCCGGCGTACTCGCGCCGGTGCGCCGCCGAGGCCAGTTCCAGCAGCGCGCCGAACCAGCGCTCCAGCGACTCGCGCCGCTCCTGCGCGCTCTCCTCGGCCAGCCGTTCGCGGGCGAACGGCCGCATGATGTCGTGAAACCGATAGCGCACGTGCCCCGGCGCGGCGCCCGGCTCGGTGTCCACGAGATAGGCCTCGGTCAGCGATTCCAGCGCTTCCTGCGCGCGCAGCACGTCCACGCCCAGCAGCGGAGCGCCGACCCAGGACGCGAAGTTGGGCGCCTCCAGCAGCGCCAGGCGGCGAAAGAGGGTGCGCGCGTCCGGTTTGAGCCCGTCGTAGGTGAGCGAAATGCTGGCGCGCACCTGCATCGCGCCGTGGTTCAGCTCGTCGAGCCGGTGCGACTCGTCGACCAGCCGGTCCACCAGGTCCGCGACGCTCCAGTGCGGCCGGGCCGCCAACCGCGCGGCGCAGATCCGCAACGCCAGCGGCAGGTCTCCGCACAGCTCGCACAGCTGCGCGACAGCCTGGGGCTCGGCCTCGATCCGCGCGGCGCCGACGATCCGGGAGAGCAGCTCCACCGCGCTGCGCCGTCCGAGCGCCCCGATTTCGAGCCGCCCTACTGAGGGCAGGCCGGTCAACCGCCGCCGGCTGGTGACGATCACCGCACAGCCGGCCGTTCCCGGCAGCAGCGCGGCGACCTGTTGCTCCGTCATGACGTCGTCGAAGACCAGCAGCATTCGGCGGCTGCTGAGCAGATCGCGAAACAGCTCCGCGCGCTCCTCCAGCCCTTCGGGCAGCACCGGGCCGCTCACCCCGAGCACCCGCAGGAAGCGCTCCAGTATGTCCGCGGGGCTGACCGCGCGATCCCCGGCCCGCAGCCTGGCGAACAGCTGGCCGTCCGGGAACGCGGGCGCCAGCAGGTGGGCCACGTGCACCGCGAGCGTCGTCTTGCCCGCGCCGCCCTGGCCGACGATGACGCCGACGCGCACGGCCCGCTCGGCGTCGTGCGGCGCGTCCTCGCCGCCCACCTGCTTCATCAGCAGCCTGACCACCTGGCCGCGTCCGGTGAAGTCGGGGATGTCGGCCGGCAGCAGACTGGGCGCGGCCCGCCGGGCCGGCGGCTCGGGCTGCGCCCGGGTCGGCGGCGCCGGGGGCGCGGGCCGAGCCGCGAGCGCGGGCGGCGGTACGGCGGCGGGCGGATCGCCGGCCACCCCGGCCAGCATCTCCTGGTGCAGCCGGCGCAGTTCGGGCCCCGGCTCGATGCCGAGCTCGTCGATGAGCACTTCGCGGGTGCGGCGATAGACCTCCAGGGCTTCGGCCTGCCGTCCCGAGCGGAACAGCGAGGTCATCAGCAGGGCCCTGAACCGCTCCTGCAGCGGGTGCTCTTCCACCAGCGCGGTCAGCTCGCCGATCAGGTCGTGGTGCCGTCCCGCCTTCACCGCGCAGTCCAGGCACTCGGCCAGCACCGCGAGCCGCCGCTCGTTGAGCCGGGTCACCGCCAGCTGCACCACCCGGCTTTCGATGTCGGCGAGCGCGAGGCCGCGCCATAAGCTCAGTGCGCGGCGCAGCTCGGTGGCCGCCCTGGCCGGGTCGCCCGCCTTCAGCGCGCTCGTGCCCTCGGCCACTCCCGCCTCGAACCGGTGCAGGTCGAGCGTCCCGTCCTCCAGCCGCAGCAGATAGCCGGGCAGCCGCGTCTGGACCGGGTCCCGTCCGGCCACGGCGAAGATCCGGCGGCGCAGGTTGGAGATGCAGATCTGGATCTGTCCGCGAGCGGTCGCCGGAGGGTCGTCGTTCCAGACGGCGTCGATCAGGCGCTCGACCGGAATCACCCGGTTCGCCTCTAACAGGAGCATCGCGAGAACGGTGCGCTCGCGCGGGCCGCCGAGCTGGATGTTCTCCCCTTCAATGCAGACTTCCAGCGGCCCGAGAATGCGAAACTCCACCGCGTTACCCCCTCGTTGAAGCGCCGTAACTCGCGAGTCTGCGACTCGTTCCTCAATAGGGCACAGCCGGGTCAGAGCACGCGGCAGCAGCGGCATCCGACCGATTCCTCGGCCCGCGAGACGGCAACACGCAGTAAGTATTACGACACGCCGAGGACATCGTCCAGTGTCAACTGTCTGATGAAGCAGGCGTTTGAGACACGCGCGGGAACGCCTTGGTGGGGCGGCGCGCGGGCGGCGAAAGACCGCTTCGACCGGGCTCGGGAAGCCGCCGCGGCGCATGAGCGCACCGCGCGGCAGCGCACGGTGCGCGTGGAATAGCAATGGTTTGATTCAGTGGATCGCGCCGCTTCAAGAATGGGAGCGCTCGCTCATTGCCAGGCTCGATGGCAGGGTTCGTCGGCTGAGCGGCGCATCCGTGCCCGAAAGGGCAATTCTTCTTGCCCTTCGCCGACGGCTCGGATAGCCGGAAGAATCGCTCCATTGCGCTATTAGCAGTAAGGGTCATTCAGCTGGTTCGACGCCATTCACTCCGACCCGGCTTCGGGTTCGGTCCGCCCGGATGATGCACGCCGCGGCGCGGGCACGCTGGACGCGCTCGCCGCCGACGCTTAGGCGGTGCTGAGGGATGCCGCACGGGGCGAATCCGGACGAAGCGGCGGCCGGATCGTAATAGTTCGTAGCGTGTTTGGCTCCGGCCCGGGTTGCCGCTTGCGCGGGCGGCGGTACTGCAGAATCCTGAGAAGGTCTGTACCGACGACCGGGGAGGGAACCATGAACAGAACGCCGATCCGAGGCCGTGCCCGGCGTATGGCGTCCGTGACGTTGATCGCGGCGGCGCTCTCCCTCGCCGCTGCGGCGACGGCCTCCGCGGCCACCCACATGAACGGCATCCAGGGCACCGGCCACGCCGTCCACGTCAACGGCATCCAGGGCACCGGCAAGTAGTCGATCAGCGTTCGGTCATTCGCAGTTCGCCGTGCCTGGCGCTTGATGGCTCAGCCATCGCCTCGACCAGGATCCGCGATGGCCGAAGATTTTCTCCCGGCGCGGCGATGAGTTCGCTCCGGCTCGCCGGCGTGTACCGGCGGCCATTCGGGGGAACAAGGGGCGAGTGTCCCGGGCGGATGCCAGCGCGCGGTGCAATGCTGAGCGAGTCTGGGCAGCCCCGCCCGACCATCCATCCTCGCGGGCTGCCTCCGTTTTCGGTACGCGGAGGTCTTGCGCATGCTCACAACGGATTTCGTCGCCGGGTCACCGAACTGGATCGACCTCGGCTCTCCCGACGTCGCGGCTTCGGCCGCCTTCTACACAGCGCTGTTCGGCTGGGAATTCCAGGACGGGGGCCCGGAGGCCGGCGGCTACGGTTTCTTCTTCTTCGGGGGCAAGATGGTCGGCGCGGCCGGCCGGCTGACCGAGGAGGGGGCGGCGCCCTCCTGGACGGTTTACTTCAACACGCCCGACGCGGACGACACCGCGAAGGCGGTCGAGGCCGCCGGCGGCACCGTGCGGATTGCGCCCAGCGACGTCTTCACCGAGGGCCGGTTCGCGGGCTTCACGGATCCGGGCGGCGCACAGTTCGCCGTCTGGCAGCCCGGCGACACCAAGGGCCTCGGTGCGGTCGGCGGTCCCAACACCCTGGCGTGGACTGAGCTGTACACGTCCGACGCGGCCGCCGCTAAGCGGTTCTACGCGGACGTCTTCGGCTGGAGCGTCACCGACAACGACATGGGCGGCGGCATGGTTTACACGACCGTGCGGGCAGCGGGCGGCGACGAGAACCCCGACCAGGGCGGGATCATGCAGATCAGTCCCGAGATGGCGGCCGGCGGCACCACCCCGCGCTGGGGGATCTACTTCGAGGTGCCGGACGCCGACGCCATCGTGGCCAAAGCGCGCGAAGGCGGCGGCACGGTCCTCATGGGTCCCGAGACGATGCCCGGCGTCGGCCGCATGGCGCATCTGCTCGACCCGCACGGCGCGCCGTTCGCGGTGATCGCTAGCGAGAACCCCGCGTAGGCAACGCCTTGGGCGTCCCGGCCACAGACCATGGCCGGGACGCCCGCACGATCGGGTCAGGCTTCTGTCACTGGAGCGGAAGGCCGCCGCATGTGCCCAGCTGCGGCCTGAGGCCTGCTGCGCTCGCCTTCGCCCCGGTGGCCGTCAGCTTGATGCTCAGCGTCGCGGCGTACGCGGCGAAAGCTGTGAACGTGTTCTGCAGCCCGGGCGCCGGGGCGACCCCGCACGCCTGCGCCGTGTACCAAAGCCCCTGCGCGTCGCTGTTCTGCATCGCGTAGCTCTCCTCGGCGCCGGCCTGCGCGCAGCCGGCCACCTCGAAGATCACGGCCAGGTCGGCCGAATCGTCGCCGAACGCGGTCCAGCCGGTGATCTTCCAGGTTCCGGAGCTGTGCGGGCCGATCACCAGGGGCACGCTCTGGGTCAGGTGCCCGAGGGCCACGGTGCCGCCGGTCAGGTTCAGGGTGCACGAGGTCGCGTTCTGCAAAGTCGCGGTCACGCTGCGCCCGGGTGCGATCGGTCGGGCGTTCGGCTTCGGGCTGGCGAAGGCGGCTGGGCTCAGCACGCCGACCGACCCGGCAGCCGCCGCCCCGCACGCGACAAGCAGCAGGCCCTTGCGCATGAGTCGTTCTCCTCAGTGTTTCGCTGTCCAGCAGATTCGGACTCGAAGCCTAGGAGAGCCGTCCGCGCCGAACCCGCTCGCGGACTGTGTGGCGGGCATCTGTGCCCGTTTGTACCTTGAAGTTCGCCCGACCGATCACGGCGCTTGGGCGCGTGGTGCTGAATCAGCGCACTGTGCTCGATCCGCCGCTTGCCCGGCGCAGCAGATCGGCGCGCGTCGGCAGGCCTTCCCAGTCGCCGTGCGCGGCGACGGTACACGCGGCGGCGATCGTGCCCCAGCGCAGCCGCTCGGTGAGGGAACGTCCGTCAAAGCGCGCAGCGAGGTAGCCGGCGGTAAAGCTGTCTCCGGCGCCGATGGCGTCCACGACGCGCACCGGAAGGGCCGGCTGCTCGGCCGCGTCGCCAGCCGCGGTCGCCACGAGTGCGCCTTCGGCGCCCCGCTTGACCACCACCTCGGCGATCCCCCGCGCCGCCAGTTCGCGGGCCGCGCGGTGCGGATCCGTCTCGTCGGTCACCATGGCGAGTTCGTCGTCCCCGGCGAAGAGCAGGTCGATCCCGGGAAGCAGCTCCTTGACAAAGGCTGCCGCTCCGGCGCTTCCCGGCAAGGTACTGCGATAGTTCACGTCGAACGAGATCGGGATCCTCGCGTGCCTCGCCGACTCGGCCAAGACACGGACGGCCTGAGCGCAGCTTTCGCTCAACGCCGGGGTGATGCCCGTGAGGTGCACCAAGTCAAAACTCTGGTTCACCGCGAGCGCGGCCTCGATGTCTGCCGGGCAAAGGCGGGATCCGGCGCTGCGTTCACGGTAATAGCTGACACGGGTGCAATCGGCCGTCCTGAGCTCGCGGATCATGAAGCCGGTCGGACGCTCGGGATCGACGCGCGCGAATCGGGTGTCCACTCCTTCAGCGGCCAGATCGCGCAGCACGCGGGCGCCGAGTTCGTCCTCCCCCACGACACCGACCCACGCCGCCGCATGGCCGAGGCGGCGCAGCCCGATCGCGACCGTGGACTCGGCGCCCGCTGTCGAAAGCCGCAGCTCGCGCGCGGTGCGCAGCGGATCGCCGAGCTCGGTGACGGCGACGCCCATCGTCTCGCCGATCGTCAGCAGTCTGCTCACAGGTCACCGCTCACGGATCACAGCGCCTTTAGCGGGTGCGCGGGTAGGACTGCCCTTCGGTCACGCTGCCATCATCGGGCCGCCAGGTCGTGGCGCGCCACTCGTCGCCGCGCTCGGCCGGCCGCGCCGTCGAACAGGTGGACCCGGGTCGTCGCGCTATCGAATCGGTTGACGGCCGAGACGCACGGGTCTATCTTCAGTCGAACCGGTTCGACGAATCGGTTCGATGCTGGACTCGACGCAGGGCTCTACGCAGGACTCCGGCAGGTTGCCCGGCCGGATCGAGCAAGCAGCGCAGTACCTCCACGTGCACGGCTCAATGCGACCCAAGCTCGTTAGAGAAAGCGAAAGTCAATGAAGACTGTTCTGTCCAGGCGACGCCTGGCTGCCGCGGGGCTCGCGGCGGTCACGCTTGCCACCACTGCCACCGCCTGCAGTTCTTCCTCGTCGGGCACCGGCTCGACCGGCTCGGCTGCCTCTGGCACCTACACCATCTGGGACCCGTACCCGCAGTACGACAACTCGTCTGCGTGGGTGCAGTTGCTGACCAAGTGCGGTACGTCCGCAGGCGTCACGGTGAAGCGCACCGGGTTCGACACCACGGATCTGACCAGCAAGGTGTTGCTCGCCGCGCAGCAGGGCAAGGCGCCGGATGTGCTGATCGTGGACAACCCGGTCGTGAGCACGCTGGCGGAGGCGGGGGTACTGACGGACACCTCGGCCACCAAGGTGGACACCTCGGCGATCGAGCCGAACCTGCTGGCGGCCGGGCAGCTCAACGGCAAGACCTACGGCACCCCGATCGGCGCCAACACGCTCGCGCTGTACTACAACAAGAACGTTCTGCAGGCCGCTGGCGTGGATCCGGCCAGCGTGAAGGACTGGGCCTCGCTGAACACGGCGCTGGCGAAGATCAAGGCCGCGGGTAAGAAGGGGATCTCGATCTCGGCGATCGGGACCGAGGAGGGCAGCTTCCAGTTCCTGCCCTGGTTCTGGGGCGCCGGGGCGAACCTGACCAACCTGTCCTCGCCGCAGGCCGTCGACGCGCTGACGCTGTGGACCACCTGGATCAAGGACGGCTACGCGCCGAACGCCGCGCTGCAGGACACCCAGACCACCAGCTGGCAGGAATTCGCGACCGGCCAGGTCGGGTTCGCCGAGAACGGCACCTGGCAGCTGAGCAACGCGAAGAAGGCCGGGTTCCCGTACGGGATCATCCCGATCCCGGCGAAGAACGGCGGGACGGCTCCGGCACCGACTGGCGGTGAGTTCGTGACCGTGCCGGTGCAGGGCGACACGGCCCGCTACGCCACCAGCGAGAAGTTGGTGGCGTGCCTGAGCAGCGCGGACAACGCCTACACGACGGACACGGCGCTCGGCTACATCGGCGCGACGCAGGCGGTGCAGCAGAAGCAGAGCACTGACAGCGACCTGGTTCCGTGGATCCAGGCGGTTCAGGCTGCCAAGGGTCGTACGAGTGACAACCTTGGGACGAAGTACCCGAAGATCTCGCAGCCGTTGTGGACCGCGGTGCAGGCGGCGTTGTCCGGTTCGGCCAGTCCCAGCGGTGCGCTGCAAACCGCGCAGAACTCCGCCGCCTCG
>DASUAR010000035.1:0-4794 GCA_035763685.1 Actinocrinis sp. | reverse complement strand
GCCCCGACAGCAGTGTCCACCGTTGCGGCGCCAATTGTCGACCTATGTATTCATCGTCCTGACGCCAGAGTGCCTCGACTCTAGGCGGGACCCTCCAATTACAGCAAGGAGAGGTCGCTCTGGTGGCGCAACGCGCGCAGGGTCACGAGATTTCGTCGACAAATCATCATCACGGGAAGGTCTCGGTCGACTTGTCGGACGTGTGATGAGCCGTCGATGGGCAGTCAGAAACGGCTGTGCGAACGGAAGGCCGCGCCAGAATGCCCGGCTGTTGATCCTTGCCTGCCCTTAAGGGCACGGTTCGCCTGCGAAGCCTATCCGAGGTGGGTCACACGCTGTACAAGTATGGCAGCCCGCGCTGGAGTCGCGGGTCGCCGCTGACGCTAGTCGGCGCGCACCTAGGAGGGGTAAGGGCAAATGGATCTGACGAAGCTCGGTCGCACCGAGCGCGTCCTGGCAATAGTTGGACTGCTCGCGTTCATCGACAGTTTCCTGCCGTGGTATTCGGTGAGCTTCAAGGGCGAGCTGGGGGTCATCGCCGGCGGTAGCGCATCCGCAAACGCCTGGGACGTCGGCTTCTGGGCCTGGTTCCCGATGTTGCTGCTGTTCGCGATCGGCGCGCTCGTCGCGCTGCCGGCGGTTGGGCAGAATGTCAGCCTCCGTGGCGGATTCGCCGCGATCGGTGCGGCTTCGCTGCTCGCCACGATCATTGTGTTGATTCGCTGGCTGAGCTACCCCTCGGTGTCGGACGCCTTCGGGTCCGCGGGCGCGGACTTCGGCACCTACATCGGCCTGGTACTCGGCGTGGTGGCGACGGTGTTCGCGTACCTCGCGTTCACCGCGGTTGGCGGCACCCTTAACAACTTCGCCGCGGCCTTCAAAGGCCCGCAGCCACAGGAGGGCGTCGCGCCGGGCGGCCAGTACATCCCGCCGGGAACCGCCACCCCGCCCGGAGAGCAGCCCCCGACCTGGCAGCAGCCGCCGCAGGTCTGATCCGGTCGGATTCACCGGTAATCCGGCGCAATAAGAGTTCTTATGCAGTAGCGGTGCACAGCAGCGATACAGGACCGGCCCGCGCTCTCGAATCAGAGCGCGGGCCGGTCTTGTGTCCTCGCCGCGTTTTTCGCGCCGGTCTAAGGCTCAGGCCAGGACCTCGTCGAGCTTCAGCGACGGCAGGCTGTGCGCCTCGGCGACCGGCGTGTAGGTGAGCTCGCCGGCGTGGGTGTTAAGACCAAGCGCGAGTGCGTGATCGGCGCGGCAGGCTTCCCGCCAACCCCGGTTCGCCAGCTCAAGCGCGTACGGCAGCGTCACGTTGGTCAGCGCGTACGTCGAGGTGTTCGCCACCGCGCCGGGCATGTTCGCGACGCAGTAGAACACTGACTCGTGCACCTTGAACGTCGGCTCGGCGTGCGTGGTCGGCCGCGAGTCCTCGAAGCAGCCGCCCTGGTCGATCGCGATGTCCACCAGCACGGAACCCGGCTTCATCCGCGAGACCAGTTCGTTGGTCACCAGCTTCGGCGCCTTGGCACCGGGGATCAGCACCGCGCCGATCACCAGGTCGGCCTCCAGCACCGCGCGCTCCAGCGAGAACGCGTTCGAAGCCAGGGTCTTGATCTGGTTGCCGAAGACCTTCTCGGCCTCGCGCAGCTTGGCGATGTCGCGATCGAGCAGCGTCACCTCGAAGCCCATTCCGGCGGCGATCGTCGTGGCGTGCCAACCGGACACGCCCGCGCCGATCACCACCGCCTTTGCCGGCGCCACACCGGGCACGCCGCCCGGCAGCACACCGCGACCACCCGAGAAGCGCATCAGGTTGTACGCGCCGACCTGCGGGGCCAGCCGGCCGGCGACCTCTGACATCGGGGCGAGCAGCGGCAGTGAGCCGTTCGGCAGCTGCACCGTCTCGTACGCGATCGCCGTGACGCCCGCGTTCAGCAACGCGTCGGTGCACTCGCGCGATGCGGCCAGGTGCAGATAGGTGAAGAGGGTCTGGTCCCGCCGGATGCGGTGGTACTCGCTCGCCACCGGCTCCTTGACCTTCAGGATCAGCTCGCCGGTCGCCCACACCTCGTCGGCGCTCGGCAGGATCTCGGCCCCGGCGGCGGCGAAGTCCGCATCCGGGATCGAGGAGCCGACTCCGGCCTGGGCCTCGACGAACACCTGGTGCCCTGCGCGGGTCAACTCGTGGACACCCGCCGGGGTGATCGCGACCCGGTACTCGTGGTTCTTGACTTCGCGGGGAATACCGACCTTCACGGCGTATCGTCCTTTGAGCGAAAACGACTATGTCGGGAAAACCGTGCCCAACCGGGACGAGCCGGTTGCCGGTTGTGGAAATCCTAATCCGCGCATGCTCCGCCACATGGTCAAAGCCGCCTTACACGCTGCGTCGGGTTTGCGGCAAGCCCGGACGGAGTGTCGCCTCGCGGGCTCTTGCTCCATGGAAAAGCCCGCCCCGCGCCTTGGTTTTGAAGGCTGGAGGCGGGCATCTACCGCACTCTCTAAAACGGCCGCGCGGACCAGGGTGCGTCCGCAGGGCGCAGCGAGTCCAGGCCTTCCGGACGTCCCCGTGCCGCCGCCAGAACCAGCACTCCGATGACGGTGGCCGCCGTGCCGACCTTCCCGGCAAGCACAGCCTGCAGGAGGTCCTCGAACGGCACCCACTCCATCTGCATATCGGCCTCCTCGTCCTCGCGGTCGTGCAGGTCGCCGTCCGCGGTCTCGACGCCGCGCGCCAGATAGACCCGGCTCGCCTCGTTGGAGGAGCCCGCCGTGTTGTAGAAGTCCGCGAGCACGCGCCAGTCGGCCGCTCGCAGGTCCGTCTCCTCCCACAGTTCTCGCTGCGCGGCCACCAGCGGCGTCTCGCCGTCGCCACGGTTGTCGTGCAGCCCGGCGGGCAACTCCACCAACCGATGCCGCACCGGGTGCCGATACTGCGTGATCACGAGTACGCGGTCCGCATCGTCCAACGCCAGAATCGCTACCGCGCCCGGATGCAGCGTGTACTCGCGGTCCTGCGCTTTACCCGACGGCATGCGTACCCTGTCGCGGCGGTACGTAGTGATCCCACCGGACGCCAGGTCTTCGGTGAGTTCAACCGGCCATTCCTCGGGGCTGTCCGCCAATGTGAAAGGCATGCCGGAGATCTTACGCGGCGTCATCTGCGCGACCGCTCGTTGCCTGAATGCGCTGCCTAAGCGTGCTGCCTAGGCGCGTTGTTTGCCGCTCCCGTTGCTGCCGCCGCTATTTCCGTTTCGCCGCGCGACCGCTGCCGCGACCAGGCCGGCGAACAGCGGGTGCGGCCGGGTCGGCCGGGAACGCAGCTCCGGATGCGCCTGCGTCGCCACGAAGTACGGGTGCATCTCCCGCGGCAGTTCGATGAACTCGACCAGCCGGCCATCCGGGGAGGTTCCCGAAAACACCAGGCCGCCGGCCGCGATCTTCTCCCGGTAGGCGTTGTTGACCTCGTAGCGGTGCCGGTGCCGCTCGTCGATCTTCGCCTCGCCGTACAGCTCGCGCACGATCGAACCCTCGGCCAGGACCGCCGGGTACAGGCCGAGGCGCATCGTGCCGCCCATGTCGCCGTCACCGGAGACGATGTCGACCTGATCCGCCATGGTCGAGATGACCGGGTCAGGGATGTTCTCGTCGAACTCGCTGGAGCCGGCGCCGGCCAGCCCGGCCAGATGACGCGCCGCCTCGATCACCATGCACTGAAGGCCGAGGCACAGCCCGAGGGTCGGCAGTTTGTGCTCGCGGGCGTACTTCACCGCGTTGATCTTGCCCTCGATGCCGCGCACCCCGAAGCCGCCGGGGATGCACACCGCGTCGACGTCCTTGAGCTGCTTTGCCGCGCCGGCGTCCGTCTCACAGGTGTCCGACGCCACCCACTTGATCTTCACTCGCGCGTCGTTCGCGAACCCGCCCGCGCGCAGCGCCTCGGTCACCGACAGGTACGCGTCCGGCAGGTCGATGTACTTGCCGACCAGCGCGACGGTCACCTCGTGCTTGGGGCGGTGCACCCGGCGCAGCAGCTCGTCCCAGGCGTGCCAGTCCACGTCCCGGAACGGCAGGTCGAGGCGGCGCACCACGTAGGCGTCCAGGCCCTCGGCGTGCAGGACCTTCGGGATGTCGTAGATCGACGGCGCGTCGGCCGCGGTGGCCACCGCCTCCTCGTCGACGTCGCACATCAGCGAGATCTTTCGCTTGATCGACTCCGGGATCTGCCGGTCCGCGCGGCAGACGATCGCGTCCGGCTGGATGCCGATGGAGCGCAGCGCGGCCACCGAGTGCTGCGTCGGCTTGGTCTTCAGCTCCCCGGACGGGCCGAGGTACGGGACCAGCGAGATGTGCAGGAAGAAGCAGTTGCCGCGGCCGATCTCGTGCCGCACCTGCCGGGCCGCCTCGAGGAACGGCAGCGACTCGATGTCGCCGACGGTGCCGCCGATCTCGGTGATCACGATGTCGACCGGGGCGCCGTCCACCTCGACCGCGTCCATGGCCAGGATGCGCGCCTTGATCTCATTGGTGATGTGCGGGATGACCTGCACCGTGTCGCCGAGGTACTCGCCGCGCCGCTCCTTGGCGATCACCGTGGAGTACACCTGCCCGGTGGTCACGTTCGCGAAGCCGTGCAGGTCGGTGTCGAGGAATCGCTCGTAGTGGCCGATGTCCAGGTCGGTCTCGGCGCCGTCGTCGGTGACGAACACCTCGCCGTGCTGGAACGGGTTCATGGTGCCCGGATCGACGTTGAGATACGGGTCCAGCTTCTGCATGGTGACCCGCAGCCCGCGC
>DASUAR010000034.1:0-28968 GCA_035763685.1 Actinocrinis sp. | reverse complement strand
GGTCCAGGATCTGCGCCTGCACCGTCACGTCAAGCGCCGTGGTCGGCTCGTCCGCGATCAGCAGCTTCGGGTCGCACACCAGCGCCATCGCGATCATCGCGCGCTGGCGCATACCGCCGGAGAACTGGTGCGGGTAGTCGTTGACCCGCGCGTCCGGCTGCGGGATGCCGACCCGGTCGAGCATCTCGATCACGCGCTTGCGGGCCACCGCCTTGGACGCGCGATTGTGCACCAGGTACGCCTCCGCGATCTGCTCCCCGACCGTGTAATACGGATGCATCGCGGACAGCGGGTCCTGGAAGATCATCGCGAGCTTGTCGCCGCGCAACTCCTCCAGCCGCTCCGGGGCCGCGTCGACCAGGTCCTCGCCGTCCAGCCAGATCTCGCCCGAGATCCGCGCGCCGCCGCGGCCGCGCTTGTCCGGGCGCGGGTGCAGACCAAGCAGCGAGAGCGAGGTGACCGACTTGCCGGAGCCGGATTCGCCCACGATGCCGAGCGTCTTTCCGCGCTCGACCCGGAAGCTGAGGCCGTCCACCGCCTTGACGACGCCGTCCTGCGTCGGGAAGTGCACTCGCAGGTCCCGTACGTCGAGGAACGGCTGCGCGCCTTGGACCTCGCGACGGCCGACGAACTCGGGGAACCGGGTGAGTTCGTATTCGATCGACAGATCGACGTTGATGTCGTCGTGCTCGTGAGCGGGCTCGCGCGCGGGAGCGCGGCGGCGACCCGGGCCGCGGGAAAAGCCCTCGCTCCCGCCCGGATCCGATTCGGCCGCGGGAACGCTCTTGCCGTGGCGTCCGCTCATGACAGCCGAACCCGCGGGTCCACGATGGCGTACAGCACGTCCACCACGATATTCGCGACCACGATGAAGAACGCGGCGATCAACGTCACGCCCATGATCACCGGGAAGTCGTCCTGCTGGATCGAGTTCACCGCCAGCAACCCGAGGCCGGGCAGCGAGAACGCCACCTCAAGGAGCACCGCGCCGCCCAGCACCGTGCCGAGATCCATGCCGAAGATGGTGATGATCGGCGTCAGCGCGGAACGCAGCGCGTGCTTGTAGAGCACCTTGCGTTCCTTTACGCCCTTCGCCCGCGCGGTACGCACGAAGTCCTCGTTAAGCGCATCGAGCATGCCGGCGCGCGTCATGCGTGCGTACAGCGCCGCGTAGCCGAATGCCAGCGCGATCCAGGGAATCAGCAGGTGCTGTGCCCATTGCAGTGGATTGCTGAGGAAGGGCACGTACTTGGTACTCCACTGGCCGGTAAGCGCCTCAAGCAGCGGGCCGACGAAGTACACCGGCAGCGCCACACCGGCCAGTGCGATTCCCATAGACGCCCGGTCGGCGATGCTGCCTTTACGTACTGCGGAGATCACTCCCGACAACACGCCGAACACCAGCCACAGCACACCCGCGCCGATCGCGATCGAGAGCGTGACCGGGGCGCGGCTGAGCAGCGTCGGCCAGACCTGCTCGAAGTTCTTGAAGGAGTACCCGAAGCACGGCGCGTTGCAGCGAATCAGCGAGACACCGTCGCTGTACGTGCGGCCGCCGACGATGCCGACGACGTAGTCGAAGTACTGCACGAACAGCGGCTTGTCGAAGCCGAAGCGGTCGATCACCGCTTGCAACGCGGCAGGGTTCTGCTGCCTGCCGACGTAGCCTGCGGCCAGCGACTGCGGGGTCTGACCGGCCCACTGCGGCAGGACGAAGAAGATCCAGAACGTGATCAGGGTGATCACGAGCAGCAGGCCGACGGCGGCCAGCAGACGCCGCACGATGTAGGTCAGCATCGGTGGTTGGTCAGCATCGGGATGGTGGCTCGGCGGCCCCGATCCGGGATCGGGGCCGCCGCTCGCCGTTCACCTGCCTTCGAATGACGGGGTGGTGCCTGTTCGGTGGCGCCGCGGATCAGCTGCCTGACACGCCGAGCACGGAGAAGTCCGGCTCGCCGAACGAGGGCTGCTCGAACCAGTTCGTCACGTTCGCCGGGTGATAGATCAGCGCCTTGTTGTAGGACAGCGGCACCACCGCCGCGTCGTCCATCGCCTGCTGGTCGATCTGGGCACCGATCTTGTTGCGAGCCGTGGCATCGGTCGTGGACAGGTACTGGGCGAACAGGTCCTGCACCTGCGGGCTGCTGTAGTCACCCAGGTTGGTCGAGCCGCTGCCGGGGTGGATGCCGTCCGGCGTGATGACCTGGTCCAGGTCACCGAACACGTCCGGCCAGTCCGCACCCCACTTCATCATCGAGAGGCCGATCTTGTTCGACTTGACGAAGGAGTCGTTGCCCGCGAAGGAACCGAAGTACTTGTTCGACGGGTACTTCTCGATCTGCACGTTGATGTTCGCCAGCTTCAGCGCGGCCTGGATGGCGATCGCGGCGTTGACCTCCTTGGGCCGGTCGGCGCGGGCCGAGAGCTTTACGTCCAGCGAGTCGTTGTTGTTGAACTGGCCGGGCTCGGCGTGCCGGCAGCTGGTCAGCGCCTGCTGGGCCTGCTGCGGGTCGCCCTGGTTGCCGGGGGTCGGGTAACGGTTGGACTGCGCGTATCCGGCCATGTCCGGGGTGAGCAGGGTGGTGGCGATGTCGCCGCCGCCGAGCGCACCGCCGAGCGCGGACTGCACCGTGGTCTTGTCCACCGCATACTCGATCGCGCGCCGGCAGTCGAGGTTGTCGAACGGCTTGACCTGGGTGTTGATCGTCATGTACGTCAGCGCGTTGGTGTAGCCGTCGTCGGCCTGGGCCTTGAGCGTCGGGTTGGCCAGGATCTGCGACTGGGCCGTGGTGCCGACGCCGGTGCCGTCCAGGTCGACGTCGAGCTGACCGTGCAGCAACTCCTGGTCGATCTGGTCCTGGTTGACGTTCAGCTGCACGTCGATCTTGTCGGCGGTGACCTTGTGGATGCCCTCGGGATCGGTGTCCGCCTTGAAGTTCGGGTTAGGCACCAGCACCGCCTCCTTGCCCGGCTGGTAGGAGGAGATCTCGTACTGGCCGGAGGAGACGATCGACTTGAAGTAGTTCGCGCCGGTGTCCTTGGCCCGCGGGACCGGGGCGGTGGAGGGCAGCGCGGCCAGTTCGGGGAAGTCGGAGAACTTCTTGGTCAGGTGGAACTTGATGGTGTCGGTGCCGTCGACCTCGATGCCCGAGACGCCGTCCGCCGGGTTCTTGTCCAAGTACGGGCCCTGGTAGTGGGACTTGTCCTGGAGCACCTTGGCGAAGTAGTTCGGACCGAACTGCAGGGTGTCCTGGCCGAAGTTCGAGCGCTCGATCGCGTACTTCACGTCGGCCGCGCTGATCGTGCTGCCGTCCTGGTAGGTGGCGCCGTCACGCAGGTGGTAGGTCCAGGTCAGCCCGTCGGCGGAGACCTCGCCGGTGTCGGTGGCCAGGTCGGGCACGAGTTGCAGGCCCGCGGAGCCGGGCGCCTGCCTCCAGCTCAGCAGCGAGCGGCCGTAGAGCCGGGCGAAGTCCCAGGCGAACGCGTCGTAGGTGTTGCCCAGGTCCATCGAGTCCCAGTCGGAGACCAGGGCCATGCGCAGCACGCCGCCCTGGTGCGATGACGGGTTCACGATCGTGGTCATGCCGGCGTTGAAGCTGCTCGTCGACGAGTTCACGCCGCCAGAGGAAGAGCTGCCACAGGCCGACGCGGCGGTGGCGACGGCTATCACGCCCGCGGCCGCGGCGATGAGCTTGGACTTTCGCATGGTGCGGAGAAACCCCTCAGTGTGCGAGTTACTGTGCCGGCTGTTGACCGGGTGGGTGGTGGCGGTGGTGCGCGCCTCGTCGCGCGCGGCCGCACTCAACGCGACCCCTTCGGGTCGAAGGCGTCGCGCAGCCCGTCACCGAGCAGGTTGAACGCCAGGACGGTGATGAAGATCGCGGCGCCGGGCACGATGAGGTACTCCGGGTCGATCTGGAAGGTGCCGATCGCGGAGTTGATCATCGCGCCCCAGGACGGCGTCGGGTCCTTCACGCCGACGCCGAGGAAGGAGAGCCCGGCCTCGAACAGGATGTTGGCCGGGATCAGCAAGGTGGCGTACACCAGGATCGGGGCGAGCAGGTTAGGCATGAGTTCGCGCAGGATGATCCGGCTCGGCCGGGCACCGAGCGAGCGAGCCGCGGCGACGAACTCGCGCTCGCGCAGCGCGATGGTCTGGCCGCGCACGATGCGCCCGATGTACGGCCAGGAGACGAAGCCGATCACCACGACCAGCACGCCGAAGCGCAGGCCGTTGCCGGACAGGCCGAACGCGTCGTCCGGGAGCACGCCGATGATCGCGATCGAGAACAGCAGCAGCGGGAAGGCCAGGAAGACGTCCATGATCCGGCTGATGATCGCGTCGATCCAACCGCCGAAGTACCCCGCCGTCACGCCGAGCAGCACGCCGATCACGATGGCGACCAGGGTGGAGACCCCGGCGATGCCGAGCGAGATCCGGGCGCCGTACAGGATGCGGCTGAAGATGTCGCGGCCGTTGGGGAGGTCCACGCCGAGCCAGTGGTCGCCGCTGATGCCGCCCATCCCGCCGTAAGGGATCTGATAGTTCGGGTCGATCAGCTTGTTGTGCAACGTGTCCGGATCGTTGCCGCTGAGCGAGGAGAGCGGACCGGCGAGCACCGCGGCCAGGATGAGCAGGACGACCACGACTCCGCCGGCCATCGCGATCCGGTCCTGCTTCAGGCGGTTCCACGCGATTCGGCCGAGGGAGCGCCCTTCGATCGCCGGACTGGCCGGCGCGGCGTCGGCGGCGGGTATGAAAGTCCCGTCCGACTCCCTGGTGATCGTCATCGAGTCGCGTCCTCAAAAACCCTTGCGGCCCAAGCGGAGCGGCTTTCCGAGTTCTCGGCGCGACCCGGTAAGGCACGCACACCGGCACGGATCACCGCGACGTGTGCGGTGCTGCTCGCGGCGGCGCCGTGGTAGGCGTCGCCAGCCATGGACCCTGCCTCAAACCTCAGATCGAAAGGAAGAGCGCGGCGGTCCCTGTTGCCCAACCGTGACCAGTCGGCCATGCCGCCACTTTCAACCCTTACAGTTGGTGACCGGGCGTATTCGAGCTGTTCCGGATCAGTTCGTGCATTACGGACAGGCGGCATCCGCGGCGGACGGCTGCGACGCACTGCGGTTCGTCTCGACACCGCACCCCGGTCGGGTTCGCGGTCGGGGCGACACTACCGTGTGGTGCGCGGTGCCGGATACCAGGGACACTTACCGGCACGACGCCATCGCGCAGTGTCATCCCGGCGCGGCATCAGGCGTGCGCTTGACCCGGCTGCTTGGCCGCGGCGGGGAGTACGAGATCGAGAAAACGTTCGAGGTAGGCGTCGTCCACCGGTTCGCCGGCGATCAGCATTCGATGAACCATGGTGCCGGCGATCACGTCGAACAGCAGATCGGGCTCCGTGATCTGCGGGCCCTCGCCGCGGGCCGCGGCGCGACAGGCTCCCGCGTGCACGAGGTGCCGCTGCCGGTCGATGATCTTCTCCCGCACGGCGGCGCGCAGGCCCGGATCGCGGGAGGCGTGCGCGGCCAAGGCGAGGAAGGCGGTCTGCGTTTCCGGGCGGGCCAGCAGCGCTATCAAGTCCCTGATGGTTATCTCGGCGTCCGCGCGCACGGAACCGGCGTCCACCGGCCGCAGCGTGTCGAAGAGCTGAGCCATCGCGTCAACGACCAGTTCGGCCTTGCCCGGCCAGCGGCGGTAGAGCGTGGTCTTGGCCACGCCTGCGCGGGCGGCCACGTCGCCGAGGGTCATCCCGTCCCAACCGCGCTCGGCCAGCAGTTCACGGGCGGCGGACAGGATCGCCTCGTCCGCGTCGGCCGAGCGGGGACGGCCGGTGGCCCGGCCCGGCGTCGGCGATGTCGGCGGCGGTGTCGGCGGATTGGATGCGGGAGCCGTATTAGATGCAGGCGTCGCAGCAGACGCGTCTGTGTTCTTGTCGGTGACCGACGCCACGTCGCGCCGCCTTTCCGTCCGCAGCCAGGTTCCGCTACGCTACGACTCGTATCGGAAATCGTCCACTCCGGTACCGCGAGCGAGGCACGGCGGCGGCAGAACCGAGGGCGCGTCCGGTGGGGACCGGGCGGGAGGTTTCGCCGCCGCAGCCGGATCCGGCGCGCGTCGTCCCGATCGCCCGAGCACCGAGCGCTCCATCCGAGCCGCGCGGGATGTGAGAATGGAGCACATGCGACCTTCGTTCTCCATGTCGGGTGTGGTGGACCTGTCCGCGCTCAAGCAACCGCCGGCGCCGCCCGCGCGCCCGGCCGCGGCGCAGGACCCGACCTCACCGGACGCCGCTTCACAGACCTCTGCCTTCGTGGTGGACGCGACCGAGGCCGATTTCCAGTCCTCGGTGCTCGAGCGCTCGCTCAAGGTGCCCGTGGTTCTGCACCTGGGTGCGGACTGGTCGGAGCAGAGCAAGCAGCTGCTCGGGATTCTCGAGCGGCTGGCCGCCGAGTTCTCCGGGAGCTTCGTGCTCGCGCGCGTCGATGCTGAGGGCAACCCGCGTCTCGCACAGGCGCTGCGGGTGCAGAGCATTCCTTCGGTGAAGGCCATCGTGGCCGGGGAACTGATCGGCGAGTTCGCCGGAGTGCAGCCCGAGGCTCAGGTGCGGCAATGGATCTCCGAACTGCTGACGCTGGCGCAGCGGGAATTCGGTCTCGCCGGCGCGACCGCCGAGGACGCGGCCGACGGCCCGGCCGAGCTGCCGATGGACCCGGCCCTCGCCGCCGCGTACGACGCGCTCGCCGCCGAGGATCTGGACGGCGCGGCCCGCGCGCTGCAGAACGTGCTGAGCCAGAACCCGAACCACCCCGAGGCCAAGCCGGCGCTCGCGCAGGTGGAGCTGATGCGCCGGACCCGCGACGCCGACCCGGCCGCGGCCCTTGCCCTGGCGAAGCAGAACCCGAAGGACATCGAGGCGCAGTGCGCCGCCGCGGACGCCGCGCTGGCGAGCGGGGACGCGGACACCGCCCTGGCGCTGCTGCTCGCCGCGGTTCAGGGCTTCTCGGGCGAGGAGCGGGATCGGGCCCGCCGGTTGCTGCTCGACTTTTTCGAACTGCTGGGCCCGCAGGACCCGCGGGTCGCCCCGGCCCGGGCCCGGCTGACCACGCTGCTGTTCTAACCGTCGCTGCTGTTCCAACCGTCTCGGCGGGATTGCCGTATTAGACGCCTTATTGGCCTGCTTGCTGTGTTAGGGCCTGTTTGGAAATGCGTCGATACGGCATCCGTGCTGGCCATAGCCTGCCGATACGCACCGTCCGCATAGCACACGGGCACCTGCCGTGGGGTCACTCGAAGGAGTGACCCCACGGCGGTCCATTACTAACTATTTACCTTCGAGCACTTCTACGAATCCGGTCGCGCTAAGTAACCGCCCGAGCATGCACCTGCGCGAAATGCCTGGAATTGCGGGCTGCCGCGCCAATCGACCCCCGGAGAAACGCCCCGGCTCGTCGAAAGCCTCCGGAATGCACCACCACGGCTTGGTTACCGGTCGGTAACGAGCCCCTTGTATTACGTGCACGTGTCGAGCACGATCGCTCCTACCCGGTCCGACCGGTCCCTCCCCCACGGCGGGACCAGAGCGGTTCCCCACCGGGTGAGTGCCGGAAAGGCGCGGTCCCCGCTCCCGCCGGCGCACTGCTCGCAGCGCCAACCGCCGCGTCGAACCCGTGGAAACGCGGGTCGCGCGGTCCCTCGGTTCCGCCACGGCCCCAACTCACGGGCCGCGCAACGCATCAGGAGTGGACGTGAAGGACACCTCCGGCGCCCAGGTTCTCGGGCGCACCTCGTGGAAACGGCTCGGCCTAGTAATGGTGCCGACCGTCGTCGCCGCGGGCGCACTCTCCATCGCGATGGCCAACGGCGCCATCGCGGCCTCGTTCGCCGTCTCCGGCCAGCAGTTCAAGCTGACTGCCTCGTCGCTCACCGGCAGTGGATTCGTGCAGTACGGCACCGTCGACCACCACGCGGACGGCTCGCAGTTCCCTGCTGCCGTCTCCGCGTTCGCCTCGGCGGACATCACCGACCTCTGCCAGTCGGTGGTCACCAGCATCCCGGTCATCGGCGATGTGACGCTCACCATCAAGGCGGGCGGCGGCAAGACCCCGGTGCACGCCGACAACCTGACCATCGACATGTCGCAGCTGAACGCCGGTGAGGCCGACTTCACGAACATCAACATCGGCCAGGACGCCTCGACGCTGAGCGGCAGCGCGACCGGCGCCAAGGGCACCCCCGGCCTGTTCGGCCAGCAGGCCGAGAAGGCCACGCTCACCGGCGTGCAGCAGGTCGCGTACTCGACCAACGCGGGCAGCTTCCAGCTGCACGACATGTCGCTGAACATGTCGATGGGCAACAACCCCTGCTTCTAGGAGCAACTAAGGTTCGGCGCAGTCCGTCCCTTTGAGCAGTCCGCAACCGCAAGGCGCGGGTGCGGGGCCGCGAGTCCCCGCGCCCGCCGCCTTTCTCACCGGAGCAGCATCGATGACCACGCACACACTTGACAGCCCGACCCCCCATGAGCCGAGCCAACCGGTGCCGCTGCGCGCGCTGCACGGTTTCCGGCACTGGCGCAAGGGGCGGCCGTTCCCAGCCGGACTGCTCATCGTCCTGGCCGGCATCGAGTTGTGGCTCGCGCCGCTGTCCTCGATCGGCAACATCATCCACGAGGGCGTCGGCGGCGTGTCCGCATTCTTCATCGGTGCGCTGATGATGATGTTCGGACTGACCGTCTGGCTCGCCCCGGCCTACCGGGTGTTCGCCGGGATCGCCTCGATCCTGCTCGGCCTGATCGCGCTGCCGGCCACCAACCTCGGCGGCTTCATGATCGGCACCCTGCTCGCGCTGATCGGCGGCGGCCTCGCGGTGGCGTGGACTCCGCGGCCGGGCTGGGAGGCGCCGAGCCGGCGCCTGCGGCGTCGGCTGCGCCACTCGGAGCAGGAGCAAGAGCAGCAGGGCGAGTTCGGCGAGGGCGCGGCGCACGAGGCGGGGTCCTATCAGGGCGCCGCGGACCCGATGACGACCGAGGCGTACGGCGCGCCGGCCGGGCAGGCCGAGCTGGCCGAGTTCGAAGCCCGCAGCCGCGCGGGCGCGGACGCCCCGACGACTTACCTTCCGGAAGTGGAGGAGACCGGTGCCGACCAGCGCCCGGAGGACTGACGGTACGAGCCGGCGCGCCCTGGTCGCGGTCGCCACTCCGATCACCCTCGCGGCGGTCGCGGGAGCGCTGACCCTGGCCGCGCCGGCCAACGCGGCGGGCACGTCCTCGGCGTTGCCGTTCCCCACCTCGGTCTGCAGCACCAGCAGCCCGGCGAGCACCAGCCCGTCGGCCTCGGCCTCCCGGTCCGCCACGGCTACTCCGCAGGCGAGCGCGAGCGCCAGCGGCTCGACCAAGGCGAACACGACGAAGAGCACGGGCACCTCGGCCTCGCCGTCGGCTTCCGCATCCGCGTCGAACAGCGCGGCGGCCGCAAGCGCGGGCGCCGCGGCCGCGCCCACCCCGACGCCCAGCGCCTCGACTACGTCGAGCGGCGGCTTCTGGGGCTGGCTCAACGGCGTGTGGACCTGGATCTTCGGCTCGGAGCAGCTGCCGAAGGCCGGAGCGGCTCCGGTGCTGGGCGCGGCAGTCAACACGTCCACCGGCACGATGGGCGGCGCCGCGAGTTCGGTGGCGTCCGTCGTGCGGCAGGGCGCCGCGAAGGTCGGCTCGGTGACCAGTGGGACGAAGTCGGTCACGCACAGCGGGGCGGTCAAGCAGGCGGCGACCGGCGCAGGCGCTCAGGCCACGCCGTCCCCGACCGGCAGCTGCCTGCCGCGATCGCAGATCAAGGCGAACACGGCCAGCTCGGACGGCAACACGGCGGCCAACCTGCCGTGGCACCTGTCCTCCCCGTCGATGACGATGTACAGCCTGACCTATAACGGCGTCACGACGATACAGACCGTTGATGGTCCGGAGCAGGTGCTGGACTTCACCGCGGCCAAGGTGACGCTGCTGAGCATGATCACGTACTCACAGCAGGGCGGCGGCAAGATCCAGTACGTCGACGGCGGCAAGGGCCAGACGGTGACGCTGGAGAACGTGCACCTGTGGTCCACCTCGTTCACGGCGGATGTGCTCGGCCTGATCCACCAGACCTTCACTCCGGCGAACCCGGGCCTGCTCACCGTGCTGCGCGGCATCACCATCCCGCTCCCGCTGCTGTTCACGAACGTCGAGGCGGACAACGCGTTCCTCAACACCGGGACCATCGCCATCCCCGGCTTCGACGGACACGGCAACTGACCGGCGCGGGCGGCTGAACCCGGCCGCCTGAACCAAAGAGCATCACCGCACCCACAAGCAAGGGCGGCCTGGACAATGGAGTCCAGACCGCCCTTCGCGTTCCGCGCCGCGCGCCGGACGCCGCGTCAGCTCAGCCGTTGCCGCCGAGCAGGCCGCCGATGATGCCGCCGGCGACCGCTCCGCCCAGCCCGCCGCGCGCTCCCCCGGCCACCGCGCCCGCGGCCGCGCCGACCTCGGCCCCGCCCGGGTGGAAGTAGCCGGACTGCAAGCCGACCCGGCCGGGGCCGGTGAACCGGTTGAACACCAGGTTCCCGCCGCCGCCGAGGAGCCCGGTCTTGAGGCCGAAGACCTGCTGGGAGTACTGGACGCTCATGTCCCGGTAGATCCAGGACCCCGGCTCCACGTCGATGACCTCGCCGGGCTGGAGCACCACCTCGAAGGCGTTGCCGTGCGCGTGCAGCCACAGCAGCCCGTCACCCTGGTGCGCCTCGAAGCGGTCCTGCCAGAAGCCCTGGCTGCCGAACAGCATCGAGCCGATGCCGCGCACCCGCTCGAAGTTGTAGCCGAGGTTCGCGGTGGCGGCCAGGAACTGGTGCTCGCGCACCAGGATCGCGCTGCCGTGCGGCACGTTGAGCGGGAAGACCTGGCCGGCCGAGTCGCGGGAGAAGGCGATCTCACCGAAGCCGACCGCCTGCGTCATGAAGATCGGCATGCCGCCGATGACCCGCTTGAACGCGCCCTTGAGCGGCATGATCTGGATGTCCACCTGCGGCTGCTTCCACAGCACCACGTGGTGCTCGAAGTAGACCGGCACCTGACCGTTCATGGCCAAATGCAGCACCGGGACGATCTGACCCTCGATGCGGAACGCGACGCCGGGGCCCTGGCCCTGGGTCACGTGGGATGGAAGCAGGCTTACCTGAGCGGTCACCGGTGGTCCCCCTCGACGCTTTGTGTACTCGCGGCCGCGATCGCGCGATCTGCGGGCTACTGAGTCGGCGGTTCCTCGAACCGCTGACCCGCGAGCATACGGCTTCGGCGGGCTTTCCGGTGCGGTGCGCGGCGGAGCCAGAACCCTGTCAGTCCACGCCCCGTCAGGCCGTGCTCTAAGCCCGGCCTGATCAGTCCAGACCGAGATCGCGGCGCAGCTTCGCGACGTGCCCGGTCGCCTTGACCGCGTACTGCGCCAGCTCGATCTTCCCGTCCTCGCCGATGACGAAGGTGGAGCGGATGACGCCGACGACGACCTTGCCGTACAGCTTCTTCTCTCCGTACGCGCCGTACGCCTGAAGCACCGTCTTGTCCTGGTCGGACAGCAGCGGGAAGTTCAGCCCGTCGCGCTCCCGGAACTTCGCCAGCTTCTCCGGCTTGTCCGGGGACAGCCCGAGCACCGCGTATCCCGACGCCGCCAGCGACTGAAGCGAGTCGCGGAAGTCGCAGGCCTGCTTGGTGCAGCCCGGGGTCATCGCGGCCGGGTATACGTACACGATGACCTTGCGTCCCGCGTAGTCGGACAGCGATACCGGCTTGCCGTCCGCGTCCGGCAGCGTGAACTGCGGCGCCTCGGTCCCGGGTTCAAGTCGCACTGACACGTTGGCCGTCCTGTCTCTCGGTAGCTCTGGTCGCTCGGTCTTGAGATGCGGTCACCAGCCTACGAGAGGGGGCCGACACGGTCGCCCTTCATGACCCGACCGGACCGTTACTGCGCCAGGTGGCTGACGCGGGCCGCGCTGGCGGGCAGCAGGGCCGAGGGAAAGCCGCAAAAGCGGGTAAGCGGTCCCGAGACGGCGAGAGCGAGGGAGTTCGAGCGATGGCCGAGAACAAGGACAGTCGGACCCACCCGGGGGTGATCGACGTGGCGAAGGACGAAGGACGCAAGGGCACCGCGGCCGCCAACCCGATCCTGGTGGTTACGCCGCATGGCGACGTGGCCGGCTCGCAGCTTGATGGCGGTACGAACGGGCATCGGGACGGCGAGGTGCGGATCGAGGTGAAGGACACCCGGTCGCCGGCCGAGATCGAGGCCGACCTGGGTCGCACTCGCGACCACCTGTCCTCGACGCTCGACGAACTGAGCGAACGGCTCAGCCCACGTGACCTGCTGCGGCGCGGCGGCCTGCGGGTTAAGTATGAGTTCGTCTCGGAACGCACCGGGGAGCTGCGCAAGCAGCGGGTTGCCGCGTTGCTCGGCGGTCTCGGTGTGGTGATCGGCGGGATGGTCGCGCTGCACACGGTACGCGGGCGCTCTTAAAACGGCCGAGCCTGGCAAGGCGGAGGAGGGAGGCGCAGCGGGGTTCTGCGTCGACCGACGACAACGCAGCCAGGCGAAGGTCATCGGCACGAGAGCCCGGCCCCCCCACTCCTCGGCCGCTCTTAGTGCCAAGGCACGAGCGAGATGCGCTAACGTCGGGGCGTGAGTCCCCGATCCAAGTCCGACGACGAGAAGCCGGTCGTGCCCGCTGAAGGCGTGGCTTCTCTTAGAAACGCGGCGCCTCTCAGTAGCACGGCGTCCCTCGACAAGCTGCCGATCAAGATGCTGCACGACCGGGTCTTGGTCCGGTCCGACGGCGCGGAGGGAGAGCGCCGTTCTAGCGGCGGGATCCTCATCCCGGCGACCGCGCAGATGTCGCACCGGCTGGCCTGGGCACAGGTCGTCGCGATCGGTCAGAACGTGCGCACGGTCGAGATCGGCGACCGGGTGCTGTACGACCCGGACGACCGCGCCGAGGTCGAGGTGCGCGGCGTGGAGTACGTGCTGCTGCGCGAGCGCGACATCCACGCGGTCGCCGCCGAGCGGCTTGGCGACTCCAGCGGGGCGACCGGCCTGTACCTTTAGGCCATGGGCACGGGCGGGCAGGCTAACGGCGCGGGTGCGGATAATGCCCAGGAGGCCACTCCCCCCGCCGGGGATCAAGGCACCGCCGAGACGGCGCCCTCCGAGTTCGCTGCCGGGTCCGAATCTGCTGCCGAGCCGCAATCCGCTGCCGCACCGGCCTCGGCGTCTCCAGTTCCGACAACACCAGGCACCTCACTCGCCGCCGCACTCCCACAGCGTTCCTACTTCACCTACGCCTTCGGCCTCGCCGCCGGAGCACTGTCCGCTTATCTGCTCGTGCGCGGGATTGCCCGCGCGGGCGGCGTGATCACCACCGTGTTGCTCGCCGCGTTCCTCGCCGTCTCGCTCAATCCCATCGTCACCATGCTCACCCGGCAGACGCGCGTGCCGATGCGGCGGGCCGGCGCGGTGCTGATAGTGGCCCTCGGCGTGATGGCGCTGGTCGCCGGATTCCTCGCGGTGATCGTGCCGCCGGTGGCCACCGAAGTCACCGCGCTCGTGCACGCCATTCCGCACGTGCTGCAACAGATCCAAGACCGCTCGACCTATCTCGGGCGGCTGGAGGCGAAGTACCACGTCGTCTCTAAGGTGCAGTCGGCGCTTTCCGCACGCGGCGTCGGCACCACTGCGGTAACCGGGATCGTGGGCGCGGGTAAATACGTACTCTCAACGCTGACCTCCACTCTCGCTGTGGTCGCGTTGACGATCTACTTCCTCGCCGGGCTGCCTAACATCGTCGCGGTGGCGTACCGCACCGTCCCCGCCTCGCGCCGCGACCGGGTACGCGTCCTCGGCGACGAGATTCTGAGCCAAGTGGGCCGGTACATGCTCGGCTCCGCGCTCAACGCCTCGATCGCGGGACTCGCCACCTATGTCTGGACCGCCGCCTGGGGCATCCAGTACCCGGCCGCGCTCGGCCTGCTGGTCGCGTTGATGGACATGATCCCGGTCATCGGCTCGACCATCGGCGGTGCGATCGTCACCCTGGTCGCGCTGACGGTGTCAGTGCCCGTAGCCATCGCGACACTGTTGTTCTACATCGGTTTCCGCCTGACCGAGGACTATGTCCTGCTGCCGAAGGTGATGCGGCACGCCGTGGACGTGCCGCCGATCGTCACCGTCGTCGCGGTGCTGGCCGGCGGCTCACTGCTGGGCATCATCGGGGCGCTGGTCGCGATTCCGACCGCCGCCGCGCTCAAGCTGATCACCGTCGAGGTCCTCATCCCCCGATTGGACCGTCGCTGAGTGAACCGTCGCTGAGCGTGCGCCGTTGAGTGAAGCGCGGTTCAGTAAGGCCGCGTTAAGGCTACACTCGGTGATTGCGCGGTCGCTCGTTAGAGAACAGTGCTCGTGTACGTGTGACGCAGCGAGGCGCAGCGCACTAGGCTAAGTGCGCCATGGATGCAGACTTCGGATGAGTAGCGGCCACATTGAATAGCAGTACTGACCTCGTCGTCCTCGGCGCGGGACCGGCCGGGCTCTCCGCCGCGTGGCGAGCCGCCCGTCGTGGCCTGTCCGTCGTGGTGCTCGACCGCGCCGAGTCCGTCGGCGGGATGGCCGCCTCGTTCGACGTGGCCGGTGTGCGAGTCGACTACGGCAGCCACCGGCTCAACCCGGACATGCCGGCGTATGTGCTCGCCGACCTGCGTTATCTGCTCGCCGGTGACTTGCAGACCCGGTACCGCGACGGGCGCCTGCTGCTCGGTGAGAAGTGGATCACTTATCCGTTCAAGCCGCGAGAGCTGGCCCGTGCGCTGCCCGCCGTGCCGATGGCCCGCGCCGCGTTCGAGGCGATCTCGACCCCGTGGCGCCGCTCTAAGGCTCCTGAGAATCCGGACACCTACGCCGAGCTGATGCGCGCGGGCTTCGGCCCGACGCTCTATGAGCAGGTGTACGCGCCATACGCGCGCAAGCTCTGGGGTCTGTCCGGCGACGAGATCGACGCAGACCAGGCACGCCGCAAGGCCGGTGCACCGACCGCGCTCGCGGCGTTGGTGCGGTCGGTGCGGTCCGCGATGTCCAGCGAATCGCTTGCGTACCTTTACCCGCGCCGTGGTTTCGGCCAGCTGTGCGAGACGCTCGCCGACGCTGCGGTAACCGCGGGCGCGCGGCTGCGGCTTGGCGCGATGGTCGAGCGGTTGGACGTCGGCGAGAGCGACATCGCGGTGCGGCTCGGCCGCTCCGAGCACCACACGGCGGCGGCCGAGCGCGGCGGCTGGTCAGGGCTCGATCATTGGGAGTCGAGCGGCTGGCTGCGCGCGCGGCATGTCTTCTCCACGCTCCCGCTGCCGCTGCTGGCCCGGATGACCTCGCCGGGCGCGCCGTACGAGGCCGTCGAGGCCAGCGGCAACCTGCGCTTCCGGGCGATCGTGCTGGTGTACGCGGTGCATCGGGGCGGCCGCTGGACCAAGCACGACGTGCACTACATCCCGGCCTCCGGCACTCCGGTCAGCCGGATCTCCGAGCCGGCGAACCACCGGATCAATCCCGAGGACCCCGAGGACCGCTCGGTGGTCTGCTTCGAGCTGCCCTGCGACATAGGGGACGAGATCTGGAACGCCTCGGACGAGGACTTGGCGGACGTGATCGGGGATGCCGTGCATCGCACCGGTCTGCCGCCGCTCAGCCTCGAGTGGCTCCAGGTCAAGCGGCTGCGGAATGTCTACCCGGTCTATCAGCGCGGCTATCGGGAGCATCTGTCCGTGCTCGAGGACTGGGTCGAGAACCTCGGAAACGTGACCACGTTCGGGCGGCACGGCCTGTTCACGCCGGACAACACGCACCACGCGATGGTGATGGGCTACGAGGCCGCCGACGCGCTCGGCTCCGGCAAGTTCGACCATGACCACTGGTCGGCGGCGCGCGACCGCTTCGCTCAGCACATCGCCGAAACCTGACCGGCAGCGCCGGCCGGGCTCCTTCGCCGCCCGGCTCGGCCTCGCCCGACTGACCGTGCGCTGCGGCTCGTGCGAAACCTGACCGTCACTCACCGCCAAGTCACACCGGTCCCTTACCTCGTTTTTAGGCTGGCCACAGGAAACTGCGGAACAGTGAAGGGCACAGGAGAAGCCGCCGGGGCTGACCGGGATCGCCGGGTCCGATCTGCGTGATCGGCAACTGGGTACCGTCCCCCGCCCCGGACCCTCGGAACGTTCCGGGTCCCGGCGGCCCCTGTCCAGGTGTCGGGGCTGAGACCGGCTGTGTGGAGGGCGTCATGACCGCGCTGGAACTGCCGAATCCTGGCGTCCGCACCGGACGACAGGTCAGCTCGGTACGTGGGCGCTGGTCGCTCGCGGCCGGTGGCACCGTCGAGGCCCGCGCGCGCGGCCGCGGGTGGAAGCCGGCGACGCTGCTTCGGCGCAACGACGTTCGAACGCTTCCGATCCTGTCAGGTGCGCTCATCGTCGGGGATCCGGTACATCTGACGGTGGGTGAGATTGCCGTCGCCGCCGATAAGACACACTCGGTGCGCCTTACCTTGGCCGAGGTCATCGCGCTCGGGAATCGCCGCTACGCGACCGAACTCATCGCATCTGCTCTCGGTGAAGACGCCGGCCCTGATGAGACGGTGCGCCTTGAGGGCTATGCGGATCGGGTACGCGGTGGCGCGCTGCGGCTCGTGCTCAACGGTCCCGCGCCGATCGGCCTCGGCGGGCCCGGCGCCCGCATTCGGGTATCGGCTGTTTTCGTGCGCTGATTCGTCGAAGTATCAGGCGAAGGCTGGTCAGGCCTCTGTCGCGGCCGGGTGCGCACGTGTTCTGATTTCCGCTGCGAACGGTTGCTCCTCGGCCACCCGGAGTTCACCTTTCGTTTGACTGGGCCTGCGAGAAAAGGAGCCAATCGAGCCACTACATCGGAGGCGCACGGCTGGTGGCGGACGGCGCACGGCCGCAGCGGGTTTCCGATTGGGGGTAAGTCGCCAATGACCAGGTTCTACCGCCCGGACCGGATCGACTACGACGTCGTAGTGCTGGACCAGCAGACCGGAAGCAGCCACTGGACGACCGCCGGGGTCGAGGTCGTGGACCGGCCGCAGGCGCTGGTCGACGGAGGCGGTTCGATGGCCAGCGACGCCTTCCGCGGCTACGCCGCCTCGGTCGCGTCCCGGCTGCGCGACTTCGCCGACCACATCTCGGGCGCGGACCGGATCGGCGCCAACGTGCACCGCTACCAGAGCTACCAGGCGGTGCGCGCGGTTCTGCGCGACGAGCAGGGCCTGGTGCTGGCCGAGGTGCGCTGCGACGGTTCCGTCACGATTCCCGGCGAGCTGGACGAAGACCTGCGCCGGCAGTTCATCGGCATGATCAACGGCTGGCTGCCGATGACCATCCGCGAGGTCGACCGCAGCTCGTACCAGAACGCGCTCGCGTCGCTGGTCAAGGCGCGGCGCGTGGTGGACGCGATGCTGCGCGAGGTGGTGGGACTGGCGGCCGGCGGTCTTGAGCCGATGCCGTGGGAGAACGTGGCCGCCGCGATGGGTGTGCCGCCGGAGACCCTGGATTCCTGGTATCGCGCACCAGACGGCCTCACGAAGTGACTATTGTTTCCCTGACTCGCCGCGCGCTGCGCCCGAGGACCGGCTCGTCCAAGCCGCTGCCGACCGGTACTCAGGGCCGACTATCTCCAGGGGTTGTGACTTGTCCGGTACCGTGACGTATCTCGAAGCGATCGTGATCGGCCTGGTGCAGGGTGTGGCCGAGCTCTTTCCCGTCTCCAGCCTCGGGCACGCGGTGCTGATCCCGGCCTTCCTCGGCGGCAGCTGGGCGAGCTCGCTGGACATGACCGCGGACAAGTCGCCCTATCTGGCGCTGGTGGTCGCGCTGCACGTGGCCACGGCCTGCGCGCTGCTGCTGTTCTTCTGGCGCGACTGGGTCCGCGTGATCAAGGGGCTGGTCAGTTCCATCCGCAACCGGCAGATCCAGACCCCGTACGAGAAGCTGGCCTGGCTGCTGATCGCCGGCACCATCCCGGTCGGCCTGGCCGGTCTGGTGCTGGACAAGCTGCTGCGCCAGCACCTGGGCAAGCCGGTATGGGCCGGGGTGTTCCTCGCTCTCAATGGGCTGATCCTCATCGGAGCCGAGCGGCTACGCGGCGGGAGCGCCGCGGCGGCCGAGGGAGCGGGCGGCTCGGGGCGCAGGGCGGAACGCGGCGGGCGCGGTGACCGGGCAGCGGCGGCCGCGATGGTGAACGGCGGCACCCGGCGCAAGCAGAGCACCGCGACGCTGGAGCCGCAGCGGGAGCTGGACCGGCACGGCCGCGAGCTGCCGCCGGAGATCGCCAGCGATGTGCGGCTGGCCAGGCTCTCGCGCGGTACGGCGGTGCAGATCGGCGCGGCGCAGATCCTCGGGCTGTTCCCGGGCCTGAGCCGTTCGGGCGCGACGATCGTGGCCGGTCTGTTCAAGGGGCTGCACCACGAGGACGCCGCGCGCTTCGCGTTCCTGCTGGCCACGCCGGTGATCCTGCTGGCCGGCCTGTACAAGCTGCCGGAGCTGGCGAAGCCGGAGAACTCGGGCGTGATCGGTCCGGCCATCGCCGGGTCGCTGATCGCGTTCGTGGCCTCGTACATCTCGGTGCGTTTCCTGGTGCGGTACTTCGAGACCAGGACGCTGACGCCGTTCGCGATCTACTGCCTCGTGGTGGGCGTCATCTCGGTGGCCCGCTTCGCCTGACCCTGGCCGCGCCTGGCCTCTACTGCGCCTGATCTTTTGCCACGCCTGATCTTTACCGCGCCTGAGCGTTACGACGCGGCGCGAGCGCGGGCCGCGGCCTGCGTCTCCGCCATCGCGTTCGCGCAGCCGAGGCCGGGCGACTGGCGCAGCTTGCCGGCGATGACGCCCATCGCGCGACCGACGACCTCGATCTCCTCCGGCGACATCAGGTCTATGAACAGCTCGCGCACGTCGTCCACGTGTCCGGGGGCGGCCGAACGCAGCACCGCCCAGCCCTGCTCGGTGATGACCGCGAACGCGCCGCGCCGGTCCGAGGGGCAGTCCTGCCGTTCGACGAGCCCGGACTTCTCCATGCGGCCGATCTGGTGCGAGAGCCGGCTCTTCGACAGCGAGGTGTGGTTGGCCAGCTCGGTCATCCGCAGCTTGCCTTCGGCCGACTCGGAGAGCTCCACCAGCACCTGATAGTCGGTCAGGTTCAGGTCGTGCCGGTCGTGCAGCCGGTCCTCCAGCTGCGCCGGAAGCAACCGCATGACTTCGAGCCAGGCGCGCCAGGTGTGCTGCTCGGCGTCGGTCAGCCAGCGCGGCTCGGCGGCCGTGGCCGCCGAGCCGCCCGCTGCGGTACGCGTGTCTTCCAGGCTCATGTCCCCATGATACCTTGCAGTAGTTGAATTATGAACATTCTATTCGCTGGAAGGATGCACCGCCGCGCGCGCTCGGCCCGGCGAACCTTCCGCGGCCTCGCCGATCTCGCCGGTCTCGCTGATCTTGCCGGCCTTCGATTCGGCGCCGGCGGCAGCGCCCGGCGCAGCGGTAGTCGGCGCCTCCTCGGCGCCCCGATCCGGCACCTCGCCCGCCGCCTGCTCGACTTCCAGCAGCGATTCGCTGTGCAGTTCGCGTTCGGCCGCGGCCTTTCCGCCGCGCAGCCCGAACAACCGCTTCGAGAGCAACAGGTACAGCACGGCGACCACGTTGAGGGCGAAGGTGGCGATCTTGAACGCGGACTGCTTGCTGATGATCTCGTGGATCTCGATCGGCAGGAACGCCGCGGTGGCCACCACCGCGAAGTACTCGCCCCAGCGCTTGGCCAGCCACAGGCCGACCGCCTCGATCAGTTCGATCACCGCGTACGCGGCCAGCAGTATCGCGACGACGGTGAGGGTGGAGTGCTTGTAGTTGAAGGACTTGCGGATCGTGTCGACGATCGAGGAATGGTCCAGGTCGTAGCCCCAGTGCCTGGCCAGCGGCCGGAACAGGGTGAGGTCCTTCTCGAACAACTGCGAGAGCGCGCCCTGCGAGTTCTCGAACCGCCACACCGCGTAGGCCGCCGCGCCGACCAGCACGAACCGGAACACCCGCTCGACCGCCAGCAGCCGCATGATCAGCAGCGAACGCAGCGCCTTGCCGCGCGGGACGACCGGAGCGTCGGTCGCCGGGCCGGACGCTTTCGGCGTCTCGAGCACGAAGTCGCCGCATCGCAGGCAGCGCCAAGCCGGCCCGAGCGCCGTCTGCGCCTTGATCCGGTCGCGGTACTCCGGTTCGACGGGCTCGTAGAGAACGTGCCCCCGCCGCGCGCAATGGCGCCTGTTCCAGTCCATGGCCACACAGATTAGGTGTCGGAAAGCCGTTGTAGCGAGGTTCTGGTCAACCTGTGCCCGAAAAGCCGCGAGACAAGCCGCCACGCGCGTCCCAATCCTTGGGATACCTGGTCCGCGCCCCGGACCAGGTGGGAGGATATTCCCCGCGAGTAACAAGCTGAAGCGACGAACGACGAGCGACAGGCAAGGAGCCGACCATGCCGGCACTGCGGTCACGCACCTCGACTCACGGACGGAACATGGCCGGCGCGCGGGCGCTGTGGCGGGCCACCGGCATGACCGAATCGGACTTCGGCAAGCCGATCGTCGCGATCGCCAACTCGTTCACCCAGTTCGTGCCGGGCCACGTGCACCTGCGCAACGTCGGCGAGATCGTGGCCGAGTCGGTCGTCGAGGCCGGGGGCGTGGCCAAGGAGTTCAACACGATCGCGGTCGACGACGGCATCGCGATGGGGCACGGCGGCATGCTCTACTCGCTGCCCTCCCGCGAGCTGATCGCCGACGCGGTCGAGTACATGGTCAACGCGCACTGCGCCGACGCGCTGGTGTGCATCTCCAACTGCGACAAGATCACCCCCGGCATGCTGATGGCCGCGCTGCGCCTCAACATCCCGACCGTGTTCGTCTCCGGCGGACCGATGGAGGCCGGGCAGGCGCACATCCGCGACGGCGTGGCCTACGACAAGCTCGACCTGATCGACGCGATGTCGGCGGCCGCGGACGAGAACGTGTCCGACGACACCCTCGGCACCATTGAGCGCTCCGCCTGCCCGACCTGCGGTTCCTGCTCCGGGATGTTCACCGCGAACTCGATGAACTGCCTGGTCGAGGCGCTCGGCCTCGGGTTGCCCGGCAACGGCTCGACCCTGGCCACGCACGTCAAGCGGCGCGCCCTGTTCGAGCGGGCCGGCTCCCTCGTGATCGAGCTGGCCAAGCGTTACTACGAGCAGGACGACGAGTCGGTCCTGCCGCGCGCGATCGCCACCCCCGCCGCGTTCGGCAACGCGATGGCGCTCGATGTGGCGATGGGCGGCTCGACGAACACCGTGCTGCACCTGCTGGCCGCCGCGCAGGAGGCCGGGGTCGGCTTCGGACTCAAGGAGATCGACGCGACCAGCCGCCGGGTGCCGTGCATCGCGAAGGTGGCCCCGAACAAGGCCTCGCTGAGTAAGTCGTATTACATGGAAGACGTGCACCGGGCCGGCGGCATCCCGGCGATCCTCGGTGAGCTGAACCGGGGCGGATTGCTCGACGAATCGGTGCACGCGGTGCACTCCCCGACCCTGACCGCCTGGTTGAACCAGTGGGACGTGCGCGGAGGCAAGGCCGACGACGAGGCGTTCGAGCTCTTCCACGCGGCGCCGGGCGGCGTGCGCACGACGGAGCCGTTCTCCACGGAGAACCGCTGGTCCTCGCTGGACACCGATGGGGAGAACGGCTGCATCCGCGCCGTCCCGCACGCCTACACCAAGGACGGCGGCCTGGCGGTGCTCTGGGGCAACATCGCGGCCGACGGCGCGGTGGTGAAGACGGCGGGCGTGGCCGAGTCGATCTGGAGCTTCCGCGGCCCGGCGCGCGTGTTCGAGTCGCAGGAGCAGGCGGTCGAGGCGATCATGGGCAACCAGATCGTCGCGGGCGACGTGGTGGTCATCCGCTACGAGGGCCCGAAGGGCGGGCCGGGCATGCAGGAGATGCTGTACCCGACCGCGTTCCTCAAGGGCAAGGGCCTCGGCGCGAAGTGCGCGCTGATCACCGACGGCCGCTTCTCCGGCGGGACCTCGGGCCTCTCGATCGGCCACATCTCCCCGGAGGCTGCCGCGGGCGGCACGATCGCGCTGGTCGAAGAGGGCGACGAGATCGCGATCGACATCCGGGATCGCTCGATCACCTTGGACGTGCCGGACGAGGTGCTGGCCGCCCGCCGCGCCGCGCTGGAGGCCGGGAACGGCTACCGCCCGGCCGACCGCGACCGCCCGATCTCGCTGGCGCTCAAGGCGTACGCGCTGCTGGCCACTTCGGCGGCGACCGGAGCCGTGCGCGACCGGGCGCTGCTCGAAGGCTGAGTCTCCGGCCACCTGCAAGGAGAAAGACGGTCCGATGCCGAACCAGGCCAGCCAGGGCGGCCGCCTGCCCTTCGATCCGGTCGAGCGGGCCTTCGAGTTATGGCGGCAGCGGTGGGGCGCGTCCACGTCGATGCTCGCGGTGACCTCGCTGATGCGCGCGCATCAGCTGGTGCTGGCCGAGGTGGACGCGATCGTCAAACCCTACGATCTGACCTTCGCGAGGTACGAGGCGCTGGTGCTGCTCACCTTCAGCCGGCGCGGCTCGCTGCCGCTGTCCAAGATCGGCGAGCGGCTTCAGGTGCATCCGACCTCGGTGACCAACATCGTGGACCGGCTGACCAAGTCGGGCCTGGTCGCGCGCAAGCCCAACCCGCAGGACGGTCGCGGCGTGCTGGCCGAGATCACGCCGGACGGCCGGGTCGTGGTCGAGAAGGCGACGGCGGACCTGATGGCCGCTCAGTTCGGCTTGGACGCGCTCGACCCGGACCAGCACCGCACGCTGTTCGACACGCTGCGCACGCTGCGCCTCGCCGCCGGCGACTTCACGGAACCCGGCTTCACCGAACCCGGCTTCACCGAACCCGGCTTCACCGAACCGGACCAGCGGCTTGAGCCGTTCGAGCGTGCAGAGTCCGCGGCGCCGGCCGAAGCCGCGCAATAGTCGGCGCAGACGCGGTAGCGCAGACGCAAGTACTTCGTGAGGCGAGAGCGACCAATCGAGCCCTCATCGACCGCGTCGCGTCGACAGGTATTAGGACGTCCTAGTACTTTGGACGCATGGATGAGGCGAGCATCGCGGCGGGCCGGGAGCGTTGGCAGGCGGCCTACGACAAGGCGGCGAAGACCGACCGGGACACCACGACCATCTCCGGCAACGAGACGGAGCCGGTCTACGGCCCGCCTCCGGGCTCTGCCGTTCCCGGTTTCGAGCAGATCGGCTGGCCCGGCGACTATCCGTACACGCGGGGGCTGTACCCGACCGGCTATCGCGGCCGTCCGTGGACGATCCGCCAATTCGCCGGTTTCGGTAACGCGGCGCACACCAACGAGCGCTTCCGGGCCATCCTCGCGGCCGGCGGCGGCGGGTTGTCCGTCGCGTTCGACATGCCGACGCTGATGGGCCGCGACTCGGACGACCCGCGCTCGCTCGGCGAGGTCGGGCACTGTGGCGTCGCGATCGACTCGGCCGCTGACATGGACGTGCTGTTCGGCGCGATCCCGCTGGGCGAGGTGACCACCTCGATGACGATCAGCGGCCCGGCCGTCCCGGTGTTCTGCATGTACGTCGTCGCCGCGGAACGCCAGGGCGTCGATATCGGCAAGCTCAACGGCACGCTGCAGACCGACATCTTCAAGGAGTACATCGCGCAGAAGGAGTGGCTGTTCCCGCCGGAGCCGCACCTTCGCCTCATCGGCGACCTGATGGAGTACTGCGCGCAGGGCATCCCCGCGTACAAGCCGCTCTCGGTCTCCGGCTACCACATCCGCGAGGCGGGATCCACGGCGGCGCAGGAGCTGGCCTACACGCTGGCGGACGGGTTCGGCTACGTCGAACTCGGACTCTCCCGCGGCCTGGACATCGACGTGTTCGCCCCGGGCCTCTCCTTCTTCTTCGACGCGCACATCGACTTCTTCGAGGAGATCGCGAAGTTCCGCGCGGCGCGGCGCATCTGGGCCCGCTGGATGCGCGACATCTACGGCGCGAAGACGGCGAAGGCACAGTGGCTGCGCTTCCACACCCAGACGGCAGGGGTCTCCCTCACCGCGCAGCAGCCGGAGAACAACATCGTGCGCACCGCGATCGAGGCGCTGGCGGCCGTGCTCGGCGGAACGAACTCGCTGCACACCAACGCGCTCGACGAAGTGCTCGCGCTGCCCTCCGCGAAGGCGGCCGAGATCGCCGTACGCACCCAGCAGGTCATCCTTGAGGAGACCGGCACGGCGAACGTGGCCGACCCGCTTGGCGGCTCCTGGTACATCGAGGCGCTCACCGACCGGATCGAGGCCGAGGCGGAGGAGATCTTCCAGCAGATCAAGGACCTCGGGCGGGACGGCTCGATGACCTCGGGTCTGCTGCGCGGCATCGACGAGGGCTACTTCACCGGCCAGATCGCGGAGGCCTCCTTCCAGTATCAGCGGGCCGTGGAGAAGGGCGAGAAGCGGATCGTCGGGGTCAACGCGCACACCGAGACCATCGAGGCGCCGCTCGAAATCCTGCGCGTCTCGCACGAGGTCGAACTCGAGCAGAACCGGGTGCTCGCCGAGCGCCGCGCCAAGCGGGACGACGCGGCGGTGCGCTCGACGCTCGCCGAGTTGCGTGACGGCGCGACCAAGGACGGCGTGAACCTGATCCCGCCGATGCTCGACGCGGCCCGCGCGGAGGCGACCCTGGGCGAGATCTGCGGCGTACTCAAGGACGTCTACGGCACGTACACCGAGCCGGCCAGGTTCTGACGCCGCGCTGGATTCTGATGCCCGGCCGCGCTCTCGGCGCGGCCGGGCATTCGCATCAGAGCTCGAAGGACTCCCCGAGCGTCATCTTCGAGAACGGCGCGCCGGTACCCGGTCCCGCGCCAGGGTTCTCGGCCAGCAGCATCCCGAGGAAGTTGCTACCGATCTCGCTGAGCATCGCGTCATGCATCGGCGAGACCCGGTTCGGCTTCAGCTCCCTGACGTAGTCGATCAGGTCGCCGGTCCGCGTCCACGGACCGTGTGAGGGTACGAGCAGCAGGTCGATCGGCACGTTCGGGTTGGTCAGCGCGTCGCCGGGATGAAAGACGCTGCCACCGATCAGGAATCCCGTGTTGCGGACCCTGGGAATGTCCCGATGGATCGGGTCGTGCCACTCGCCGTAGCACTGCACTTCGATGCCGCCCGCCGTGAACGTGGACCCGTCGCCGACTACGTGCACGGTCGCCGGCGTGCCTTCGGCCTGAGCGGCGACCGAGCTGTTCGTCCACACCTCGATCTGCGGCTTCTTCGCGAGCGCGGCCCTAACCGCGTCCTCGGCGAGATGATCCAAATGCTCGTGCGTGATGAGTACGCCGTCGGCGTCGTCGAGCGCTGCGGCGAGCGCCTGCTGCTCGCAGAAGACGCCTGGATCGACGACCAGCGTGTAGCCGTCCTGCTCGATGCGGATCCCGGCGTGACCCAACCACGTGATCTGCATGACCGTCACTTTCTCTCGCGTTCGGGGTCCGGGTGACGCTAGGGCGGGGGTGACGCTAGGTCAGAAAGCGCTCCAGCGCCTCGCGGGCGCGGGCGCTCGACGCGGCCGTCTCGGCGAGCGCTCGGGCGAGCGTGTTGATCCACTCGTCCAGGCCCACCTGTTGCCGGGAGAGCACGATGCCGCGCACCTCCTTGCACACCTCGCCGGTCATCCGGCCGCGATCCATCCGCAGGCCGAGCCGCTGCTCGCCGAGTGCCACGTCGATGTTGATGACCGCGCCCTCGCGGCCGGCCATCCGGTCCGCCATCGTCCGCCTGCGCTCGACCTGCACCGCTCCCGCCGGTAGCGAGTCGGCCAGCGTTACCGACAGCACCTTCGCGTACAGGTCCAGATCCGCGGTATCCCGGCGCAGCGCGGCCGCCAGCAGTTCGACGTCCATGCCGCGGTCCAGGTCGCCGCCGCCGGCTCCGCTGTCGTCAGCCGGGACCAGATCATGCGATTCGAAATCAGGCATCGAGGCTGAGCACCATGTTCGGGCGGTCGATGACGTGGTCGGACCGCAGCGGCCGGACCGCCGTGCCGATCGCGAAGAACTCGGTGGTGTGCGAGCCCCAGGTATGCGAGTGCTGACGCAGCTGCACCGCGACGATGCCCTCCGCGTCCAGCGCCTCCGCCTCGGCCTGCATCCGGGTCATCGCCAGCTCGCGCGCGTCGTAGAGCGCCTGGGTGAACTGCTCGATCTCCACGTTGCGGCCCGCGTTCCCGACCACCTGGCCGAAACGCTGGTGTGCGACGTGATAAACACACGAGCCCATCACCATGTCCAGCGGCGCGTAGCCGGCCCGGATCAGGGTCCAGAAGTCCTGGCCGGAGAGGTCGGACGTGAACGGCTTGTTCTTGTTGTTGCGCCAGTGGCCGTGCTGTCCGGGGTCCGCGCCGTCCGCCTTGACCGCCGTGCCGACCGCGATGAATTCGGCGATGTCGTTGCCGAACTCCTTGAACTCCACGTCCAGCCGCACCCCGACGATGCCGTCCGCGCCCAGCGCGCTGGCCTCCGCCTCCATCCGGCTCATCGCCAGCTCGCGCGCGTGGTACATGGCCTGGGACAGGACGGTCATCTCCTGGTTCTTCGACCAGCGGCCCAGTTGCAGGCCGACGTGGTAGATCGAGGAGCCGAGCACCAGACCGAGCGGCCGGAACCCGGCCTCGCGCACCAGCAGGAACTCATTCACCGTCAGGTCCGAGGTGAAGATCGAGCCCTTGCCCGGACGCAGCTGGGCGAGCCGGCGCATCGCGTCCTCGGGCACCCCCTGCGCGACCAGATCCCCGGCCTCCTGCTGGATGGACTGATCGGTCATCCTCAGCGCTCCCGATTCAGGGTCATGATGGTCAGTGGTTTGAGCCCGGTGCCGCCGGGCCTGCGGTCGAAGCGGGCGATCGACGTGCCGACGAACGTGGTCTCGGCGATGTGGTCACGCTGGTTCTCGTACGACGGGCACTCGCGCTCGCGGATGCGCAGCTCCATCTCGTCGACCACGATCCCGTCCCCGCCGTGCGCCTGCGCGTCGAGCTGGAGCTGGTAGCGGGCGTCGTGCCGGGCGTGGTTGATCAGCTGCGTGTAACCGTCGACCTCCTGGTTGCCCGCGGTCCAGCGCAGCTGTCCGTAGGTGCGCCAGTCGTCGTGCCTGGTCGCGATCGAGATGCCGAGCACCAGCCCGGTCGGCACCCAGCCGCCGTGCAGCAGCTTGGCGAACTCCTGGCCGGTGACGTGCGAGGTGAACGGCGTCGTGGGACGGCTCTTGGAGCGGGCACGCACCGCCGTCCCGAGCGCGGTGAACTCCATGCCGCCGGCCGGGAAGTGCCCGACCCGCAGCTTCACCCCGACGATCCCGTCGCCGCCGAGCGCCTTGCATTCGGCGGTCGCCCGGGCCAGTGCCAGCCGCCGCGCGCCGTACATCGTGCGCACGAGCTGGGAGAACGGAGCGTAAGCGGAAGAGGAGACCTCGGTGCCGCCGAAGAACGACCACGCGCCCGAGCAGCCCCAGCGCCCGGCGTACCCGATGTGGAACACCGCCGTGCCGAGCACCTGGCCGACCGGGTCGAAACCGGCGCCGGTGATGGCCGCGAACTCCTGCGTGCTCAGCGCGGAGCCCCAGGTGTGGCTCGCCCGGATCTCGGCCATCCGCGCACGGGCCACCTCGGGAAGGGCGGCGTCCAGCTGTTCTGGCATCAGACCCCCGGTCGGAGACGGAAGTGCGCTCTCCCGCAGCGTATGACATCGCGGGCTTGTGTGAACACGAAGCCGGACGCGACGTTGTTCGACGAGGTCGCGCCGGGTGTTGTGGGTCGCACTCGGAGTCGCGCTTGAGATCGGATCAGTCGAAGACGGCTTTGCCGGGGCCGTGCTCGATGAAGGACTGCATGCCGGTGCTGCGGTCCGCAGTCGCGAACAGCGCGGCGAACTGCGCCCGCTCGATCTCCAGGCCGGTGACCAGATCCGTCTCCAGGCCGCGGTCGATCGCGTCCTTCGCGGCCCGCAGCGCGAAGGCCGGTCCGGCGGCCAGCTCGGCGGCCCAGGCCAGCGCGGTCGGGTAGACCTCCTCGGGCGCGACGACGCGGTCCGCCAGGCCGATCCGCAGCGCCTCCTCGGCGCCGACCATCCGTCCCGTGAACACCAGGTCCTTGGCGCGGGCCGGGCCGACCAGGCGGGCGAGCCGCTGGGTGCCGCCGGCCCCGGGGATGAGGCCGAGCTTGATCTCCGGCTGCCCGAACCTGGCGTCCGCGGCGGCGACCCGCAGATCCGCGCACAGCGCCAGCTCGCAACCGCCGCCGAGGGCGAAGCCGGTGACCGCCGCGATGACCGGCTTCGGGATGCGCGCGATCGCGGTGAAGGAGTCTTGAAGGGCGCCGGAGCGCTGCACCATGTCGGTGTAGGAGAGAGCGGCCATCTCCTTGATGTCCGCTCCGGCCGCGAACGCGATCGGCCCGCCGTAGAGCACCACGGCGCGCAGGTCCGGATCGGCCGCCACCTGCTCGGCCGCCTGCCTCAGCTCGGCCTGCACGTGCGAATCCAGCGGGTTCAGCTTCGGCCGGTCGATCCGGATGGTGGCGACCCGCGGCGTTTCGGGCGCGACCTCGATCCGGACGTACTCGGCGCGCCACCGGACCTGCGTGCCCGGCGCGGTGCCGTTGTCACCCGACGTCGCGCCCTCGTTCGGCTCAGTCAACGCTGACACTCCCTTGGATCACCGTCCGCCTGCACCGTTCATCCAACCACGGCCGGTCAGCCGCCGAATTTCCGGGGCCATGAGGTTCTTCACGACCCGTCAAAAGGCACAATGGACACC
>DASUAR010000033.1:0-9130 GCA_035763685.1 Actinocrinis sp. | reverse complement strand
TTCCCTCTCCACCGGCCATGGATTACGGTGCCACGCTATGGCGAACGTGCTCCTGGTCGAAGACGATCCAGACGTCCGGTCTGCGGTCATCCATCAGCTCACCGCATTCGGGCACGCGGTGCGCAGCGCCGGGACCGCGCTCGCGGCACTGCGCGAGGCCAGTCGCGATCCGGGTGACATCATCGTGCTCGACCTCGGGCTGCCGGACTTGGACGGCTCCGAGACGCTGAAGATGCTACGCGCAATCACCAAGGTTCCGGTGATTATCGCAACGGCCCGCGACGATGAGGCCGAAATCATCCGGTTGTTGAACGCCGGCGCGGACGACTATCTGGTCAAACCGTTCTCCGGCGGTCATCTCGCCGCGCGCATCGCCGCGCTGCTGCGCCGAACCGGCTCCGGCCAGGTCCCGTCCGCGCTGCGCGTCGGCGGCCTCGAAGTCGACCCGCGGCGGCGCGAGGCACGGCTCGACGGCCGGCCGCTGGACCTCAGCCGCCGCGAATTCGACCTGCTCGCGTATCTGGCCGCCCGGCCCGGCGAGGTGGTCACCCGGCGCGAGCTGCTGACCGAGGTCTGGCAGCTGCCTTACGGCGACGACCAGACCATTGACGTGCACCTGTCCTGGCTGCGGCGCAAGCTCGGCGAACGGGCCAGCGCCCCGCGCTACCTGCACACGGTGCGCGGCGTGGGCGTCCGGCTGACCGAACCGCCGCGATGAGATGGGCGCTGGCGAGGGTGGCCCTCGCGGTCACCAGCATGGTCGCCCTCGCCTTCCTGATCCCGCTCGGCTTCGCGATCGACCACATCGCGGCGCAGCGTGCGTTCGCCGACGCCCAGGCGCGGATCGCCGCGATCGAGCCGCTGCTGGCCGTCACCATGGACCGCACACAGCTGCAGGGCGCGCTGGAGACCATGTCCGGTGCGCAGGACATCGCGCTGCGGCTGCCGGGCGGGGTAGTGCTCGGCACCAGCCACGCCGGGCCGACTCAGCTGAGCGCGGTCTCGGCGCAGGGCCGCGCCGAAACCCTCGCGGTGCCCGGCGGCTCGGTGCTGGTGCAACCGGAAGTCGTCAACGGCGGTCAGCTCACGCTGATCGAGGTCTTCATCGACGCCGGGCGGATCCACCACGGCGTGGTGCGCGGCTGGCTGATCCTCAGCGCCGTCGCGGTCGTGCTGGTCGCCGGTTCCACGCTCGTCGCCGACCGCCTCGCCACCCGCGTCGTCGGCGCGGCCCGGCATCTCGCCGACGCGTCTCGCAAGCTCGGCGACGGCGACACGACGGTCCGGGTCACCGCGGACGGCCCCAATGAGCTGCGCGAGGCCGGCGAGGCGTTCAACACCATGGCCGACCGCGTCGTCCACCTGCTCGCCGCCGAGCGTGAACTCGTCGCGGATCTCTCGCACCGGCTGCGCACGCCGCTGACCGCACTGCGGCTCAACGCCCAGGCGCTCGGCAACGTGCCGAACGCGGCGTCCACGCGCGAGGCGGTCGCCAAGCTGGAGCAGGAGGTCGACCAGATCATCCGCGCGGCACGCGGCGGCACCGCGACGTCAGGGTCCTGCGACGTGGCCGCGGTGGTCGCCGAGCGGATGGAGTTCTGGTCGGCGCTCGCCGAGGATCAGGAGCGGCCGTGGCACGTGGTCGGCGCGTCCGGACCGGTGCACGTACCCGTCGCCGGCCCCGAATTGGCCGCAGCCCTCGATGCCGTACTCGGCAACGTGTTCCGGCACACTCCCGAGGGCACCGCGTTCCAAGTCACCGTGCATCAGGGCAACGGCTCGGTGGCGATCCTGGTCGACGACGCCGGGCCAGGCCTCGACGACGCGGCCCGCAAGGTGCGCCGAGGCGAGGGTTCGGGGCGCGTCGGCTCGACCGGCCTCGGCCTCGACATCGTGCGCAAACTGGCCGAGCGCACCGGCGGCTCGCTCAACATCGACCGCTCACCCCTCGGCGGCGCGCAGGTGCACTTCTCCTTCCTCACGCCGTCGGCGAAGACCGCGGTCGGCCCGATGGGTGCGCAGGTTGCGCGAGCAAGGCGATATGCGCGCCGAGGACGCGCGTGACGATCAGCACCGCCGAGTTCGGCCCGGCGGGACGCAACTGCTTGCGCAACACCGCGGGATCCACATCCGCGCCGCGCTTCTTCACCGTGAGCACGCCGATCCCGCGCCGAGCCACCTCCGCACGCAACCGCTTCACGTGGAACGGCAGCACGTCAGTGATCTCATACGCCGACGCAAACGGCGTCGGCACAAGCCGATCACTACTCAGATAAGCGATCGTCGCGTCAATCGTCCGCGCGCCCAGATCCTGCGCCAATTCACCGATCAACCGGGCCCGGATCACCGCACCGTCCGGCTCGTACAGGTACCGCTGCACCGCCGCCGGCTCCGGATCCCCCACTCCCCGAGCCACCAGGCTCCACGGCCCCGGCAACACCGTCGCCCGCCGCCGCTCCCCCGCCAGCCGCCCGAAGTAGATTCCCGCTTCCTTCACCTCGCCGCGCTCCGACACCCACTCGGCCTCGGCCCCGTCCGGCACCAACTCGTGCGGAATCCCCGGTGCGACCTTCACGCCCAGCTCCCCGACCCGCTCCGCCAGCTCCAGCGCGAACCCCCACGGCGGCGAGTACGCGGCCGGGTCGAAGACGCGCCCGCGATCGCCCCGCCGCGCCGGATCGAGGAAGGCGGCGTCGCACCCTTCCAGTGCAACTTTCGTGACGTCCGCGCACCGCACCTCGATCCGATCACCGAGCCCGGCGACCCGCACGTTGGCCTCAGCCACCGCGCACGTGACCGGATCTCGGTCCACCGCCAGCACGTCGATCCCGGCCGCGGCGAACGCGAGCGCGTCGCCGCCGATCCCGCAGCACAGATCCGCGACTCGCCGCACGCCCGCCGCCGCGTACCGCCGCGCCCGCCACTCGGCGACGGACCGCCGTGTCGCCTGCTCAAGTCCGTGCGCGGTGAAGTACATGGTCGCGGCGGCCGAGCCGAACTTCGCCTCGGCATGCGAACGCAACCGGGCCTGCGTCAACGCCGTCGCGACCAGCGGCGCCGGGTATCGATCACGCAGCTTTGACGCCAGCGACAGCGCCGCCGTCTCGGCGTAGACGCCCCCGCTCAACTCCGCCAGCAACTGCTGCCCGGTCGGCTCGAGCAGCGCCGTAAAGTCACCGATCTCCACAGCGCCCATTCTCGGTCCCCCGCACGCGTCGGGTGTCGACTCTTGGCCACGGCACGAATCGGTCGATACCCTACGCCCCATGGCCTTTACCAATGCGGATGAAGTTCCCGAGAGCCCGGAAACCGCCGCATCGGATTCGGGCCCGACGCTGACCGAGACGCGGCCGGAAACCGTCCTGGGACAGCGCAACGAGGAAGCACCCGGCGCTTCCGAGACGGCCCCGCCCGCCTCCCCCCGCCGCTTCCCCGCCTTCCCGCCCCGCTGGTCGCTGCGGACCTACGGTCCGTGGCTGCTGGTCGCCGGGCTGATGACGGTCTACCTGCTGATCTCGCTGGCCCGCTTCTACCGCTTCGCCCCGACGTCGTGGGACCTCGGCCTGTTCACCGAGGAGATCAAGCAGTACGCGCACTTCCACGCGCCGATCGACGACGCGCGCTCGCCCGGCTACGAGATCCTCGGCGAGCACTTCAGCCCGATCATCGGGTTGCTCGGCCCGATCTTCCTGATCTTTCCCACTCCGGTCACGCTGCTCGTCGCGCAGGCGTTCCTGTTCGCGGTCGCCGCCGTGCCGATCGTGCGCTTCGGCGTCGAGCGGATCGGCACTGGATCCGGGTACGCGCTCGGTGCCGCGTACGGGCTGTCGTTCGGCCTGGCCGAGGCGATCGACGCGGACTTTCACGAGATCGCGTTCGCGGTCCCGCTGATCGCGTTCTCGTTGTGCGCCATGTTGCGCGGCAAGTACACCGCCGCCGCGCTCTGGGCGCTCCCCCTCATCCTGTGCAAGGAAGACCTGGGGATAACGGTCGTCCTGCCGATCGGCATCGCCCTGATCCTCTACGGCCGCACCCTGCTCGGTGCGGTGGTCTCCGCCGCAGGCACCGCCGGTTCGCTGCTGGCCGTCTACTGGATCATCCCGTCGCTCAACCCCACCCACCAGTACGAATACTGGAACAAGGGCGGCTGCGCGGACCCGACCCAGCCCGGCGGCGCGAAGCCGATCAGCTGCTTGATCGGCCAGAGCGTGCAGAACGCCGGCGGCAAGCTGGAACTGATCTTCCTGCTGCTGGCCATCACCGCGTTCGTCGCGCTGCGCTCGCCGCTGGTGCTGCTCGCGGTGCCGAACCTGGGCTCGCGGTTCATAACGACCAACGCGACCTTCTGGGGCACCACCTGGCACTACAACGCGATCCTGATGCCGATCCTGTTCGTCGCGGCGGCCGACGGTATCGCGCGTGCCCGCACCGCGGGTCCGCTGCCGGACGTTGCCGGCACACTTCGCCGCGGAGCGCGGCGCGCAAGCACGGCGATGTCCGCCCACGGCGCCGTCGCGATGCTCGCCGTTTCGCTCGCCCTTGTGCAGCAATTTCCCTACAACCAGCTTTTCGACCCCAATACGTTCACCTTCGACCCGCGCACAGAAGCGCTCAGCCACGCGATGTCGCTGGTCCCGGACAACGTCACGGTCGAGACCACGATCAACATGCTGGCCCCGCTCTCGGCGCGCGACGACACGTTCTGGGTGGGCAACGCGGCCAGCCCGACCGCGCCCGAGTACATCGTTTTCGACCAGGTGGTCTCCGGGTTCAGCCCGCCGATCACCGATGTTCCCGGCTTCGAGCAGCAGCGGCACCCCGGCGCGACGTACAAGGTGATCTACCAGGACGGCTTCGGCATCTACGTCCTGCACAAGATGTCCTGACGCCCACTCCACCTAGGATGGCGACTGAGCCATAAGGGCTCGTCCAGACATCGTGACGATTACTCAGCTTGTTCGATCGGATCGGAGTGGAACAGTGGCAACGACTCGCAAGGCCGCGGCGCATTGGGAAGGCAGCCTGCTGGAGGGTAAGGGCGAGGTCTCGTTCAACTCGTCCGGTCTCGGCAGCTACCCGGTCACCTGGGCGGCGCGCTCGGCGGAGCCGAACGGGGTCACCTCCCCGGAGGAACTGATCGCGGCGGCCCACTCCACCTGCTTCTCGATGGCCCTCTCGCACGCGCTGGCCCAGGCGGGCAACCCGCCGGCGACGGTGGACACGGCCGCCGAGGTGGACTTCCAGCCGGGCACCGGCATCACCGCCATCCGGCTGAGCGTGCGCGCCTCGGTCCCCGGCATCACCGCCGACGAGTTCGCCGACTTCGCCGCGAAGGCGAAGGAGGGCTGCCCGGTCTCCCAGGCGCTCAAGGCCGTGCCGATCACCCTTGAGGCCGAGCTCATCTAGCTCGGCGGCAGATCCGACCGAGGGCGCTTGTCCAGTTGAACCGGACAAGCGCCCTCGTTCTGCCCCTTGAGGCCGAGCTCGTCTGACCCGACCGTCGGCGCTCAGTAGTGGGCGCCGCCGCCAAAAGGCCCTCGGCGGCCGGGCGGTACGCGATGCTGTTCGTTTCAACCGACACAGCGTCTTCGCATACCGTCCGGCCGCCGGGGGCCTTCGCGTCAGGAGACGGTCAACGTCCTGTAAGAGAACACGTCGTTGGTCGTGTACGTGACTCGCGCGTAAGAGGTGAAGTTGTCGGTTCCGCTGGCGATGGCGGTCAGCGTCACGGTGATGGTCATGCTGGCCCCGGGAGCCAGCAGGTTGTTGCCGCAGTAGATGAGCCTTTGCAGGTTGCGCGGCGTACAGCCGTGACCGCTCACCGCGGTGATGTGCTCCGCGGCGTACTGGGGGTTCTCGATTCCCAGCGACGCCGCCGTGGTCGAGGACGTGTTGTTGGTGGCCGTCGCCACGACCACCACCTGACCGCCCACCACCGTCGTGCTCGGGGTGATGGTGAGGCTGCCGGTGACCGGCGCGACGTTCGCGGCGGCGCCTTCGGTGCCGGTGGCGGCCCGAGCGGTGACCGGTCCGGCCACGGCGACAGCCGCCGCGGCCAGCACACCGACCGCCGCTCGCGCGGCGGCGCTCCTGATGAGGTTCACAAGCCTTCCTTCCCGCCCGCGCACACCGGCAGGATCCGTCGTCACCTCGGCCGGAGCGGGCGACATCCTCGAATGACAAATGTGGGCAAGGCAGTACACGGCGACAACGGCGATGAAGCGCGGCAAATGTATCAGTGCTCGATGGCGCTTTCACATGGCAAAGCTCTGACCTAGGGAAAACCCGCCCGCAGCCGCGGAACTTGCACAGGGGGCGCCGCTTCACGCCGCCCGGGTTCAGCCCGCGGCCCCCGCCCGCCCCGCGGCCGCCGCCGCGCTCCGGCCGAGTGTGTCCAGGCCGAGCAGGGCCGCGCCGACGACCGGCGGTTCCGCCACGACGACGAGTCGCGCGAGCGGGATCTCGGCGGCGGCGCGGGCGGCGATGCGGTCCATCAGCACCGGGACTTGAGCGCGTAGCACCCCTCCGCCGAGCACCACCTCCGCCGCGCGGTCCGCGATGCCCAACCGGACCAGCACGACCCTCGCCAGCGTGACGATTTCCTCCGCCATCCGGTCCGTCACGGCGAGGGCGACCGGATCCCCCTGCGCTGCGACGGCGAGCAGCACCGGTGCGAGCTCGTTGAGCCGGTCGCCGGACAGCTCGCCGAAGTGCAGCGCTAGTGCCACCGCTTCCGCGCTGGGCCGCTCGAAGTGCTCCGCGACCGCGTCGGTCAGCACCGTGCGCGGGCCCCTTCCGTCTTCGCCGCGGATCGCGTGCCAGAGTGCTTCCTCACCGAGGTGGTGGCCACCGCCCCAGTCCCCGGAGATCCGGCCGAGCGCGGGGAACCTGGCGCGCGTGCCGTCCGGTCCGATGCCGGCGCAGTTGACGCCGGCGCCGCACACCACTGCCACTCCCCACGGCCGGCTCGCCCCGGCGCGCAGCAGCGCGAAGGTGTCGTTGCCGACCTCGACCGTGTCGGCCCAGCCCTCGGCCCCGAACGCCACGGCCAGTGCTTCTTCCTCCACGGGCAGGTCGGCGCCGGCGACGTAAGCCGCCAGGTGGCGGGCCAGCGGTTCGCTGCTGCCCAGGCCCAGCTTCGCCCGGATCTCGGCCACCGCCTGCGCGGCCACCGCGATCGCGGCCGCCACGCCGCTCGACTGCGGGGTGAACCCGCCGGAGCGCGCGCTCGCGATCACCTTCCCTTCGTCGTCCACGAGGAGCACATCGGTCTTGCTGTTCCCGCCGTCGATGGCGAGCACGGCTCCGGCCCGGGACATCCGCTCCCCGGCTCCCCCCACCGACTCCGTCTGTTTGGTGCTCACGGTCACTTGGGCTCCGCCCACGCCAGGTGCTGCGCGTTGGCCGCGATGAGCGCATCCGTCAGCTTCTGCGCGACGTCCACCTGCCCGATCAGCGGGTGCGCCAGCAGCGCGCCGAACACCCGGTCCCGCCCGCCGCGGATCGCCGCGTCGAGCGCCAGCTCCTCGTACGCGCTCACGTGCGCGATCAGCCCTCGAAGATGCGCCGGGAGCGGCGCCTGCGGCAGGGGTTCGACCCCTGATCCACTGACCGTCGCGGAGACCTCGATGACCGCCCGCTCGTCCAGGAACGGCAGCGTGCCCTCGTTGCGCACGTTGACTACCTGCACGTCGCCCTTCCCGCCGACCAGCGACGCGAGCAGCTGCACGGCCGCTTCCGAGTAGAAGGCGCCGCCGCGCTTGGCCAACAGCTCCGGTTTCTCGTCCACGGACGGATCCCGGTACATCGTCAGCAGCTTCTCCTCGATCACGGCGACCTCGGAGGCCCGCGACGGCGCGCTGCGCTCCTCCTGCACCACCTGGTCGTGCAGGTAGTAGTAGCGCAGGTAGTAGGACGGGATCATGCCCAGATGGTGGATGACGTCCTCAGGAATCTGATTTCCCTCGGCGATCTCCCTGGCGTGCTCCTCGATGATTCTCGGGAGGATCTCCACCCCGTCGAGCTTGACTCCGCGCTCCCAAGTCAGGTGATTGAGACCGACGTGGTCGAGCTGAATCCGGTCCGGCGTAACGCCGAACTCGGCGGCGAAGCGGCGCTGGAAGCCGATCGCCACGTTGCACAACCCGACCGCGTCGTGCCCTGCGTCGAGCAGCGCGCGGGTGACGATGCCGACCGGGTTGGTGAAGTCGACGATCCGCGCCTCCGGTGCCACTTTGCGCACCCGGTCGGCCAGTTCCAGTACCACCGGCACCGTGCGCAGTGCCTTGGCCAGACCGCCGGCGCCGGTGGTCTCCTGTCCTACGCAGCAGAACTCAAGCGGCAGCGTCTCGTCGACGTTGCGCGCCGCCTGGCCGCCGACCCGCAGTTGGAAGAGCACCGCGTCGGCTCCGTCGGCGCCTTCCTCCACCGAGTCGGTGGTCAACACCTTGCCGGGATGCCCCTGCTTGGCGAAGATCCGGCGGGAGACCGCGCCGACCGCCTCGAGCCGGTCGGCGGCCGGGTCGACCAGCGCCAGCTCGGTGATCGGCAGCTCGGCGCGCAGCCGGGCGAAACCGTCGACGAGCTCGGGCGTGTAGGTCGAGCCGCCCCCGATGATCGCGAGCTTCATCAGCCCTTCACTCCTGTCAATGTCACGCCCTCGACGAATACCTTCTGCGCGAAGAAGAACACGACCACGATCGGCGCGATGACCATCAGGTTCGCGGCCATCATCAGGTTCCAGTCGACGTGATGCGCGGCGTGGAAGGTCTCCAGGCCCAGGGCGAGGGTCCAGTTGCCCGGGTTGGCGCCGACGTAGACCTGCGGGCCGAAGTAGTCGTTCCAGGCGTAGAAGAACTGGAACAGCGCCACCGCCGCGATCGCGGGCCGGATCATCGGCACCACCACCCGCAGCAGGGTCCTGATCTCCCCGCAGCCGTCCACCTTCGCCGCGTCGATGTACTCCTTCGGCACGGTCAGCAGGAACTGGCGCAGCAGGAAGATCGAGTAGGCGTCGCCGAACGCGGTCGGCACGATCAGCGGCCACAGCGTGCCGCCGAGCCCGAACTGCTTGGTCCACAGGATGTACATCGGCATCACGGTCACCTGCGGCGGGATCATCATCGCGGAG
>DASUAR010000032.1:0-2539 GCA_035763685.1 Actinocrinis sp. | reverse complement strand
TCCTGCAGCCGGGCCTCGATCTCGAAGCAGCGCGGCGCCGAGATGTCCTCGAGATTGATGCCGCCGAAGGCCGGGGCGAGCCGGGCGATCGTCTCCACCAGCTCGTCCACGTCGGTGCAGTCCAGGCAGATCGGGACCGCGTCGACGCCGCCGAACTGTTTGAACAGGATCGCCTTGCCCTCCATCACGGGCAGCGCGGCGAGCGGGCCGATGTCGCCGAGACCGAGCACGGCGGTGCCGTCGGTCACCACCGCGACCGTGTTGGACTTCCAGGTGTAGTCGAGAGCCAGTTCGGGCCGCTCGGCGATCGCGGTGCACACCTCGGCCACACCCGGGGTGTACGCGAGCGAGAGATCGGCCCGGTTACGCAGCGGCACCGTCGCGGAGACCTCGAGCTTGCCGCCGCGGTGCAGCTCGAAGACGGGATTGGCCGTGCTGTTGAACGCTGGGTCGGTAGGCGCAGGATCGTTGTGCGCAGACATGGAAGGGAACATCCTTCGGTCGATTGCTGGCGTCCCCGCAGCGTGCGCCCCGAGACGGCCCACAGCAGGTAGGCCTTACCGTCTCCGGCGGCGCGGCACCGTCGAGGCACCGGGAGGGTGGAGGAGTCGGCCGGGCTCAGGACCGCGCGAGGGTGAGGAACGCGGTTCGGGCCGACCTAACCGTTGGTGTCCGGTCGCTTGGAAAAACACTACGCCGCCTGGCTCGACTGATTCCAGGGAATCACTCGGTTCGGCGACAATGAACACAGTGTTGAATTAGTACAACGTCCCTTGCCATGACCGTACAGAGGCGTACCGTAACGGCAAGCCTGCTCGCCCGCGCCGCGAATCGCGTACGGTAAGCAGGCGGACACCGAACCGCGAACCACCCCCCGAAATGACATTACCGAGGTCAACGCAGTGGAACTTGCCTCCTACGCGGACCGCGCCGTACAGCTGGTGAACACGGCCGATCCGTATCGCGACCAGGACCATCTCACGACGGTCGACGACGCACGGGCACTGCTGTCCCGGCAAGGCGCCTGTGGACGGCTCACTCACGGGGACCTGATGGAACTGCGGTCGCTGCGGCAGCGGCTGCGGATCGTCTTCGACGCGGTGGAAGCTGGCAACCCGCAGCAGGCCGTGACCGTGCTGAACCAGCTGCTCGAGCAGTACCCCATCAGGCCTCAGATCTCCGGGCACGACGACACCGACTGGCACCTGCATCTGGCCGAGGGTTCGCCGTCGACGGCGGCCGCGTACGGCGCCAAGGCGTGCATGGGACTCGCGGTTCAGGCGACCGAGGTCGGTATGGACCGGCTCGGCGTGTGCCAGGCGTCACCGTGCCGGGATGTGTTCATTGACACCTCGACGAACCGCTCGCGCCGCTACTGCTCCGAGCGTTGCGCGACACGAGCGAACGTCGCCGCGTACCGCGCTCGCCGCCGCGAGGCTGCGTTGGCTACCTCCGGCGCCTCTGCCTGAGCCCGGAGACGCGCCCTCGCGCCGCTCTGGGCGGCCATATGCGCATGACCACCCGGCCAAGCACCAACGTGTCCGGTACCGCACCGAACTGGCGAGAATCGCCTGGTGCGTAAGGGTTATCCGCGAGCAACCACCAGCCGCCGCCTTCGCGCCGCGCGATCCGCTTGAGCAGAACCAGCTGTGGATCGCGCGGATCGCGGGCGAGTACCGCGTCCCCGGGACCGACCGCGCCGCCGTACCGAACCAGGAGCTTGTCGCCGTCGTAGTAGGCGGGCACCATCGAGGCCCCGGACACGCGTGCCACCCCCCAGGGGACCAAACCGGTGACAGCGCTCACAGTGCTTGATGATCCCACGCGCGGCGACGCCGACCAGCGCGGAGTAGGCTCGGACGCGGAATGAACCGTCGAGGACCGTAAGGGGTTCAACCTATGCGCATCTTCGCTCCGAAGCTGACAGTTCACGCGCACTGCGATCTGCCGTGTGGCGTCTACGACCCGGCACAGGCCCGGATCGAGGCCGAGTCGGTGAAGGCGATCCAGGAGAAGTACCAGGGCAACGAGGACCCCGCGTTCCGCACCCGCGCGATCCAGATCAAGGAGCAGCGGGCCGAACTGGTCAAGCACCACCTCGAAGTGCTCTGGGCCGACTACTTCAAGGCTCCGCACTTCGAGAAGTACCCGCAGCTGCACGGCCTGTTCAACGACGCGGTGAAGGCGGCCGGGGCGGGCGGCGCCAAGGGCTCGAACGACCCGGCGACCGGCCAGCGGCTGCTCGACCTGATCGCCGAGATCGACAAGATCTTCTGGGAGACCAAGCAGGCCGCCTGAGCTGCGCTCTTCGGCCTCTGTGACGGCCGGGGTCCCGGGAACGTCTTCCGGGCCCCGGCCGTTTTGCTTTAGCAGTACGGCGGATCGTCGCCGAAGCACCGACGTATCAGTGTTGCGAGGCGACAGCGGTCACCCGTTGGAGGTACTTTCTTCTCACGGCAGGGTGCGGACTGCATACGATGCGTGCGGTCGGCGCGGCGCAGACGCCTGGCACGGACGCAGGAGGCACATACAGTGGACC
>DASUAR010000031.1:0-21409 GCA_035763685.1 Actinocrinis sp. | reverse complement strand
CATCAAGGCCACGGTCACCGGCCGGCCGAAGCACTACTACTCGGTCTATCAGAAGATGATCGTGCGCGGCCGCGACTTCACCGAGATCTACGACCTGGTCGGCATCCGGGTCCTGGTCGAGTCGGTCCGCGACTGCTACGCCGCGCTCGGCACCATCCACGCGCGGTGGAACCCGGTCCCCGGCCGGTTCAAGGACTACATCGCGATGCCGAAGTTCAACATGTACCAGTCCCTGCACACCACGGTCATCGGGCCGCAGGGCAAGCCGGTCGAGCTGCAGATCCGCACGTACTCGATGCACCGGCGCGCGGAGTACGGCGTCGCGGCGCACTGGAAGTACAAGGAGGAGGCCGTGCGCGGCCCGAGCGGCGCCGGAGACACGGCCGCGCAGGGCAACAAGGTCGGCGACATGGCCTGGCTGCGGCAGCTGCTCGACTGGCAGCGGGAGACCGCGGACCCGGGCGAGTTCCTCGACGCGCTGCGCTTCGACCTGTCCGCCTCCGAGGTCTTCGTCTTCACGCCCAAGGGCGACGTGGTGCCGCTGCCGTCCGGCTCGACCCCGGTGGACTTCGCCTACGCCGTGCACACCGAGGTCGGCCACCACTGCATCGGCGCGCGCGTCAACGGCCGGTTGGTGCCGCTGGAATCGAAGCTCGACAACGGCGACGTGGTGGAGATCTTCACCTCCAAGGCGCCCACGGCCGGCCCCAGCCGCGACTGGCTCGGTTTCGTCGCCTCGCCGCGGGCGAGAAACAAGATCCGCGCGCACTTCACCAAGGAGCGCCGCGAGGAAGCGATCGAGCAGGGCCGCGAGCAGCTGGCCAAGACGATGCGCAAGCAGGGTCTACCGCTGCAGCGGCTGCTCTCCAGCGAATCGCTCGGCTCGATCGCCCTGGACCTGCACTATGCCGACATCTCCGCCCTCTACGCGGCGATCGGCGAGAACCACGTCTCGGCGCAGTCCGTCGTCCAGCGCCTCATCCAGACCCTCGGCGGCGAGGACGGCACGACCGAGGACCTGGCCGAGTCCACGCTGCCGGGGTTGCCCGGCGACAAGGGCGAGCGGCGCCGCGGCCGCGGCAGGCCGGGCGGCGACCCGGGCGTGCTGGTCAAGGGCATGGACGACATCTGGGTCAAGCTCTCGCGCTGCTGCACCCCGGTCCCCGGCGACGCCATCGTCGGCTTCGTGACGCGCGGCGCCGGCGTGTCCGTGCACCGCAAGGACTGCGGCAACGTCGAGGCGCTGATGACCCAGCCCGAACGCATGGTCGAAGTCGAGTGGGCGCCGACCGCCAGTTCGGTGTTCCTGGTCTCCATCCAGGTCGAGGCGCTGGACCGGTCCCGGCTGCTGTCGGACGTGACCAGGATCCTGTCCGACCAGCACGTCAACATCCTGTCGGCGAACGTGAACACCTCGCGCGACCGGGTGGCGATGTCCCGCTTCACCTTCGAGATGGGCGACCCGAAGCACCTCGGCCACGTCCTGAAGGCCGTGCGCGGCATCGAAGGCGTCTACGACGTCTACCGAGTGTGATGGTGTCATGACTGAAAGATACGATCGGCCTGCTGATCAACCAGAGGAGGTTGAAGTGGCAGCGATACTTGAGCAGGCCGTCCCGATTCTCTTCGAGTTCGAGGAACTCGGCTTGCCTGAGCGGTTCAAAAAGGCCGAGATCATCGGGGGTAACGCCATCATGAGCCCGCTGCGCGCCGCGCACGGTCAGACGATCTTCCAACTTCAGACCCAGCTCGCGGCTCAGCTGCCAGCCGAGTACTGGTTTGTCTACGACATCGCGACCCCGTTCGTGCTCGAGCAACACGAGTATTGCCCAGATGTCTCGGTGATCCCGAAAGCCGAGGCCGAGCGCAACATCTCGATCTGCAAGCCGGAATGGATCGAGGTTGTCTTCGAAGTGATCTCGCCGAGCACACGGCTCTTCGACTACGGGATCAAGTCGGAGGTCTATGCGCGCGCCGCGATCCCTGAGTACGTGATCTTCGATCCTTACTCGCGTGAAGCCACTCGGCTCGCGCGGCCAGACGCTGGCAGGTACACGTTGCGCGAGGTCATCGACTACGGCAAGCCGGTGCGGATAGAGGAGCCGTTCCCGCTCGTCATCGAGACGGCGGATCTCCCGGTGGACCCGAGGGACTGAAACCCGGCCACAGCAAAGAATCCGGCCGCCTGCGTCATTGCGGGCGGCCGGATTCGTGTTCGAGAGGTCTTACTTCTAACGGGTGAATTCGTCGAGCGCGGCCTGGGCCTGGGCCAGCCATTCGTGGCGTGCGGTGAGCGCGGCCTCGGCGTCGTCGATCTTGCGCTGCTGGCCGGCGGCGCGGGCGCGCTCCAGTTCCTTCTCGAACTTCGCGATCGAGGACTCCAGCTGCCGCACGGTGGCCTCGGCGCGGGCCTTGGCCTCCGGGTTGGTCCGCTTCCACTCGGCCTGCTCGGTGTCGGCGACCGCGCGCTCGACCTCGCGCAGGGCGCCCTCGAGCCGCGGCTTGGCGTCCCGCGGGACCGGGCCGATCTCCTCCCAGCGCGCCTGGATGCCGCGCAGCGCCTGGCGAGCCGACTTGAGGTCCGTGACCGGCAGCAGCTTCTGCGCCTCGACCAGCAGTTCCTCCTTGCGGGTCTGGTTCTCCCGGAAACCCGCGTCGCGCTGGTCCAGGTCGGCGTTGCGTGCGGTGAAGAAGGTGTCCTGCGCGCTCTTGAACCGCTCCCAGAGCTTGTCCTCGACCTCGCGCTGCGCCCGGCCCGCCGTCTTCCACTGCTTCATCAGGTCGCGGAAGCGCTGCGCGGTGTTCGCCCAATCGGTCGAATCGGACAGGCTCTCCGCCTCCTCGACCAGTGCTTCCTTTCGGGAGCGCACCTCCTCGCGCTCGGCGTCCAGCTGCGCGAAGTGGGTCTTGCGGCGCTTGGCGAAGGCGGAGCGGGCCGCGCTGAACCGGGACCACAGCTCGTCGTCTGACTTGCGGTCCAGGCGCGGCACGCCCTTCCACTCGTCCACCAGCGCACGCAGCCGCTCCCCGGTGGCCTTCCACTCCCCGGACTGCGCCAGGCCCTCGGCCTCGGTCACGATCCGCTCCTTGTGCGCCGCGGCCTCGGCCTGCTGCTTGGCCCGCGCCTCGCGCTTGGCGGCGCGGCGCTGCTCGGCGAGCTCGTGCAGCTTGTCCAGACGTCCGCGCAGCGCGTCCAAGTCCCCGATCGCGTGCGGCTCGACCAGCTGCTCGCGCAGCTTCGCGATGCTCGCGTCGGCGTCCTTGGCGTCCAGGTTTGTGGTGCTCAGCCGCCGCTCGAGCAGCTCGATCTCGGCCTTGAGGCCGTCGAACTTGCGCTGGTAGAAGGCCAGGCCCTCCTGCGGGGTGCCCGCCGCCCAGGAGCCGATCTGCCGCTCGCCCTCGGCCGTGCGCACGAACACGGAACCGTCCTCGGCTACCCTGCCCCACTCGCTGGACGCCTGCGCAGCTTCCCCTGTGCCGTCGCGCGGGGCCTCAGGCTCCGGCTCGGCGCTGGCGGTCTGCTCCGGCTGCTCCGGTCCCTCGGACACGGTGCCCTCCTTGGACGTGCGACTTGTGGCCGTGATCGATGTGGCGACGCGCCCCTTGCGTCACGGTACTGCGGTAGACCGATGTTGTTCCATCTTCATCGCGGCGCCGTTTTTACAACAGGCGCAGGGCACTCTACAAGCAACGACGGTCCCCGGACAGTCGGAAAACGTCCAGGGACCGTCGGGCGGGCGGGCGTGCGCGCCGGTGGCTATGAAATCGAGACCGACTGGATCGTCACGGTCTCCTTGGGCTTGCCGTCGCCGGTGCCGCTGGAGTTGTCCGAGCCCTGCGCGGCGATCGCCTGCAGGATGTCCAGACCCTTGGTGATCGTGCCGAACGGCGTGTAGTTCGGCGCGAGCGGGGAGTCCTTGTAGACCAGGAAGAACTGGCTGCCGTTGGTGCCCGGCCCGGCGTTCGCCATCGCCACGGTCCCGGCCTTGTAGGTGACCTGGCCACCGGAGCCGGCCGCGCCGAAGTAGTTCAGGTTCTCCTCCTGGAACTGGTACCCGGGGCCCCCGGAGCCTGAGCCGGTCGGGTCGCCGCACTGCAGCACGAAGATGCCGGAGGTCACCAGCCGGTGGCAGTTGGTGTTGTTGAAGTAGTTCTTCCCGGCCAGGTACTCGAACGAGAACGTCGTGTACGGCGCCTTGGTGGTCAGCGCGGTGAAGACGATGTCGCCGCGGTTGGTGTGGATCGTCGCGGTGTACGGCTTGGCGGCCTGGGTCGCGTCGTAGACCGGAATGCCGACGTTCTTCGACGCGGTACCGCTCTTGGTGTAGCCGATCTTCTCCGGCGTGCTCGACGGCGTGGCGGTGGCACTGGCCGCGGCCGAGGCCGACGTCGAACTCTGTGCGACCGGCTTGGTCGAGGGATTCGAAGACGTCAGCAGGACCGCGGCCGTCGCGCCGCCGCCGACCACCACGATCGCGATGGCCGTGACGATCGCGATGCGCCTGTTGCGCCTCGCCGCCGCGTTCTGCTTGGCGATCTTCGCCTGCACCCGCTCGTAGCGCGCGCGCTCCAAAGCGCGCTGCCGGTCCTTGGTGCTCGCCACTCTCGTCTTCTCCCTGTCTCCGATACGCGCTGAACTTTCGCGCGATGACCCGCGTCGATCGCTGCCCGCGTGAAGTGTACGGGCACGTCCTGAAGAAGCAACGGGTTCTGTTTACCGGTTCGCGATCGTAAGCGCGCCGCCGGTAGTCTTGGCTGACCACCAGGGCCGCCAGCGGGCCCGCCGATAATCCGCCGAAATCCGTCGAGAACAGGACGCACGTGCTCATCGCAGGGTTCCCCGCCGGTCCGATCGGCACGAACTGCTTCGTCGTGGCGCCCGGACCGAACGAGCGCTGCGTCGTCATCGACCCCGGCCAGGACGCGGTCAAGCAGCTCGACGACACGCTGCGGGAACACAACCTGAAGCCGGCGGCGGTGATACTCACGCACGGGCACTATGACCACGTCTGGTCGGTCGTCCCGGTCTGCGGCGCGCACGACATCCCGGCGTTCATCCACCCCGACGACCGGTTCATGCTCACCGACCCCGGCGCGGCGGTCGGTATGCCGACGGCTTCCGCGTTCTTCGCCGGCGCAACTTTCACCGAGCCCTCGGACGTGCGGGAGCTGAAGGACGGTGAGCGGCTCGGTTTCGCGGACCTGCTCGGCATCGAATTCGTCGTCAATCATGCCCCGGGCCATACCAAGGGGTCGGTGACCTTCACGGTCCCGCGAGACAGCGATACCGGCGGCTCCGATCGGGACGTCGACGTGCTGTTCAGCGGGGACCTGTTGTTCGCCGGCTCCATCGGACGCACCGACCTGCCCGGGGGCGATCCGCAGGCGATCTTCGAATCGCTCGCGCGGGTGGCGCTCCCGCTGCCGGACGACACGATCGTGTTGCCCGGCCACGGACCACAGACGACCATCGGCCGCGAGCGCGCGTCGAACCCGTTCCTGACCCGGCTCAGGGACCCGGGTACCGCGCGAACCGGCCTGTAGCGGATAGACGGGTAAGCAGTAGTGAGCACCTTTCAGGCCCCCAAGGGGACCTTCGACCTGATCCCGCCGCAGTCGGCGGCTTTCCTCGCGGTGCGCGAGGCGATGGCCGCCGTCGTGCGGCGCGCCGGATACGGCTATGTCGAGACGCCGGCGTTCGAGGACACGGCGTTGTTCAAGCGCGGCGTCGGCGAGTCCAGCGACATCGTGACCAAGGAGATGTACACCTTCACCACGCGCGGCGGCGACTCGCTCACGCTGCGGCCTGAGGGCACCGCGTCGGTGGTACGCGCGGCGTTGCAGCACAGCCTCGACAAGGGCGCGCTGCCGGTGAAGCTGTACTACTCGGGTTCGTATTTCCGGTACGAGCGGCCGCAGAAGGGCCGCTACCGGCACTTCTCGCAGGTCGGCGCGGAGGTGCTCGGCTCCGAGGATCCGCTGGTCGATGTTGAAATCATTACGTTAGCGGCGCAGGCCTTCAGCAACCTGGGGCTGCGTCAGGTCCGGCTGCTGCTCAACACGCTCGGCGATAAGGAATGCCGGCCGGTGTACCGCGCGGCGTTGCAGGAGTTCCTGCGCGGCCTGGACCTCGACGAGGCGACGCGCGCCCGGATCGAGATCAACCCGCTGCGGGTGCTCGACGACAAGCGGCCTGAGGTGCGCGCGCAAGTCGCGGACGCGCCGGTGATCGCCGATTACCTGTGCGACGCCTGCAAGAAGTACCACGAAGAGGTCCAGACGCTGCTGTCGATCGGCGGCGTCGCGTTCGAGGACGACCCGAAGCTGGTGCGCGGCCTGGACTACTACACCCGCACCACCTTCGAGTTCGTGCACGACGGCCTCGGCGCGCAGTCCGCGATCGGCGGCGGCGGCCGGTATGACGGCCTGTCGGAAGAGCTCGGCGGGCCGCCGCTGCCCTCGGTCGGCTGGGCGCTGGGCGTGGACCGCACGGTCCTGGCGCTGGAGGCCGAGGGTGTGGAGCCGCCCGGCTCGGGCAGGGCCGTGGATGTGTTCGCGGTGCCGCTCGGCGAGGCGGCCAGGCACATGCTGTTCGGCCTCGTGCTCAAGCTGCGCGCAGAGGGCGTCAGCGCGGACTTCGCGTTCGGCGGTAAGGGCCTGAAGGGCGCGATGAAGGCTGCGGACCGTTCCGGCGCGCGGTACGCGCTCGTGGCCGGCGAGCGAGATCTGTCGGCCGACGTGGTACAGCTCAAGGACATGGAGAGCGGGGAACAAGTCCCCGTCCCGATCGACCAGCTCGTTTCGACGATTAAGGAGAAGTTGTCGTGATCCGCACGCGAGAGGCGGGGAGCCTGCGGGCCTCCGACGCCGGAAGCACCGTCACCCTGGCCGGGTGGGTGGCCCGGCGGCGTGATCACGGCGGCGTCACCTTCATCGACCTGCGCGACGGGTCGGGCGTCGTGCAGGTCGTGGTCAGAGAGTCCGAGGCCGTACACGATCTGCGCAACGAGTACTGCGTCACGGCCACCGGCCTGGTGCGCGAGCGGCCGGAGGGCAACGCCAACCCGGACCTGCCGACCGGTGAGATCGAAGTCGTCGTCGACACGGTCGAGGTGCTCTCCACGGCCGCGCCGCTGCCCTTCCCGACCGACGAGCGCAAGAGCGCGAACATCAACGAGGAAGTGCGGCTCAAGTACCGCTACCTCGACCTGCGCCGCGACGACATGGCCTACAACCTGCGCACACGGGCAAAGGCCACCAAGGTTATCCGCGACGTGATGGACGACCTCGGGTTCCTCGACATCGAGACGCCGTACCTCACCCGCTCGACGCCTGAGGGCGCGCGCGACTTCCTCGTGCCGGTGCGTCTGCAGCCTGGCACGTGGTACGCGCTGCCTCAGTCACCTCAGCTGTTCAAGCAGTTGCTGATGGTCGCCGGGATGGAGCGGTACTACCAGATCGCGCGCTGCTTCCGGGACGAGGACTTCCGCGCCGACCGGCAGCCCGAGTTCACCCAGCTCGACATCGAGATGTCGTTCGCGGACCAAGAGGACGTCATCAAGGTCGGCGAGGCCGTGGTCCAGCGGGTATGGCGCGAGGTGCTCGGCGCCGACATCCCGACCCCGCTGCCGCGGCTGACATACGCCGACGCGATGGCGCGCTACGGCTCGGACAAGCCGGACCTGCGCTTCGGCCAGGAACTCGTCGAGTTGACCGAGTACTTCGCGGGCACCGAGTTCCGGGTGTTCCAGGCCCCTTACGTCGGCGCGGTGGTCATGCCCGGCGGGGCGGCGCAGACCCGCAAGGAGCTCGACGGCTGGCAGGACTGGGCGAAGGCGCGCGGCGCCCGCGGCCTGGCGTACGTGGTCTTCGACGCGGAGACCGGCGAGCCGAAGGGGCCGGTGGCCAAGAACCTCTCCGAGGCGCATCTGGCGGGCCTCAAGGGGGCTGTCGGCGCGTCAGACGGCGACGCGGTGTTCTTCGCGGCCGGAAAGCGCACCGGGTCTCAGGAACTGCTCGGCGCGGCGCGGCTGGAGATCGGGCGGCGCTGCTCGCTGATCGAGGAGGGCGCCTGGAAGTTCCTGTGGGTGGTGGACTTCCCGATGTTCGAGCCGGTCGAGGACGAGAAGGGCGAGCAGGTCGGATGGACCGCGGTGCACCACCCGTTCACCGCGCCGACCCAGGAGAGCCTGGACACCTTCGACAAGGACCCGGCGACCGCGCTGTCCAACGCCTACGACCTCGTGCTCAACGGCTCCGAGATCGGCGGCGGCTCGATCCGTATCCACCGCAAGGACGTGCAGGAGCGGGCGTTCGCCGCGATCGGCCTTTCCGACGAGGAGGCGCGCTCGAAGTTCGGCTTCCTGCTGGAGGCCTTCAACTACGGGCCGCCGCCGCACGGCGGGATCGCGCTCGGCCTCGACCGCCTGGTGGCGCTGCTGACCGGCGCGGACAGCATCCGCGACGTGATCGCCTTCCCGAAGACGGCCTCCGGCGGCGACCCGCTGACCGGTGCGCCGTCGCCGATCACGCCGGCCCAGCGCAAGGAGGCCGGGATCGACGCGAAGCCGAAGGAACCGGGCGAGGCTGCGTCTCAGGTCTGAGTCCGACGCCATACCTCAGGACGACGCCCGCGAACGCTGCGGTACGCCACACTAGACGTGTACAGAGACGACGGTGTGGGGTACCGCGGCGGGCGCGGGCTGTGTAGGACATGCCGCTGGCGCGGTAGGGGACGACCCTGCGCACAACCTTGGCTGGGGGAGCACATGCGGCGATGGGTCGTCGGGATCGTGCGCCGACTGTGGCGCGAGATGGTCGGCTTCAGCGCGGTCGGTATCGTCGGGGTCACGTGTGACATCGCGACATTCAACCTCGTCATCGGGCTCTTCCACGCACCGAAGGTGTACGGCTCGATCGCCGGTACCGCACTCGGCACGCTGATCGGTTACCTCGGTAACCGGTTCTGGGTATTCCGCCGCCGCGAGCGCAGGCAGTCTGGCGCGGAAGTCGTGCTGTACCTGTTGGTCTCCGCAGTCGGGATGCTCATCACCGCGGCCTGCGTCGCCTTCAACGAATACGTTCTCGGATACACGTCGCTGCTGGCCGCGAACATCGCCCAGTTCATCGTCGGGCAGGGGCTCGGCACGGTGTTCCGGTTCTGGGCTATGCACATGTGGGTGTTCCCGGAATCGCACGAAGCTGAACTGGCCGCGCTCGACGCTGAACTAGCCGACGCCGCAGCAATCGACCCCGCAGCAATCGACCCCGCAGTAATCGACACAGTGCCGCAGCAGCCGGACGAGAATCCGGGCGCGGCGGCACTGGTCGATTCACGGTGCTGAACTGCGCAGTGCTGAATTGTGCTGTGCTGAACTGCGCTGTGCTGAACCGCGCAGTGCCGAGCTGACGGTGGTTCGCCGCCCTGCCGTCAGCCTGCTGAGGCCGAGTAACTGTTGATGGTGAAGTTCTGCGTCGAGCTGTTCGTGCCGCTGATCTCGAAGCCGTACTGGATCGTGGACAGCGTGGGGTTCGAGAAGTAGTGCCTGGTGTTCTCCAGCCACTTGAGCAGGTCGAGGATGTTCACCGAGCCCGAGGTCTCGTTGCTGGTGCGCTTGAACGAGTAGACCGGGTTGCTGCCGTTGTTCCCGGCGTACACCGTCCACGTGTTGCCATCGATGCTCAGGTTGCCGGTGTTGGAGCCGAGCGGGCCGACGTTGCCGTGCGTGTCGGTCCAGATCATGATCTCGATGCCGCTGCCGTTGAGCCAGACGTCGTAGGCCGACTCCCAGTTGCCGGTCCCGGGCAGCGACTCGCTGAACGAGCTCTTGGCGGAGGACAGCGAGTTCAGCGCCTTGTTGACCGACTTGGACTCGTTGGCGTACGACTTCACGCCGGACGTGCTCGGCTGGTTGGAGAAGACGCCCCAGCTGTTCGACGAGTTGACCCAGAGGGTCTGGCTGCCGTGGCCGCTGCCCCACTCGTCGTTGTAGATCGTGTAGCCGCCGGTCGAGTAGGAGGCATACTGCGCGGACGATTCGTAGGCATAGGCCCAGGCGGGACCGACGGACAGCACGGCGATCGCTCCGGCGCCTAGGGTCGCCGCGGCGGCCTTGAGCAGGTTGCTGCGCATCGTTGCGCGCTCCCTTCAGACGGTGCCTTGGTGTGGCAAGTGTGGGTGTTGAAGCGCTTCGAAATATCTTCCTAGTCCTGTGTAGTGTCAAGACGCATCGCAGCAGTTGAATAGTCAAAGAATGGTCATCGATTTTATCGAAGCGCTTCGATAGCCTTTCGAGCTATCTTTAAGGGAACCTAACTGTTAGAGTGGCCGACAGCACGGGCACGGCGGCGAGTTCGGGGAGAGCGCATGGGCGCGGAATTGGCGGTCGCGGTGCCTTTCGCCGCGCCCGGGGCACCGGAGCGTCGCGGCCGCGTCGCGGTGAACCTGATCTTCGCCGTGCACGGGGTGATCTCCGGGACCTTCGCGGCGCGGGTGCCCTGGATCCAGGCGCACATCCACGCCACTCCGGGCGTGCTCGGCGCGGCGTTGATCACGGAGACCGCGGGCGCCCTCGCCGCAATGCCGGCGACGGCCCGGGTCGTGCACCGTTTCGGCGCCAAGAGCGGCATGCGCGTCCTGATCGCGCTGTTCTGTGTCTCGCTCGCGCCGGCCGCGCTGGTCCCCGGCGCGTGGTCGCTGGCGGCGGTGCTCTTCGGCTTCGGGGCCACCGCGGGCTGCGCGGACGTGGCGATGAACGCTCACGGGGTCCGGATCGAACACCGCTTCGGCAAGTCGATCATGTCCGGCTTCCACGGCATGTGGGCGGTCGGCATGATCGCCGGCTCCGCGCTCGGCGGCCTGTGCGCCGCGGTCGGGATCGGCGCACCGGTCGAGTTCGCGGTGACCGCCGCGGTCTTCGCGGTGGTGGGCATCGTCTCCTGCATCCTGCTGCCGCCGGACGACCCGGCGTCGCAGGAGGTCGCCGCACCGCACTACGCGCTGCCGTCGCGGGCGATCCTGTTCGTCGGCGTGGTCGGTTTCTGCGGGATCTTCGCCGAGGGCGCGGCCCGCAGCTGGTGCGCCGTGTACCTCACCGACGTAACGCACACCAGCGCCGCGGTAGGCGCATACACCCTCACCGGCTTCTCGGCCACGTTGGCGCTCGGCCGGCTGACCGGCGACGCGGTCGCCCGGCGGCTCGGCCCGGTGCGCACGGTGCGGCTCGGCGGCGTGGTCGCCGTCATCGGGGCCTGCATGGTGGCGCTGGCGCAGACGCCATTGCTCGGCATGCTCGGCTTTGCCGCGGTCGGTCTCGGTATCGCGACCTCGGTCCCACTGGCCATCGCCGCGACCGGACGGCTGGGCAGCAACGCGGAGCAGGCGGTCGCGGGCATCACCACGGTCATGTACGCCGCGGGACTCGTCGCCGGCCCTTCAGTCGGTGCGCTCGGCTCGGCGGTCTCCCTCTCCTTCGCGTTCTGGATGACGGCGGTCGTGACCACAGGCATCGCCCTCGCGGCGCGCGCGTTACGACCTGCCTGACCGCTTCCTGGCGAGCCGAAATCCAGTCGCGGGTGATCATGAGCGGGGGATACGTTGCGCTCATGACGATCGACGTGCGCAGGGTCCGCGAAGAGGAGTTCGACGCGTGGAGCGACGCGATCGACCTGGGCTTCTTCACGCCGCAGGAGCGCGGCGACGGGCCCCGCCGCCGCCGCTGGTTCGAGCTTGACCGCTGCTGGGGCGCCTTCGACGGGGACACACCGGTTGGGACGCTGCGTGCGATCAGCCTCGAGGCGACCGTTCCCGGGGGCGCGTTCCTGCCGCTCGCCGGGGTTAGTGCGGTAACCGTCGCCTCCACGCACCGGCGCAAGGGCCTGCTCTCCCGGATGATGGCCGGCGAGCTCGGAGCCGCCAAGGAACGCGGCGATGTGCTCGCGGGCCTGTATGCCGCCGAATATCCGATTTACGGCCGCTACGGCTTCGGGCCCGCGACGACCAGCGCGAACTGGTACCTGGACGCGCGCGCTGCGGCCTTCGTGCGCGAACTGCCGGGCGATATCGAGGTTGTGGACGCCGACGCGGCGTTCAAAGAGGCGCCCGCGCTCTACGACCGAATGCGTGCGTTAACCCCAGGGGCTGTCACTCGCACGCGCGCAATGTGGGAACGCAAGCTCGATCTGGTACTGCGCGAAGGCGAGCCTGTACCGAAGAACGTCCTACACGCCGTGTGTCGCGACGAGAGCGGCGAGGCCGTCGGTTTCGTGCGCTACAAGTTCGGCAAGGAGCGGTGGACCCACGAGCGTCCGGACAACCTGGTCGAGGCCTTGGACCTGTTCGCGATCAACGTCGAGTACGAGGCTCGGCTGTGGAAGTACCTCGCGGACCACGACTGGGTGAGCGAGGTGGCCGCCAAGGTGTCCCGCCGGGAGGACGAACTCTGGCGCGAACTGCTGGTCAACCGGCGCGTGGCCTGGGCCGACAACCAGGGTGACGCCGAGTGGATCCGGGTGCTCGACACCGCCGCGGCGCTCGGTGCCCGCCGCTACGAGGTGCCCGGCCGCGTCGTGCTACGCGTCGTTGACGAGGACAGATACGCGGACGGTACCTTCGCGCTCGAAGGGGGTCCGGACGGTGCCACCTGCGGCCCGACCACAGAGTCCCCCGACGTCACGCTGCCCGCGACCGTGCTCGCGTCGATCTACCTCGGCGGTTTTTCAGCGGGCCGCTTTAGTGCGTTGGGCATGTTGGATGAGCATCGTCACGGTGCGGTAGCCCGTCTCTCTGCCATGTTCCAGACCGCGATCGCCCCTTGGTGCCCGGTCGGCTACTGAGTGCTGAGGTTCTTCGCGCCGCTAATGCATCGTGCCGGTTCGAACCTACGTCCAGCCTTCTAGGATGGGGACGTGAACGAGCGCAAGCTGGTGTGGACAGCCCCTGGCACGATTGGCGATCTGAACGATCTGCCGAGGGACGTGCGCGCCGCGCTGGAGATCGCCGAGATCCCGCCCGACCCGTTGGGCGACCCGCGGCTCGGCGAGGTCCGGGCGCTGATCCCGCCGCTCGTGCGCAATCAGGCGGATGACGGCTACGACCTCAAGACGCTGATCGACGCGGCCGGCCGGCTGGACCTGGTGCACGCGCTGACCTCTGGCGTCGACTGGATCGTCGACCTGGTGCCCGCCGAGGTGACGCTGTGCAGCGTCCGCGGGGCCTACGACGACCTGATGGCCGAACTGATGCTCACCGGGATTCTCGCGGTCTACAAGGAGATCCCGCACCACGCGGACGCTCAGGCACGCGGCCGATGGGAGCCGCGGCAGGTGCGTGTACTCGGCGGCTCGCGGGTGCTGTTCGTCGGGTACGGGTCGATCGCCGAGTGCCTGGAGAAGTACCTCACCCCCTTCGGCGTGGACGTGCGTAGGGTCGCACGTCGGCCGCGTAAAGGCGTCGATGGCATAAGCGAGTTGTCGGTCCTGCTACCGGGCGCGGACATTGTCATCGTCCTCACTCCGCTTACCGCGCAGACGCAGGGCTTGATCGACGAGGAGTTCCTGACGCTGATGAAGCCGGGGGCGCTGCTGGTGAATGGCGCACGTGGCCTGGTCGCGGACACCGACGCACTGATCGCGGCGGCCGAGCGCGGGAAGGTCCGGGCGTACCTGGACGTCACCGAACCGGAACCTTTGCCGGACGGGCACCCGCTGTGGTCCGCGCCCGGTGTGTTCATCACGCCGCACATCGGCTCGCTCGTCCCGGAGAACCGGGCCCGCGCCTTCGCGGTCGTGCGGGAGAACCTGATCCGCTGGGCGCGCGGCGAGGCGCTGCGCAACGTCATCGCCGGGGAGTATTGAGACAGTGGCGGATCGCCCGCTCAGCGCCGAGTTCGTGCGGCGACGACGCAGGCGTGCGCTGGAAATGCTGTTCGTCTGCCTCGCGGTGCTGATCCCGTGGACGATCTTCCTCGCGGTGAGCCTGCCCGATCAGTATCGGGCGCATCACTGGCGGCTGACCTGGGCCGGTTTCGACGGCCTGCTGCTGCTCGCGATGGGGCTGACCGTCTATCTCGGCTGGCGCAGGCGGCAGGCGGTCATCCCGGCCGCCATCGCCACCGCGACCCTGCTGGTCTGCGACGCCTGGTTCGACATCACCCTCGACCTCGGCACCCCGGACATCTGGTGGTCCCTCGGCTCCGCTGCGCTCGTCGAACTGCCGCTCGCCGCGTTCTTCCTCACCAGGGCCTTCATTCTCATCTCCCTGACCATCCGGCAGGCATACGCGCAGCTTGGGATCGACGAGCCGCCACCGTCCGTGCTCAAGCTGCCACTTTTCGGCATTTCCCGGGAACTCGACCGGGACTGACGTTCGTTCAGACAAGACGTACGGGGTGATCTTCGAGCGCGGTGCCGGGCACAGAGATGTCGGGCACGGATGTCGGGCGCGGGGTGCCGGGCGCGGTTATCGAGTCGCGGTTATCCAGCAAATGGGCAGCGGGGAGGAACGGTCATGACGGGCAGCGGAGCGATCCTCGGCGAGTTGTTCACCGAAGCGGGGCGGGCCGATCCGTACCCGCTCTACGCGAAGCTCCACGAACTCGGCCCCGCCTCGCACGTCGACGGGACGTTCTTCGTCGCCAACGCGTACCACGAGGTCAACGCGGTCCTGCGTAACCCCGGCTTCGGCAAGTGGGGGCAGAGCGCGCAGTCGATCCCGGAGCTTGCCGAACACCCCTCGCTGACCAGATTCAACCAGTCCATCCTCGACATGAACCCGCCGGATCACACGCGCGTGCGCCGGCTGATGGCCACTGTCTTCACGCCGCGGCGGGTAGCCGCGCTCGCGCCGGCGATCACGGACATCGTCAGCGACCTGCTCGACGCCATGGCAGACAGCGGCGCGGACGGCTCGCCGGTCGACTTCATGGACGCGTTCGCGTTCCGCCTGCCGGTCTCGGTGATCTGCGAACTGCTCGGCATCGCGGAGGCCGACAGGTACCGCTTCCGCGCCTTGATGCAGGACGTCGCGATCGCGTTGGAGATGATCACCGACCTGTCGGTGCTGGCGCCCGCCGACGTGGCGATGCTCGAAATCGAGAAGTACTTCACCGCGCTGGTCGCGCAGCGGCGGGCCGCCCCGCGCGACGACCTGACCAGCGCCCTGATCCAGGACGCCGACCAGGACGACGGCAGGCTTTCGGAGGAGGAGCTGCTGAGCAACTTGGTATTGCTGCTCCTGGCCGGTTTCGAGACCACGACCAACCTGTTCGGCAACGGCCTGGCCGTGCTGTTCGAGCACCCGGAGTTGGCGGCCGGGTTGCGCGCCGGCACGATACCCGTGGCCGGATTCGTCGAGGAGGTGCTGCGCTTCGACTCCCCGGTGCAGCTGACCTCACGGCTGGCGATGACCGACGGCCTGCACGTGGCCGGGATACCGGTGCCGAAGGGATCGGAGGTGCTGTTGCTGCTCGGCGCGGCCAACCACGACGCGGACCGCTTCCCCGAACCCGAGCGGTTCGACCCCGAGCGCCCCGACAACGTGCCGCTCAGTTTCGGCGCGGGCGCCCACTTCTGCCTCGGCGCGGCCCTCGCCCGATTGGAAGCGGTCACCGCCTTCCCGTTGCTGCTGGACCGCTTCCCCGGTCTCGCCGCGGCGAAGGACGCGGAGCGAATACGCACCGACCGGCTGGTGCTGCGCGGCTACCAGACGTTCCCCGTCGCCCTGAGCTGAAGCACTGCCATGTGACGCAGCGCACGTCACGTTTCGGCGAGCTGTCTCGTCTCCCTCGCGTAACGCCTACGACGAGGAGCGGATCATGAAGGTACTGCTCGCCGGAGCCACCGGAGCGCTCGGGGTGCCGCTGGTACGGCGGCTTGCCAAAGCCGGGCACGAGGTCACCGGTATCACTCGCACCGAAGCGGGCGCGGGAGTGCTCTGGGACCTGGGCGCGTCCAGCGTCATCGCCGACGCGCTCGACCGGGACGGCTTGCTGCGTGCGCTTCGCGACACGCACGCGGACGCCGTCATCCATCAGCTCACCGCGCTGAAGCGACCGCCGATGCGGGCCCGCGACGTGGAGCAGACGAACCGGCTGCGGGTGGAGGGCACTGCGAACCTGCTCGCGGCCGCCGAGCAGACGGGCGCTCGGCGCTTCGTCACGCAATCCTTCTTCGGCGGATACGGCTTCCACGACGGCAGCCGGATGCTCACGGAACAGGACCCGTTCGCCCCGCCCGGAGGAAAGCGGTTCGACCCCACCTGGCAGGCGCTGCGATCCACCGAGCAGCAGGTGCTCGAAGCGCCGGGCATCGAGGGGATCGTGCTGCGCTACGGCGGCTTCTACGGCCCGGCCAGCATCGGTCAGTTGCTCGACAGTCTGCGCAAGCGGCAGGTTCCGATGCCGCGTGACGGCGGCGCGTACGCATCTCTCGTCTACATCGACGACGCCGCGGCGGCCACGGTCGCCGCGCTGGATCGGTCCGCGCCCGGCCAGATCTACAACATCGTGGACGACGAGCCGGTGCGCTGGGGCGTGCTGGTCGACGCCCTCGCGACCGCCTTCGGCCTGCCGAAGCCGTGGCGGGTGCCGGGAGGGCTGCTGCGACTTGCCGCGCCGTACATGGGCGTGTTGATGACCCGTCAGTCGTTGCGGCTCTCGAACGCCAAGGCGAAGGCGACCCTCGGCTGGCAGCCGACGGTGCCCACGTACCGCGAGGGCATCGAGGCGCTGATGGCTGAGTTCAGGCCGGGGCTCGACGGCGAGGAGGAGGGCGACCAGCGCGATCTGCAACGGTCGTGGGACACCGGCATCGGGCCGGCGGTCGGACGCGCCGACGCGTGAGAGGGCGACACCGCGCGGCAACTCGGCCCACTGATCCATGCGACGGCAAGGCCCCCACTATGCTCGGGGACCATCATGGCCGCCACGCCTCTGCCGAACCCGGCGCATAACGCGACCCGAAACCCAGGTGTCGCGGATCGGCTTGCCGAACTGCGCGGACCGGTTCCCGCGCGCCATCACGACGCACGCACCATCGCCGCGCTCACCGCGAATCCCGGCTGCGCGCGCCGGTCGGTGCTCGACGCGGCCGGCGTGGACAAGCGCGCGCTGGCCGAGCGGATCGGTTTCGGCCCGCGGTTCGGCCAGTCGCCGTTCGCGATCAGCCGGGGCAACGCGTTCGAGAAGCTGGTCAAGTCGGACGGCGGCGTGACCCTGCTGCGCCTGTTGCGCGACGAACTCGGTCTCGAGCTGCAAACAGGTGCGCAGAGCTCTGATTTCGGTGGACCAGATGATCGGTGGGTCGATCTCGGCACGGGCGAGCGGGAGGAGCGACACCGCCGCACGCGCGACCTGGTCGCCGCCTCGGCCCGCGAACCGGGAGCCGGGCCGGTGCTCGCTGATCATCCGATGCTGCGCCTGGAGGTCGGCGGGCGCGCGGCTTACGTCGAGCCGGATCTCGTGGCTTTCCGCGCCCGTCCGCGCGTACCCGGCACCGAGGTCGATGCGAGCGGCGCCACGGGTTCCGCGATGGGCTCGGCGGCGCCATGGCGGTGGTATCTCGCGGAGATCAAGTCCTTCGCGATGATCGATGGCCGCGCCGACCCGGTGAAGGTGGCCGAGGCGGCCACCCAGGCCGCCGTGTACGTGCTCGCATTCCAGGCGCTGCTCTCCGGGCTGGGACTGCCGCCCGACCTGGTCGCGACCGACGTGGTGTTGGTGTGCCCGAAGGATTTCGGCAACACGCCGACAGCGGCGCTGGTCGATGTACGCAGGCAACTCGCGGCGGTGCGCCGCCAACTCGACCGGCTCCCGCGCATCGGCGCGTTGCTCGACGGACTCGACGCGGGCCTGAGCTTCGACCTGTCCACGGACGAGGACGGCGAACCACTGCAGGGGGCGGCGCGGCTCGGCAAGGCGGTGGCCGCGATCGAGGCCAGATACGCGCCGGAGTGCATTTCCCGGTGTGACCTGGCGTTCTACTGCCGAGACGAGGCCCGCGCGACCGGCTCGACCGACGTGCTCGGCAGATCGATCCGCGACGCGCTCGGGGGCGTGGCAGCGATGCGAGACGTGCTCGCGCTCAGCGCACGCGAAGATCCCGGTGGGGATGCGGACGGCGGCGTCGGCGTCAACGTCGACGTCGAGATCGAGTTCGGCACCGACGGCGCCGCCAACGGCGACCTCGATTTCGCGGAGGCGGCGAGGCTGCTGAGCGTGGCTCGCCGGGCGCGACGTGAAGCGCTCGCGGAAGCGGAGCTACGGCAACGCGAGCGCGAGGCTGCCGCGTGAGCGCGCTCGCTGCCCTGGCCCGGGTCGAAGCCTTCGCGACCGAGCAGGCCGTCGCGCTCGCGACCGTGCGCCATGTGCACCTCTCCACGCACCCGCTCGTCCTCGTGCCCATGCTCCTGGCCGGTGAGGCCGCCGCCCCACTCGCCGCGCTCGTCGGCACGGACCGCGCCGACCCGCAGCTGCTCGTGGTCCGGCAGCCCCGCGACCGCGACCAGCGCTTCGCCTTCCTCGCCGACCTGGCCCGGATCGTCATCGGCTACATCGAGGCCCGCCGCGGCGAGAGCGAACTGGTCGAGGCCACCCGCAACCACGACGAGTGGGAACGCCACCTCGACGCCCCGCAGCTGATCGTGCCGAACCCCGGCGGGATCGACGCGCTGCGGCTGCTCGGCCGCTCCGCCCGGTTCCGCTCATCACAGGGCCCTTACCCGGTCGACGCACTCGTCCCGATACTCGGCCGCTACCTGACCTGGTTCGCCGAGGACCGCGCGCCCACCGCCGGATCCTCCGTGTGCCTCGCGCTCACCGAGGTACTCGGCGCGCACTGGGCCACCGGGCAGAGCGCGCTTGAGGACCAGCACCTCGCCGCCCTGCTTGCCTGGATCGTTCCGCAGCACTTCGCCGCGCCGGGCAGCCGCCGCCTCACCGGCGCCCAGGCCGCCGCGCTCACCGAGGATCCCGCGCGGTGGCCGTCCGCCGGACCGGCCACCGACCCCGAGTTCGACACCGAAATCCTCGGTCCGCTGGTCACCGCGCAGCAGCGCGCCGCCGGCGACCTTGCCGCCGAACGCCGCGCCGAAGACGCACTGCGTGCGGCGTTGCGCGAACGGCTCGCACCGACCTGGCACCTCATGTGGCAGGGCATTGACCTGCTGGCCGCGCTGCCGGAGGCCGGCCACGACGGCCACCGCTGGATGGTGGATCGCGGCCGCTTCACCGACTTCGCCCGCGCCATCGACGAGGGCTCCGCGCCACAGCCGCGCCGCGAGGGAGCGGTCGCCGCGGCCAAGCGCCTGGCCGACCTCGAATCCGCTCAGGAGTCCTACGACAAGCAGCGCGCGCTCGACGATCCGCTGATTCTGGCCGGATATCGGGTCACTGGCGAGGCCTTCGCCGGGTCCGTCGTGGCGGTCGACGCGCAACGGCAGGACACCACCGGCCGCACACCGAAACCGCGACCACACGTGTGGCTGCGCACCGCAGATCCCGTCGTCCTGCGTAAGGGCGCGAAGGTGGCGTGCGCACAGCGGCCGAATCAGCGTCCGGTCATCATCGACGTGAAGCGCGAGGGCGCGGAGTACATCGTCGAACTCGAACTCGTCGACGGTATGGGGCGCCGTGCGATTCCGGAGGAGGGCTCGGTACCCGAGGCAGGGGAGTACCGGTGCTACTCGACGGTGCTGGCCGCCGAGCGCTTTCCGCCTCCGCCGCTACCGGAACTGGCCGCGACGCCATGGACACACGGAGGGCCGCCCGCCGCGTACACGCCGACCGGCGCCGACCACGATGAGGAATGGCACTGATGCCGGGCTCTGTCTCGCGACGATCAGCAGCCGAGCGGTCCGCCGCCGCGCGCGCCGTGATCGAACGGGTCACCGCGGACCTGCTTTCCGGGCGGCACCGCGGCGTCATCGTCGACTCGCCGCCGGGCGCGGGCAAGTCAACACTCGTCGTCGAGTTGGCCAATCGGCTCGCGGACACCGGCGAACCGGTCATGATCGTCGCGCAGACGAACGAGCAGGTGGACGACCTGGTGGATCGGTTGGCGACCGCGCATGGCCGAGCCGGCGATCCTGCTGCCGGTGCGGGCCGCAATGGTCTGACGATCGGGCGCCTGTCAGCGTCCGGATACGTGCCGACGAGCCGCGTCGTGCGGCACCTCGGCGGCCCGGACGCACTGGACGACTCCGTCACGGTCGCCGGGAAGGTCGCCGACCTCGGCCGGCCCGCGGTGACGGTAGCCACCGCCGCGAAGTGGGCCCGTACCGGCGAAGCGGATTGGCCGGAGGGCGGCTGGCGCTGGGCGATCCTCGACGAGGCGTACCAGATGCGCTCCGACGGCCTGCTGGCCATCGCGCCGCGGTTCGCCGCCGGGACCGCGCTGTTCGTGGGCGATCCCGGCCAGCTCGACCCCTTCGCCACCATCGACGGCGACCGCTGGGCGGGGTCGGCTTGGGACCCGACCGACAGCGCCGTGACGGTGGTGTGCGCGCACAATCCCGACCTGCCGGTTCACCGGCTGCCCTACTCGTGGCGCTTGCCGGCGAGCGCCGCGCCGCTGGTTTGCAGGGCGTTCTATCCGTTCACCCCGTTCGAGGCAGGCAGCGGGCCGCAGGACCGCGCGATGAAGGTGTCTGATAGCGGGTCGGCGTCTGCGGGTTCGGCGAGCATCGCAGGGTTCGTCGACCAGGCGATCGACCTCGCGGCTGAGACCGGCTGGGCCCTGTTCGAACTTCCCGCGCGGCACACCGTGCGAACCGACACCGAGGCGCTGGAAGCCTGCGCCCGCCTGGCCGCGCGGCTGGTGCGCCGTGAGGCGGTCGTATTCGATCCCGCATATGCCGAGGGCCGAGTGGTCAGCGCGGAGCGGATCGCCATCGGTGCGGCGCATCGGGACCAGGCGGCCGGTATCCGTGCGGCTCTGGACCGTCATGGTGCTGACCTGAGCGGCGTGACCGTTGACACCGCCAACCGGCTTCAGGGCCGCGAATACGACGTCTGTATCGTGCTGCACCCGTTGTCAGGACGCCGCGACGCCACCGCGTTCCACCTGGAGACCGGTCGGCTGTGCGTGCTGCTGTCGAGACACCGCCACGCATGCATCGTGGTCGCGCGCGCCGGCATCCCTGATCTGCTCGACGCTCACCCGCACACCGACCCGGTCCACATCGGCGTGCCGGTGAAGTTCCCGGACGGCTGGGAAGCGCACCAGGCGGTCCTCGCGCACCTTGCGGAACACCGGATCCCTGCTGCAGCCGTTAGCTAGGCGCTGTTGGGGAATGTCTCAAGGGGCGAATCCGGTGATCGACTTCGCCTGGACGCACGGCCGAAACGCCCACAGACAACCGGTATGAGGACGCTCCGGCCGCACGCCCAGGCTCGTCGCGCAGTGAACCATCTGC
>DASUAR010000030.1:0-5229 GCA_035763685.1 Actinocrinis sp. | reverse complement strand
GCCGATCCTGGACCAGATCGCCGCCGAGCACGGCGAGTCGCTGGAGATCGTCAAGGTGAACATTGACGAGAACCCGCAGATCGCGGCCAAGTACGGGGTGCTGAACATCCCGATGCTCAACGTCTACGTCAAGGGCGAGGTTGCCAAGACCATCGTGGGTGCCAAGCCGAAGCGCGCCCTGCTCAACGACCTCCAGGAGTTCGTCTCCGCCTAAGCAGCATCGCTGCAATAGGCAGCGGCGTAAGCAAGCGTTAGGGCCACCCCGGAACCGGGGTGGCCCTAACGCTTTTGGCTGAACTCGAATCGCCGCTCGAAAGCGAGCCGGGCGAGGGCTGCCTACCTACCTACTTCGTGACGATCCCTTGCGCGAGCACCCGATAGCTCGTCGCGGTGCACGGTTGCGCGTACACGACGGCCTGGACCGTCTTGGCGTCGCCGTCGTTCGGATAGACGATCAGCGTCGCTGACACACCCTCGAACAACCCGTTCACCACCCGCACCGGTTGCGCTCCGGCGAAGGCCGGATCGGCCCGGCACGGTGAGTTGATCTCAAGGTCGGGGCTCTGGTGGCCGAGTGCTTGCTTGACCCAGACCGCCAGGGGAGACGCCGGAGAAAGCGCGCCGTCGGTGTTCGCCTTGCCCTCAGCCCGCGGAACGCCGTTGTAGCTCTCGAAGGATCTCTCCGCGGCGCTGCCGGATGCTGCGGTGCCGCTCTGCGTGCTCGATGAGACGAGGCTGATCGCCAACGTCACGCCGCCGCCCAAGGCAGCCAGTGATGCCAGTCCCAAGCCGACGCGGCGAGACAACCACCACCGCCGGCCTCCGCTCGACTTGCCAGTGGCAGTCGCGGACGCATTTGACGCGTTCGCGTGGGGCGCACCGGCTCGCGCAGCAGCCTCACGTGCGAGAGCGGCGTCGATCCGGATCGCCACCTCTTGCGGCAGTCGCGGCGGCTCCAGCGTCTCGAAAGCGGCCAGCAGTTGCGCGATCGCGTCTACCTCGCCGCGGCAGGCAGCGCAGCCGACAAGGTGTTCTGACGCGCCCTCAGCGGTCGGCTGCGCGCCTTCCGCGAGCGCGGACAGGTCATCGACCGAAAGATGGATGTCCGGTCCCCTACGGGGCTCGTGTGCCGTTGTCACCGCACACCTCGTTCCATCGGCTCCGGGCTGTCGCCGACCCCCGGATCGTCACCGCCGTGCCGGCTGCCGCCATCGCTGCTCCGCCCGGTTGTCTGCTTTTGGACGGGCGCGGCGGCCGGCCGGTTCCGCAGATCCGCGAGCAACACGGCGAGCTTTGCCCGGCCACGAGCGCAGCGGCTCTTGACCGTGCCGGTCGGAACCCCAAGCGCCTGCGCCGCCTCCTCCACCGACAGCCCTTCAAGGTCGACAGCGACGACGGCTGCACGCTGGTCGAGGGGGAGCGCGGCCAGCGCGTCCTCAAGCACGATGCGCAGTTCGCGGTTGGCAGCCATGTCGGACGGATCGCGCACCGCGCGCTGCCATGCTGCCGACTGTTCGTCCGGGTAGCGGACTGTAGGCCGTACGGCTTGCCGTCGTGCGCGGTCTACACAGGCGTTCACCACGATCCGGTACAGCCATGTCCCCACCGCAGCCTCGGACCGGAAGCCGGCCGCCGCGCGAAATGCGGAGACCGCCGCGTCTTGAAGAGCGTCGGCCGCTTCTTCCGGATCGCCCGTCGTCCGCAGCGCCACGGCCCACAGCCGATCCCGATGACGGTTGAACAGCTCGCTGAACGCCTCAGGATCGCCGTCGACGTGCCGGGCGATCAGCGCGCGGTCGGCGGCGTCATCACGCGCGCGCTGCTCCTCGCCACGCCGTGCGCGCATCCGCTCCTCCCCCGCACTTTTCGTCCGTGCGCGCTTCGAGGGGTCGAAGCGCTACGAGAAGATTTTGACGTTCGCAAGGCTGTCACGATAGCCCGCGATGTTGTACTGCCCAGCGTCCTGATGCGGCAGGGAGGTGAACCACACCATCACATACCGGGTCTTCACCGTGGTCGTGAAGGCGACGTCCACCTCACCGCCACCCACGCCGGCCTTGGTGGACTGCTTGGCGAACCCGGGCGGCGCCGAGTTCTGCACCGACGGCAGCGACGTGAGCCCGGCGTCAGCGGTCCACACCTCGACTGTCGCCCCCGGAACGCCGACCGTGAACGTCAGCTTGCCGACGTTCTGCGCCGAGCCGAGGTCGAAGATGACGCCGGTGCCCTTGCGGAACGACGTTATATCGGGTCCGTTCTTGAACGTCGTGGTGATCCACCCCTCCGACGAGCCGTTGTACGACTGCTGCACCCTCTGCACGTCGTCCTGGCCGTGGTCGGAATCCCATATCGACGCGTTCGCGATCGAGAGCTGCTGCAGTGTCACCGGAGCGGACGAGGCGGAGCGGGCCTGCGGACTGTTCGGTGGCGGGGTCGACGAACCGCCGTTGTGGCCGCCGAGCTGGAATGCCGCCACCGCGCCGATCACCACCACAACGCCGAGGATCACCGCGAGCACACCGCGCGGCACTCGGCTGGCCGTGCCCCCGCGGCTCGGAGCCGCAAGCTGCCGCACCGCGGTCGGCGCCGCGACCGGATACACCGGAGCGCGGCGGGGGACCGGCCGGGGAATGACGTCAGTGGTCTCCGACTCGTCACGCATCCTGGGCAGGGCGGCGATGCTGGAAGTGAGCGTCTTCGCGCTCTCCATGACCGGTACTTCGCTCTCACCGGCCTCGAGCGCTTGCTCCACGAGCTGGTCCACTGCCTTCGGGATGGCGGCGCGGATCTGGGCCGGGGTGAACGGCTTGCCGTGCGAACGCGGCGCCGCGGCCAGTCCGTAGGCCGCCGTCTCGCCGGGCCACCGGCCGGTCAGCGCGGCGTACCAGATTGCGCCGATCGCGCGAACGTCGTCGGTCGGACTGGCCATCGCCGCGCCGGACATCGCGGTCTCCAGGCACAGACCGAGGACTTTGACCTGGTTGGTACTCGTAAGCAGCACTTTGTCAGGGTCCAGCGCGCCGTGCCGCATCTCACACGCGTGCGCCTCCGCCATGGCAACCGAGAGCTCGCGCGCGATCCGGGTGGCGAGCGGCACGGAAAGCGGTCCGCGGGCAAGCCGCTGAGTGAGCGCCGACGCGTCGGTGACCCACTCGGTGACCACGTAGACCAGGCCGTTTTCTTCCGCGACGTCGAGCACCTGGACGAATCGCACGTCCGGCACCGTCGCGGCGTTACGCGCGGCGGCCGCCATCGCCGCGGCGCGAGGGTGCCCCGAGGCGATCAGATCGACGCCAACCTCGCGGTTGAGCAGCTCGTCGAAACCGACCCAAGCCTGCGGCCCGGGTCCTTCCCCGCTGGAGAACCGGTGCAACTCCCGCTCCAGCCGATACCGGCCGGCCAGCCGCACGCCGACGTGGACCCGTTGGTCGAAGCGGGCGCGGTCGGAGTTCTCGCTGTCTCCGGCGGGCTTTTCGGCCAGGGAAGCCACGGCCCTCCCTCTTGTGCATCGTTGGCGTCGTGGGACTCCCGCGCGCGAAAAAGCGCGCTCGCTCTCATGCTAGTGCCCGGTTCCCAACCGTCGAACCGAAGCGCGGGGCGCGCCGCCCTGAAAGAAGGACACGCCGCCGCGCGCGATGGCACTGCACCAACGACGCTTCGTAAGCGGTTTTCGGTTCGCGCGTGCAGCGGTTCCGCGGCGGTGATCCGGGGTGCCTGCGATTCGAGCTGCCGCGGTACCGCGACTCAGCGGCCGAACCTGGAGCGCAGTGTTCCGAGCAGCATGTCGACTTCCTCGATGCGCATCTTGCGCGAGGCCGCGAGGAAGAGCACCCCGAACAGGCCTCCGCCGACGATCATTCCGGCTCCGGCCCCGGTCAGCCCGCCGTGCAGCGCCTGCGTGATCTCGAACCCGATCGGGCCGCCGATCAGCGCACCAAGGGCCGAAGCCGCGCCGAGCTTGGCGTGCGTGCGCACGATCCGCGTGGTGTCCAGGCCGCGCAGCTTGCGGCTGAGTTTGGCACCGGTCATCACCATTCCGATGGTGTAAGCGACGACGTAGCCCACGCACATGCCCGTGACCGCCCACTTGGTCGTGTGAAGCAGCTCGTAGGAGACGTAGGCCAGCCCGCCGTTGAAGAACGAAATCCACGCGGTAACGACGAACGGCGTCTTGGTGTCCTCGTACGCGTAGAACCCACGCATCATCAGATACTGCGCCGAGAACGGGATGAGACCGAGCCCGAACGCCATCAGCATGTAACCGAGGTTGCGGGCCATCGTCGTATTCGTCGCGCCGTGTTCGAACAGCAACGCGGAGATCTGCTGGCCGAAGGCGAGGAACAGGAAGGCACAGGGCACGATCGCGACCGCGCTCACGCGCAGACCGTAGGAGATGGAGTCGCGCACCGCATTCCGATCCCCCGACTGCGCGGCCCGGCTCATCCGCGGCAGCAGAGCCGTGATGATGGAGACGGTGATGATGGCCTGCGGCAGGATCCAGATGGTCAGGGCGTTGGAGTAGGCGGTGTAACCGACGCCCTCGGTCTGGTGCGGACCGCTGGTGTCCATCGAGCTGCTGAGCCGGGTGATGACCGTGGTGCTGATCTGTCCGACCAGCACCATGCCCATGGTCCACTTGGCCAGCGTCATCGACTTGCCGAGGCCGACGCCGCGCCAGTCGAAGCGGGGCCGGAAACTGATCCCGACCTGCCGCAGATAGGGGATCAGCGTGATCGTCTGCAGCGCGATGCTTATCGTCGAGCCGAGGCCGAGCAGCGCCAGCTCGTTCGGCGTGATGTTCGCGGTGCTCTGCACATAGCCCGCGATCCACAGGTAGGCGCCGAAGGTGGCGATCTGGACGACGTTGGCCAGCACCGGTGTCCACATCATCGGGCCGAACTTGTCCTTGGCGTTCAGGATCTGGCCGAACATCACGAACATGCCGTAGAAGAAGATCTGCGGCAGCATGTAGCGCGCGAAGACGATGGTGATCTCGCGGTTCGCCATAGTCGCGTTGGGGTTGAACAGCGAGACGATCTGCGGCGCGAACAGCACGCACACCAGGGTGAGCACGGCCATGATGATGACGGTCAGGGTCAGCAGCCGGTCCATGAACGCCTGGCCGCCGTCCGCGTCGTCCTTCATCGCGCGCACCAGCTGCGGCACGAAGATGGAGTTGACCGCGCCGCCGATCACCAGCAGGTAGATGGTGTTCGGCACGTTGTTGGC
>DASUAR010000029.1:0-2914 GCA_035763685.1 Actinocrinis sp. | reverse complement strand
GGACGCTCCGGCCGCACGCCCAGGCTCGTCGCGCAGTGAACCATCTGCGCCTGGCGGCGCGTGGCGATTCGCCATCACGATCCCCGACAAAGCGGCGGCCGGATCGTTGCCTTGATACATTCCCCAACACCGCCTAGCCGAACTGCTCCAGCGTCTTAACGAAGCCGAGGTAGTCGAGCTCTGCGTTCATCTCCGAGCCGAGGAGCGCGGCGTAGCCACTCGCCGGGAGCAGCTTCCGGACCTCGGGCCGGCCTGGCCCGGCGACGGCGTAAGCACGCTTGTAGCCGCGCCAGGCCGCGGTGTATTCGAGTTCCGCGATGACCCGCCGGGCCAGACCGGCGCGCCGCCGGTCTCGACGCGTCCACAGCCAGTCGAGCTGGACGGTGTTCGAGTCATAGCGGCGAAAGCCTCCGCCCGCGACGGTCTCGCCGTCATCGAGCAGGACCAGCAGATCGCCGCCGAGCCAGCGGGCGAGGCTCTCGCGGTGCGGCTGGTCGAATTCCAGCAGCGCGTCCGCGCCGGTCCTGGCGGTGTAGTCGGCGAGCAGGCCGGCGATCAGGGCGGTGGCGGCGGGAGCGTCCGCCTCGGTGTGCAGCACTTCGAGGCCGTCCCTGACGAGCAGGGCGGCTGCGGTGGTAGCCATGGGTTGCCTCCGGAGGCGTTAGACCGGCGCACGGCGGCGCGGCGCCGCGGGTACGCGCGCAGCACGCCAGGCGTGATCGCCGGAAAAAAGGGGGGATTCGGCCGCGGGTCTCGCGGCGGCGGATCACAGAGCGGACGGCCTTGCACCAGGCGTCCGGCGGAGGTCAACGGCTACACGAAGAAGACCACACTCGACCGAAGTCGATGTGGTCGCGAGTGACCAGCCGCAGCAGCTTCACAATGATCATTGTGACCCGTCCTAAGCGGAGCGGTCAATCTATGGGCGCCCTAAGAACCAGACCATTGCGACAAGTCGACGCGCTACTCCGCATTCACCATGAAGTGCGCGGCCCGCTCCAGGTATTGCCAGAGCTCGGTTTCATCCGCCTCGGGCAGCTTCAGCGAGCGCACCGCCTCGGCCATGTGATGCAGCCAGAGGTCCCGGGCGCGAGCGTCGACCCGGAACGACGCATGCCGCATCCGAAGCCGCGGGTGCCCGCGCGTCTTGCTGTACGTCGAGGGGCCGCCCCAGTACTGGATCAGGAAGAGCGTCAGCCGGTCCTCGGCCGGGCCCAGATCCTCCTCCGGGTAGAGCGTCCGAAGCTCCTGATCCTCGGCGACGCCCTCGTAAAAGCGGTGCACCAGCGCCCGGAACGTCGGCTCCCCGCCAACCCTGGCGTAGAACGTCTCCGGTTCCCCGCGCGGAATGCTCACTTGCGTCACCCGGCAATCCTACGGCGTGCCCGATCGCGATCTTCGGCGCTCCCGGCACCGGCTAACGCCGGCCGGCTAACTAAGCCAGCCGCGATGGCAGGCCTGCCAGCCGAGCTGCAATCGGGTGCTGACCCGCGCCAGATCCATCATGTGCGCCACCCGGCGCTGCACCGTGCGCAACCCGAGGCCGAGCTGCTTGGCGATCGCCGCGTCGGTGGCCCCCACCATGAGCAGCGAGAGTATGCGCAGGTCGAGGCCGGTCGGCTCGGTTTCCGGGACATCCAGCTCGATCCCGTTCGGCTCGACCAGGCGCACTGGCACCGCGCTGTCCCACACCGACTCGTACAGTCCCATCAGCAGCCTGATCAAGCCGGGGGCGCGCACGAACATCGCCGAGGGCTCGCCGCCATCCGGATTCGTGCCGTCGCTCAGCGGTACCAGGGCGACCGAACGGTCCGCGATCACCAGCTTCGTGGGCACGTGCTCCACCACCCGGCACAGCTGCTGGTGCTTCATATGTGCCATCAGGCCCTCGAACGCGCCGGGACGGTCCAGCATCGCGTGCTCGACGATGACGTGGTACCGCACGCCCCGATTGATTGCCTGCTCCTCGGCCACGCTCTCGCCGGGCCCGACCACCTCGTGGCTGGCCTCCGACATGACGTGCAGTTCGGCGGTCGCCGCCATTTGGACCTGCTCGAAGCGATGCCTTACCGCGTGCGCTCCGATCACCACTTCGATCAGGTCACGCGCCGAGCTGTCCGCACTCGCGCTGCGGTACGCCTCAGCCAGCGACGCCAGGCCGAGCTCGGCGCGGTACAGCGCGTGCCGCTGCTCGGCCAAGAGCGCTCCCAGAGCTACCGCAGGCGGCGCGGCCAGGTAACGCTCCCGCGTCCCGTTCTGCTTCGTCACCAGCCCCAGCTCGGCCAGCACCGACAGCACCTTGCGCACCTCGACCCGCGGCAGCCCGGTCCGCTCGACCAGCCCGGCCGTGCTGCCGGACCCAGCGGTGACCAGCTCCTGGTAGACACGCTCCGCCGCCGGATCGAGGCCGAGTATGCCGAACACCGTCTATCCCCTCGTCAGCAGGTTCGCATGATCCGTGCCCAATATCGGGACGCGGATGCATCTACCTCGCGTGTCTTTGTGCGTCCATGATTATCCGCCGCCGAAGCTGTTCTATGACACGGGCTCATGTTCGCCAAGATCTGTGCCGGGTGGGTGGCCGGTTCGCGCTCGGCGCGCCCCTGGTTTTGGCACTCGGGTTGACCGAGTGCCAGCGGGAGTCATAACCTGCCGATTGGCACTCTCAATGTGAGTGTGCCAATGCCACCCCGTCCCCCTGGCACCCGCGACGACAGGCGTGGACGGTGGCCCCAAGTCAACCGGCGGGGGCCGTGTTCCCGCCGTCAGTGAATGTCTCCGAAGGAGAGGTCACGACCGTGGCTACCGTTGCCATCAAGCCGCTTGAGGACCGTGTCGTCGTCAAGCCGCTGGACGCCGAGCAGACCACCGCCTCCGGCCTGGTCATCCCGGACACCGCCAAGGAGAAGCCGCA
>DASUAR010000028.1:0-2033 GCA_035763685.1 Actinocrinis sp. | reverse complement strand
AGTCCGAAGCCGATCCCAAGTCAGGAGCGCTAACGTGGGCCTGGTCGTGCAGAAGTACGGCGGTTCCTCCGTCGCCGACGCCGACTGCATCAAACGGGTCGCCAAGCGCATCGTCGACACCAAACGGGCCGGCAACGAGGTCATCGTCGTGGTCTCCGCGATGGGCGACACCACCGACGAGCTCATCGACCTCGCCCAGCAGGTCTCCCCGCTGCCCGAGGGCCGCGAGCTCGACATGCTGCTGACCGCGGGCGAGCGGATCTCCATGGCGCTGCTCGCCATGGCCATCGGCACCCTCGGCTACGAGGCGCGCTCGTTCACCGGCAGCCAGGCCGGCGTGATCACCGACCGCGTGCACAACAAGGCGCGGATCATCGACGTGACCCCCGGCCGTATCCGCACCGCGCTGGATGAGGGCGCGATCGCCATCGTGGCCGGATTCCAGGGCGTCTCGCAGGACACGAAGGACATCACCACCCTCGGCCGCGGCGGCTCCGACACCACCGCGGTGGCGCTGGCCGCCGCCCTGGACGCCGAGGTGTGCGAGATCTACACGGACGTGGACGGCGTGTACACCGCCGATCCGCGACTCGTGCCCACCGCGCGCAAGCAGCACAACGTGCGGTACGAGGAGATGCTCGAACTGGCCGCCAGCGGCGCGAAGATTCTGCACCTGCGCTGCGTCGAGTACGCCCGCCGGTTCGACGTACCCATCCATGTGCGCTCCTCCTTCTCCGCCCTGGAGGGCACCTGGATCCGCAACAGCCTGGAAGGGGCCGAGATGGAGCAGGCGATCATCGCCGGCGTCGCGCACGACACCACCGAGGCGAAGGTCACCGTGGTGGGGGTCCCGGACAAGCCGGGCGAGGCCGCCCGGATCTTCCGCGCGGTAGCCGACGCGGAGATCAACATCGACATGGTGGTGCAGAACGTCTCGGCCGCGGCGACCGGCCTGACCGACATCTCCTTCACGCTGCCCAAGAACGACGGCGCCAAGGCGGTCGCGGCGCTCTCCAAGGTCAAGCCGCTGATCGGGTTCGACTCGCTGGCTTATGACGACCAGATCGCCAAGGTCTCGCTGATCGGCGCGGGGATGAAGAGCCACCCCGGAGTCACGGCGCTGTTCTTCGAGGCGCTCTCCCAGGCCGGGGTCAACGCGGAGATGATCTCCACCAGCGAGATCCGCATCTCGGTGATCTGCCGGGCGGACAACGTAAAGCCGGCCGTGCAGGCCATTCACACCGCTTTTGACCTCGACGCCGACGGCGAGGCCGTGGTCTACGGAGGGACCGGACGATGAGCAGCGCGAACGGCTCCGCAGCCAACGGCTCGGGCCGCAACCCCTACGCCGCCAACCGGCCCACCCTCGCGGTGGTCGGCGCTACCGGCGCGGTCGGCACGGTGATGCTCGACCTGCTCTCCACCCGCGAGAACGTGTGGGGCGAGATCCGGCTGATCGCCTCCGCCCGCTCGGCCGGCAAGCGGCTGACCGTGCGCGGCGAGCAGGTGGAGGTCGTGGCGCTGAGCGAGGAAGCGTTCGACGGCGTCGACGTGGCCATGTTCGACGTGCCCGACGAGGTCTCGGCCGAGTGGGGCCCGATCGCGGCGGCCAAGGGCGTCGTCGTGGTCGACAACTCCGGTGCGTTCCGGATGGACCCCGAGGTTCCGCTGGTGGTGCCCGAGGTGAACCCCGGCCAGGTGCGCAACCGGCCGAAGGGCATCATCTCGAACCCGAACTGCACCACGCTGTCCATGATCGTCGCGGTGGGCGCGCTGCACGCCGAGTTCGGCCTCACCTCGCTGATCGTGGCCTCGTACCAGGCCGCTTCCGGCGCGGGCCAGTCCGGCATCGACACGCTGCGCGAACAGCTGGCCAAGGTGGGCGGCTCCGCGACGCTCGGCTCGCAGCCCGGCGACCTGCGCCGCGCGGTCGGCGACCTCGGCCCGTTCCCCGCCCCGCTGGCGCTGAACGTGGTGCCGTGGGCCGGTTCGCTCAAGGACGGCGGCTGGTCCTCGGAGGAGCTGAAGGTCCG
>DASUAR010000027.1:0-43092 GCA_035763685.1 Actinocrinis sp. | reverse complement strand
GCGCCTGGTCGTCTCCAGCGAGTCCTCTCTGCCAGTGCCGGCCGGTCTGCGGTATGACTCCGCCGACCCGTATGCCGTTCACGCCACTTTTCACACCGGTGCCCAAGAGACCGTGGACTGGGTGTTCGCACGCGAGTTGCTGTCCGAGGGATTGCGGCGGCCGACCGGGTGCGGGGACGTGAGGGTGTGGCCGTCACGCAACCGGGGGCAGGGGATCGTATGTATCGCCCTGTCCTCGCCTGAGGGCGAGGCGCTACTCGAGGCTCCAGCGCGCGCGCTGGAGTCCTTTTTGAAGCGGACAAATGCGGCGGTTCCTCCGGGTACCGAGCCGCGGCACTACGACATCGATGCGGAGTTGGCGCACCTGTTCGCCGGGAGCTGAGGCGCGGGGAGGGCGGAGCGGAGCGACGGGCGGGGAATCGGCGTTCGGGTCAGGGCTCGGACGCGGCTACCGGCAGCGCTGCTGTGGGTGTGGCGAGGGCGATGAGGCGTGCGGCCTTCAGTTCGGTCTCTCGCCACTCGCCAGTGGGGTCGGAGCCCCAGGTGATGCCCGCTCCGGTGCCGAAGTGCAGGGTTTGGGCAGGAGCCGGGCTGGCGGCGGTGTCGCCGGCGGCTTGTGAGCCGGGGGCGGTGATCCAGAAGGTGCGGATGCCGACGGCGAGACGGGCGGTGTTGTTGGTCGTGTCGATCCAGCCGATGGCACCGCAGTAGGGGCCGCGGGGTACCGGTTCGAGGTCACCGATGATTGTCAGGGCGCTGTGTTTCGGCGCGCCGGTGACCGACCCCGGCGGGAACGTGGCCGTGAGCAGATCCGACCAGGCGGTGCCCTCGCGCAGGCGTGCATGAACCGCGGATACCAGGTGGACGAGGCCAGGGTGCTTCTCGACAACGCAGAGTTCGGGCACTGAAACGCTGCCCGGTTGTGCCACGCGCGATAGGTCGTTACGGACCAGGTCGACGATCATGACGTTCTCGGCCGTGTCCTTGGGCAGCAGGTCTTGCTCGGTACGGCCGGTGCCCTTGATCGGGCTGGATGTGACGTGGCTGCCGCTGCGGGATAGGTATAGCTCGGGGGATGCGGTAACGACGCGGGTGTTGTGCGCCGGGATGTCGATGATGCCCGCGTAGGGCGCCGGGTTGCCGTGCGCGAGTAGGGCTGCGAGCCCGGCGGGTTCGTCGGTCGGCGATATGGGGGCGCTAAGGACGCGGCAGAGATTCGCCTGGTAGACGTCGCCCCTCGCGATGTGCTCGCGGATCTTGGCGACGCCTGCTTCATACTCGCGTTGGTCGAGAGAGGTGCGCCAGTCGTCCGGGCGAGGTCCCGTCCAGGAGCCGTTGGGGGGCGGGGCTTGGCGGACGTTGCCGAAGCGGGCAAGGGTCCACTGGCCCTCGAAGGTGCCGACGACGGCCCACCAGCCAGGTGTGGCGTCCAGCACGGCGGGATCGTGGGCGATTTCTTGGAGATCGGTGGCGAGGAGGCGGGAGAAGGAGGCGTAAGGGGTCGGCTGGGGAGGATGAGGGGGCGGGGGTGAAGACGAAGGAGAGTGCGGCACGGGCGCGGCGATCTGTGTGGTCGGTAAGGGCGACGATCCGCGGCCGTGGCACGGGCGGTGCCCGCTTAGGAGCCGGCGAGCGTGCCGGTGATGAAAGCCGCGATCCGCGGATCCGCCAGACGAGTGTAGACGCCGGGGACTCCGGCGACTGCGCATCCGGCTCCCCAGCTGGTGATCGCCACGTCGGTCCACGTGCCGGGTACCGTGCCGGGGACGAGCAACGGGCCGCCACTGTCGCCGACACACGCGTCGTGCTGGCCGTCGCCGCCCGCGCACACCATCAGGTCGGTGCGGACGGCGGGCTCGTCGTGGCCGTTGAAGACCGCCGAGCATTGTTGGCTGGTCGTGATCGCGACCTGCGTCTGCTGAAGGGCGCTGGGGTAGCTGACGAGGCCGCCGCCGCTGACGGACTGCGCGGCTGTCGAGCCGTAGCCGATCACGGTGGCGAGGAGGCCGGCGGTGGCGGTTGCCTGGTCGCCGGACTGGATCAGCGGGACCGTCGGGATGGCGGTGGTGGGGGTGGCGAGGTGCATAAGCGCCACGTCGTAGTCCTCGGTGGCGGAGTCATAGGAGGGATCGATGACGATCCGGTCGACGCTCCGGTCCTCTCCCCCGGTGCCCTCCACCTGGACCTGGTCGACGACTGCGGTAAGGATGCCGGGCGCGCGGCCGGTGGCGCAGTGCGCGGCGGTGATGACCCACTGGGTCTCGATCAACGTGCCGCCGCAGTACGGATAGCCGTTCTCCCTAAGCGACACCATGAACGGATACGCACCATCGGATGCGGTACTTCCGCCGACGACGGCGTACGCGGGCGTGGGTAACGCGGTGATCGCTGCGAGGGAGGAAAGCGCTATCGCGGCAGCCGCCAGCGGTGATCGAGGACGGCAGCGTGCGGCGAGCGCGGGGGCGGACATGGCGCCTTCCAAGCGAGATCCAGGCGACTCGGTGATTTCCGAGCCCTCGTCTATCGTCGCGGGGCGGGGCTCGGGTTGCGCGGCGAGGGCAGGACGGCTCACCCGAATGACTGATGGTGTCGGGCCGCCGATGGTGATTGACACGCGTGTCCTCAATCGAATTTGATCCGCCGCTTGAATCCGATACAGTTCATCTCGTCACCGGGTGGTCCAGCGGGAACGGGCGAATCGGCGACAGAGCGGCTGATCAGGTGCGGTGCTCGCGAGGGCACGATCTGGCAAGAGGCTCACGCGGACGTGGCTCAGTTGGTAGAGCATCACCTTGCCAAGGTGAGGGTCGCGGGTTCGAATCCCGTCGTCCGCTCGCGTGGATTCCGCCGTACGGCCGTGACTGGCCGGGCGGCGCGTCGCAGCGCGGTGGCGTGGCCGAGAGGCGAGGCAACGGCCTGCAAAGCCGTGTACGCGGGTTCAAATCCCGCCGCCACCTCCCAACCGGGGTTATCCGGTAAGACCGTACTGACGCCGAGACTCAGGTCTCGGCGTTTCGTGCTTCACGCTGGTTCTCACTCGTTCGGAGCCTGGCGGGCGGCAGTGCGCGGCGCGGCGCGGTGGGACCTGCGGGACGCTGCGGCAAGGTTGGCATATGCAGGAGCTGATTTCCCGACGGGTGGCGCAGAGCTACCGCGGTATGGTGCGGATCGACGGCGGCACCTTCCTCATGGGCAGCGCGGAGTTCTATCCGGAGGAGCGGCCGGTGCACGCCGCGTCGGTGGGCGGGTTCTGGATGGACCGGCACCTGGTCACCGTGGCCGAGTACCGGCGCTTCGTCCTCGCGACGGGATACGTCACGCTCGCCGAGCGCACGCCCGATCCGGCCGACTATCCGGATGTCGCCGCCGAGGCGCTGGTGCCGGGGGCGCTGGTCTTCCGGATGCCGCCCGAGCCGGTCGGCTTGGCGGACTGGCGGCAGTGGTGGTCGTTCGTGCCGGGCGCGGACTGGCGGCACCCGTTCGGCCCGCAGAGCACCGTGGAGGGCCGGGAGATGCACCCGGTAACGCAGATCGCTTACGCGGACGCTGCGGCGTACGCAGCATGGGTTGGGAAGAGCCTGCCGACTGAGGCCGAGTGGGAGTATGCGGCACGCGGTGGGCTGGAGGGCGCGGTGTTCGCGTGGGGCGATGAGTTCATGCCGCAGGACCAGCGGATGGCGAACACCTGGCATGGTGAGTTCCCGTGGCGCTACTCCCCCGATGTTGGCGGCCATCACGAGCCGAGCACGACGCCGGTGTGCATGTACCCGCCGAATGGTCATGGCCTGTATGACATGACCGGGAACGTGTGGGAGTGGACTGCGGACTACTTCACCGAGGACCACAGCGCTGCGTTGCCCGGGCTCCCATACGCATCGAACGGTGCGTCATATGACGGTTTACCGCCTGAGGAGGCGCTGGAGCGGTATCCGCGCCGGGTGACGAAGGGCGGCTCGCACCTGTGCGCTCCGAACTACTGCCTGCGTTATCGGCCGGCGGCGCGCCAAGGGCAGACAGAGGACACGGCGACGTGTCACCTGGGGTTCAGGTGTGTGGTGCGGGACTGAGGGGGCACAACATGGCGGTACGAGGCCCAATCAGGGCACGACGGTAACCGGCCAGCGGCCTGCCTTAACCATGCGCACCGCGACCGACCCGAGGATGCGGTGCCCGGCGCGCTCTGAGGCGCCGATGACGACCGCGTCGGCGCGGATGCGGTCGGCGAGCTCGACCAGCCCGCGGTACGGATCCCCCTCGGCGGTGTGGAATTCCCAGCGCACCTGCTGCCCCGGCGGCACACGCGCGGCGCCTTCGCGGATCTGCCGCTCGAGGTCCGCGGCGTTCTCCAGGCCGAGCTGCGCCATCGCGGCCCCGGCCTGCGGGTTGCCGGATCCGATCGGGCGGAAGTAGGCCAGCACCAGCTTCGCGCCCTGGCGGCGGGCGAGTCCCGCGGCGTAGGCACCGGCACGCATGGAAGGCTCCGACCCGTCGATGCCGGCCAGGATGACCAGCGGACCGTCGGTCCCGAGTTCGAACATCGCCGCGCCCCTGTATCTGTTCACTGGCGTGCCTGTGTACTGCTGCATCCGTCCACTGCCGGTTCGGTGGTGAGCGTAGCGGCAGCCGGGCCGAGTGCCGACGGCAGCCGGGGCGGCGGCGTCCCGGCATTCTCGGCAGAGTCCTTGACAGACTCGTGGTCTAGTCCAATCATGGGCGTGCGGTGGTCCGTACCACAGATGATCGACCGGCTCGAACCCAGGTTCTCGCGCAGGTCGGCCCGTTGGTGTGGGCCTCGGTTCGGTGAGTTCGTACTCACGCGCCCGGTGCGGCTACGGCGACGCCTGGCCGGCGCGGCAAGACCGGTGCCACAAGTCCGGTACATCAGCCGTTGCCTTCGCTGGAGATTTCATGCGCCTATCCGCCAACCGGGCAGCCGCCCGGCGCTCGACCGGCAAGACCCGCTTGACCATCACCGCCCTCGCCACCACCGCCGCGGCCGCCGGGTTCGTGGCGATCGGCGGCGCGAGCGGCGCGCAGGCCGCCACGCCCACGCCCGCGCACGTCTTCGCCCCGTACTTCGAGGCCTGGACCGGCGAGGACCCGGCCAACCTCGCCGCCCAGTCCGGCGCGAAGTACCTGACCATGGCCTTCCTGCAGACCGCCTCGGCCGGCTCGTGCACGGTCGACTGGAACGGCGACGCGAGCCTGCCGGTCTCCTCCTCGAGCTTCGGCAGCTCGATCAGCTCCATCCAGGCCAGCGGCGGCAACGTGATCCCGTCGTTCGGCGGCTACACCGCGGACACCACGAACACGGAGATCGCGGACAGCTGCACCAACGTCTCCTCGATCGCAGCCGCCTACGAGAGCCTGGTCACCACGTACAACGTGACCCGGATCGACCTGGACACCGAGGCGAACTCGCTGACCAACAGCGCCGGAATCGACCGGCGTAACAAGGCCATCGCACAGGTGGAGAGCTGGGCGGCGAGCACCGGCCGCACGGTGCAGTTCTCGTACACGCTGCCGACCACCACCTCGGGCCTGGACTCCTCCGGCCTGGCCGTGCTGCAGAACGCGGTCTCGAATAACGCGCGCATCGACGTCGTGAACTTGATGACCTTCGACTACTACGACGGCGCTACGCACGAGATGGCGACTGACACCGAGAACGCCGCGAACGGCTTGGTCAACCAGCTCGGCTCGTTGTACCCGTCGAAGAGCTCGGCGCAGAAGTGGGCGATGGTCGGCGTGACTGAGATGCCGGGCATCGACGATTACGGTGCAGCGGAGACGTTCACCACCGGCGATGCGAGCACGGTGTACAACTGGGCGGTCAGTAAGGGCATCAACGAGCTGTCGTTCTGGGCGTTGCAGCGGGACAACGGTAACTGCCCAGGCACCGGCGGACAGGACAACTGCTCCGGTATCTCGCAGAGCCAGTGGTACTTCAGTCACACCCTTGAGCCGTTCACCGGCGGCAGCACCAACCCCGGCAACGACTTCTCACTGACGCTCTCGCCCGCCGCTGCCGCCGTGAATCCGGGTTCGTCCACAACGGCCAAGGTCAACACGGCAGTGACCTCGGGCTCGGCGCAGTCGGTGACCCTGTCGGCCTCGGGGGCGCCCTCCGGCGTGACGGTCTCGTTCAACCCGACGTCGGTCACCGCGGGCGGTTCCTCCACGGTGACCTTTGCTACCTCTTCCTCCGCTGCGCCGGGTACCTACGCCGTCACTGTGAAGGGCAGCGCGGCGTCCGGTAGCCACACCGCGACGTACTCGCTCACGGTCAACGGCTCGGGTACCGGCGGCGGAGGTTCGCTGACCAACGGCGGGTTCGAGAGCGGGAGCCTGAGTCCGTGGACCGGTCAGTCCGGCGACGCGGTGGTCTCCAGCCCGGCGCACTCGGGCAGCCATGCCGCGCTCATCGCGGCGACCTCGAGCCAGACTGGCGAACTGGACCAGACGGTGACGCTCAAGGCGAACACCAGTTACACGCTAACCGGTTGGGTGCAGGGTAGCTATGCGTTCATCGGTGTCAGCGGCGGGGCGAGCGCGAGCACCTGGACCTCGTCGAGTTCGTGGACGAAGCTCACTGTCTCGTTCACGACCGGTTCCTCCGGAGCGGTCACGGTGTTCGTGCACGGCTGGTATGGCCAAGGCGATGTGTATGCGGACGACTTCTCCGTCAGCTGACGGGTAATCAGAAGCCGCCTGTCGCGCCCGCGAGGGCGATCAGGTCCCGTCGCCTCGTCTCTCGCGACCGCACTTCGTGAGAGGCGGGGCGGCGAATACGTGCCGGCGCGTGCAGGTAGGCGCGGGTGCGAGCGGGCGGTCAGCGTTGGGAGAGGCTGCCGCCGAGCAGACTGGCGATCATGCTGTCCACCTGGCTGATCCGCCCGGCCAGGGCGGTGGCGGACAGCATGAAGCCGAGCAGGATCGCGGCGATGGCGTGCGAGGCCTTCAGGCTGTCCTTGCGGACGAGGAGCAGCACGGTCAGGCCGAGTACCAGCGTGATCGGGATGGACAGGCGCATGGAACGGAGCCTCCTTCCGGCGATGGGCCAGACGGACTCCCCCGAGGGTTTCGGCACGAGCGGTAGCGGCATACGGACGGTCGCGGGCGCGGTCCTGGCCGCCCCGACCGGTCTTCAGATCGCCCGAAACAGAGCTTAGCCCCCAAAGCGGACAGCCCCTTGAAGGCGAGTCGCTATTCTCGGCATCGTGTCGACAACCGACCCGTACCCCGACGACCCGACCAGGTCGACTTCAGGCGCACCGGACGCCGCATCCGACGCTGCGTTAGCCGCTACGCAAACACAGGCTACGCAGACACAGGTGCGGCCCCGCAGCCGCGCTTACCGCAACGGCGAATTGGTCGCCGAAGACTTTCCGCTGGCAGACCTGTCCGACTGGCTCGGTCACGACGACGCCAACGTGTGGTTCGACCTGCCCGATCCCACGCCGCAGGAGCTGAAGGAGGTGGCCCACGAGCTCGGGCTGCACTCACTGGCCGTCGAGGACGCGATCAAGGGCAGACAGCGCCCGAAGGTCGACCGTTACGACGGTCATCAGCTCTTCAACGCGTACGCCGTCCGGGTTCCCGATGGGGTACACCTGCAGGCGGTCGCGATCACCGCGTTCATCACCAAGCGCGCGTTGATCACCGTGCACCGAGCCGGCGAGTTCGACATCGACGACGTGGTGGCGCGCTGGGACAACTCCCCCGACCTGGCCTGTCACGGTTGCAGCTTCCTCATCTACGGCCTGCTCGACCATGTGGTGGACAGCTACTTCACCGCGCTTCAGGTCTTCGACGACGAGGCGGAGGAGCTGAGCGACCAGGTCTTCGACTGGGACGGCGGGCCGGCCGGCGACGAGGTGCGCCGGCTCTACGAGCTGCGCCGGTCGCTGCTGACCGCCCGGCGGGTGATCGGGCCGATGCGCGAGGTCATCAACTCGCTGATCCACCTTCGGCAGGACCTCGGCCTGTCCGGCTCCGAACTGACGCCGTACTACCAGGACGTGTACGACCACGCGATCCGCGCCGCGGAGTGGACCGAGAACCTGCGGGATCTGATCGGGACGATTCGCGAGACCCAGCTGACCATCCAGAACAACCGGATGAACCTGATCATGAAGAAGGTGACCAGCTGGGCCGCGATCATCGCGGTGCCGACCGCGGTGACCGGCTTCTACGGGCAGAACGTGCCGTATCCCGGCTTCAGCTCCGAGGTCGGGTTCTGGACCTCGACCGGGATCATGATCGCGCTGTCGGTCAGCTTGTACGTCGCGTTCCGGCTGCGCGACTGGCTCTGATCGCCCGGCCCTGGCTCAGCCCCTGGCTCAGCCCTGGCCGCCGGCCTCCCCCAGGGCGAGGCCGGCGGTGGAGAAGACCCACGGGTCGCCGGCCAGGTCGGCGTCGCCGGAATTGACCGTGCCGCGCGGTTCGAAGAACAGCACGCGCGTTCCGGCCTCGGCGGACGGCTTGTGCCGCACGCCGCGCGGAACGGTGTACAGCTGGAGCGGGCCGAGCACGACCGGGTCGCCGCCTTCGAGTTCGATGGTCAGCCGGCCCTCGATGACGAGGAAGAACTCGTCGGTCTCGGGGTGGGCGTGCCAGACGTACTCGCCTTGGCCGTTGGCGATCTTAACGTCGTAGTCGTTGACGGTGGCGGCGATGCGCGGTGCCCAAATCTCGGCGGCGAAGGAGGCGTAGGCACTCGGCAGGTCGATGGGGCCGGGTGCAGTGCCGGCGTCTGTCATCAGTCGTCTCCTGACGGTTCGTCGGGCGAGGTACGCGGTGAAGCCGGGCGGGTGGATACCCTGCGCGTGGTGCCTGCCCGGGCCGGTCATCGCAGTCGCTGGCGTGCGGTCATCGGTGGAGGGAGAGGCCTTTGAGCGCCGCGTCGACGTGTGCGCGTCGTCCGTAAACGGACAGTCCGGCCAGGGAAAGGTCCTCGGTGGCGATCTTACGCACCACGGCCCGGTTGTCGTCGTCGTTGAACGTACCGAACAGCTCCTCCGGGTACACAGCGACGCCCAACTCCCGCTCTAACGCACGGCGGTGTGCCTTACGCAGTTGCGCGGCGCTCGCGGCGAAGACGAGGACCGGCTGCCCGAACATGGGGAGGTAGCGCACGTCCGAGGCGTCGAAGTAGGGCTCGCCGATGGTGGGCGGCGCTGTCGCCGCGATGCCGCTGACCGCGAAGGCGGTGACGTTGAGCTTTTGCCAGGTGGCCAGGTCATCGCGCACGACGACTGCGATCTTCGTGTCAGCGGCTGTCCGCGCTGTGGCGGTCTCGGCGCTCGCGTTCTCGCTCATGAGATAGATCGTGTGCCGCTCGATGCCGACCGGTCTTGGACGCTCGTGCGCCGCGGCACGGCGGAGCTGATGCAGAATCGAAGCGTGGAGCGACGCGCGCGGGACTGGGCCAGGTACTGGCGCGCGCCGGGCAGTTCGATCGAGGTCATGCGAGCGCACTTCGAGACGCATCGTTACCACCGGCACAGCCACGACACGTATTCGTTCGGCGTGACGGAGTCAGGTGCGCAGACCTTCAACTGCCGCGGCGCGCGGCGGACGAGCGCGGCGGGCATGGTGATGGCCTTCAACCCGGACGAGCCGCACGACGGGCACGCCACGGACGCGTTGGGGTTCACCTACTCGATCGTGCATATCCCGGACGCGGCCGTGACCGAGATCCTTGGCGATCAGCGGGGCCGGCGCGCCGGTTCTCCGTTGTTCGCCGAGCCCGTGCTGCACGATCGCGCCGCTGCGGACGCGTTGCGCAGGCTGAGCGCAGCCGTAGCTGGCGGGCAGCGGCTTGTAGTGGAGGAAAACCGCGACGCGGCGATCCGTGCCCTCGTGCGCTGTACGCCGTTGAGCACCAGCATGGCGTCCAGCCTCGATGCAGCGCCCGAGGTGCGTCGTCACGACGCGGGAGTGCTGCGTGTTCGCGATCTGCTGCGAGCGGAGTATGCGCGCGAGGTCGCAGCGGACGAACTATCGGCGTTGGCGGGATGCAGCCGGTTCGCGTTGTACCGCGCTTTCGTCGCGGAGTACGGCATGTCGCCGGGCGACTATCAGCGACAGCTGCGCTTGCGTGCGGCGCGCGGCCTGCTCGCCGACGGGTTGAACCCCGCCGATGCGGCGGCAGCGACCGGGTTCACCGATCAAGCACACCTGACTCGCTGGTTCGGCCGGTGCTACGGCATCACCCCCGCGCGTTATCGGGCGGCGGTCTTCGGCCAGCCATCGGAACCGGCTGGGCGCCCACGTGCGTTACCTGCTTAGGCACGCCTGAAGATCAGGCTGCCCGGCACCGGCGATCGACTCAAGGCCGGAACCGCAAGGCACTGGGTGCGCAGACCGATCGATAGGCTGGCGAGGGTGGACGAGAACAGAGCACTGCGCGTCGTGGACGCCCTGAGGGACCGTGGTATCAACGCACACGTGGCTCGGGAGGGCGTGTACCAGATCGGTGTGCGTATCACGCTGCCGGACGGACGCGAGGCAGTCTGGGACACCGACGACACCCCGGGGCTTGAGGCGCAGGTGATGCGCGACGGGATGCTGGTCGGCTTCGTGCCCGTGATCGACGGGTCTGAGAACTTCGACGAAGCGCAGACGGTGGATGCGATCGCGCGCACCGACTATGACAAGCCGATCGCCCGGCAGCGCACCACCGCGCCGCCGCCGGCCGCGCCGCTCCCGCGCGAAGGTGGCGTCTTCCGGCGTTTTCTGGGCGGCTTCCGCGAGCGCTGACCTGGGCTTGCGCGGCCCCGCCGCGGCGCCGGTGGTCGACTTGCGTGATCAAAACGCTACGCGTGGTTTGCGAACCGCGGCGGATGGCAAGGAAACTCGACGCACGGGCGCGCCTGCGTGGGGCAGGCGCGCCCGTCTGCATCATGACGCACTGCACACCTGTTCGTCTGCCGGTTTTCCGGTTTCTCGAAACGCAGGCGCGACCGTGTGCCCCCGGGGCCGGTCTCGACTCGGCTACCTGACCAGGGCAGCCGGTACGAAGAGCTGCCAGATCGGATTCAAGGCGATATACGTCCACTTCATTGCGTCGAGAGGCGGCCGTACACGCGTCACCCCGCCGCCGATGCTCTTGAGGTCGCCGTTGCGCGCGGTGATCTCGACGGCGATCCCGTCCGCCCGGTAGGCGATGACCCTGTCGATGACGACCTTGGACGGCGGCGACGCGAGAACCTCCGTCATGGCCGTGTCGCCGTTGTCAACCTGCGTTATGAAGCATTCTGAACCATTCGGCGCGACGCTCCCCGGCGGGGCCTGCGCACTGCCGGAGGGAGAGGCGCCCCCGGTCCACGGCGGGCTGGTCGGGCTGGCGGACTCGTTAGCTGTGCCGAGGCCCTGCTTCGCGCAGTCCGCCGGGTCCATGCCGGAGTTCGCGGCAGCGGCGACGTTCACCGTGATCTGCGCGATGCCGTTGCCGTCGTCGACGTCTACCCGCAGCAGCGAACCCGGGGTCGAGGGCAGGTAAGAGCCGAACTTCCATGTTTTGGCGACGAGCTGGCGCAGGATGTTGACCGCGGCCGTGGCATTGATCGGGACCTCGCCGGGCCTGGGCCCCCGGGGAGTCGGGAACGAGCTCGCGAGAGTCGCACTGGGCGTCGGCTCTGGCGAAGCCGGGAGAGGCCCGGCGGACAGCGACGGGCGGGCCGTCGTGTGGCCCGCCGCGCCGTAGCTGCCCCCTGGTCCTGTGCTGCGCAGCCCCGCCGCGACGCCCACCCCGGCGAACAGCACCACCGCCGTGGTGCCCGCGCCTACGGCCATGCGTCGGCGGCGTCTGCGGGCGCGCCCGAGGCGTTCTCCGCCGGCCAGGAGGGCTTCGATGGGCGGGTCGAGCGCGCAGGTCGCGGCGTCCATGAGTTGGGAGAGCCGGTCTTCGGCTGCGTTCATCGCGTTCCCTTGATTGGATGGATGGTCCGAGGTGGGAGTTTGCGTGGGACTACGTGGAGCTGGCCGGGTACTGCCGTCATTCCTGAAACAACAGCTCGCGGTCGTCACCGAGCAGCGCGCGCAGTTGCTTGAGCGAACGGTTGCAGATGCTCTTGATCGCGGCCGGCGTGGTATCGAGCAGGCCGGCGACGTCCTCGACGCTCAGGTCGTCGAGGTATCGCAGGACCATCACCGCGCGGTTGCGCGGCGGCAGTGTGCCCAGCGCCTCGGTCAGGACCATCCGCAATTCCGGGTTGTCGCCGGGGGCGCGACCCTCGGCGAACTCGGCGGTCGGGATCTCCCCGCTGCGCCGCAGCCGTCGGTGCGAGAGGTAGGTGTGCAGCAACGCCTTGCGGGCGTACGCGTCCACGGACTCGCTCTTCTGGATGCGGTGCCACGAGGAGTAGAGCTTGGCCAGACAGGTCTGCACCAGGTCCTGCGCCTCGTGCCAGTCCCCGCACATCAGATACGCGATGCGGAAGAGCTGACCAGCTCTCGCGCTCGCGAATTCGTGATACTGCAAGGGACCAGTGGATTCCCGATCACCCACGGTGGCTCCCAACTTGACGGCGTCATGAAGTACAGACGCCTCCGCAGCGCGGCAGGTAGCGCGCGTTCTGCGGTCCGCGCGTACCTGCCGATCACGGTCAGTCGGTGTGGAACACCTCGGGCACGACGGTCCACCACTCCCCCGGCTGCGCGCCCGGGAGCTGCTCCTGGCACGGATCGGTCAGCTTCCACCAGCGCTGCGTCGCCGGATCGGCGGCGATGCGCGCCATGTCGGCGGCGTGGTCTTCGCCGATGTATTCGTAGTAGCTGATCAGCAGATCGTCGTGCAGATAGATCGAGTAGTTGCGGATGTTGCACGCGGTGATCATGGCCAGCACCTCGGGCCAGACGTCGCGGTGCAGTCGCAGGTACTCGTCCCTGTGCTCCGGCCGCAGCCGGACGACTTGGGCTCGGCGCTGCGGGTGGCGCGATTCGGCGACGGGAGTAGTGGCGCGGTCGTCAGCATCAGTCATCGGACGAAGCTATCCCGCAGCGCCTCGGGTCGGCTAGGCCGTGTGTAAGAAGTAGGCAGGTTAAGAGGGTGCGGTGTCTGGGGCGTGCGATCGCAAGGCGCAGGGTCGCCCTATCACCTAGGGCTGTCGCCGCAGCCGCAGCCGCAGCCAGACGCCAGCGTCGGGGGCGAGCCGGTCTGCCTGAAGCGGGTCGCTGCCCAGCAGGATGCTGTCATGCTCTGGTAGCTCGACCGGCGCCTGAGAGAGGTTGATCACGCAGGCGAACTCCTCCCCGCGGCGGAAGGCCAGCACGCCGGGCTCGGTGACGAGCCAGCGCAGCGGTTCGCGGTCGCTGCGCAGCGCGGGCTGATCCCGGCGCAGCCGCAGCGCGGCGCGGTACAGCTCCAGCATCGAGGCCGGGTCCTCGGACTGCGCCTCGACCGTGTAGTCGCTCCAGGATTCGGGTTGCGGGAGCCAGGGTTGCGTTCCCGCTCCGGCCGGGCTGAACCCGAACGGTGCGCTCGTGCCGGACCAGGGCAGCGGCACGCGGCAGCCGTCACGGCCGGGGTCGGCGCCGCCGGTGCGGTGCCACATCGGGTCTTGGCGCGCCGCATCGGGCAGGTCTTCGATCTCCCAGAGGCCGAGTTCTTCGCCTTGGTAGATGTAGACGCTGCCGGGCAGCGCGAGCGTGAGCAGGGCGGCCGCGCGGGCGCGGCGGGTGCCCAGTTCGAGGTCCAGCGGGTCGCCTTGGTGCCGCTCGGCGAAGTCGAAGGTGGTCTCGGCGCGGCCGTAGCGGGTGACGTGCCGGGTGACGTCGTGGTTGGAGAGCACCCAGCTGGCCGGCGCGCCGACCGGGGCGTGCGCGGCGAGGGTCTCGTCGATGGTTCGGCGCAGCGCCTCGGCGTCCCAGGCGCAGCGCAGGAACTCGAAGTTGAACGCGCTGTGCATCTCGTTGGGCCGTAGGTAGAGCGCGAAGCGGCGCGGGTCCGGCAGCCAGATCTCGCCGATCAGGACTCTGCCGCCGGGGTACGAGTCAGCGACCCGCCGCCACTCGTGATAGATCTCGTGGATGCCGTCGCGGTCGGTGTAAGGGTGCGGCGGCGCGGTGCCGGGAGCCTGCGCGACCGCGGCTTGGACTTGTTGCGGCGGAAGTTCCTGCTCGACGTCCGCCAGAAACGGGTCATTGACCAGGATCGCGGCCGAATCGATCCGGATGCCGTCCACGCCGCGGTCGAGCCAGAATCGCAGTACGCTGCGGAACTCGTCGCGGACCTCGGCGTTGTCCCAGTTGAAGTCGGGTTGCTGTGGGGCGAACAGATGCAGGTACCACTGGCCGGGGCGGCCGTCGGGCTCGGTGATCCGGGTCCAGGCCGGCCCGCCGAAGTGTGAGACCCAGTTGTTCGGCGGAAGGTCACCGCCCGGACCGCGGCCGGGGCGGAACCAGAAACGGGAGCGCTCGGGCGAGCGCGGCGCGGCGGCGAGTGCGGCCTGGAACCACGGGTGCTGATCCGAGCAGTGGTTGGGTACCACGTCGATGATGACGCGGATGCCGCGCTGATGCGCCTCGGCGACCAGCGCGTCGGCTTCGGCGAGCGAGCCGAAGACGGGGTCGATGTCGCGGTAGTCGGCGATGTCGTACCCTGCGTCGGCCATCGGCGAGGGGTACCACGGCGTGAGCCAGAGGGCATCGATACCGAGGCCGGCGAGGTAGTCGAGGCGGTCGCGCACGCCGCGCAGGTCGCCGATCCCGTCGCCGTCGCCGTCCGCGAAGCTGCGCAGGTAAACCTGGTAGATCGCGGCGTCGCGCCACCACTGCGCGATGCCGGACAGGTGCGGGGCGCCATCCGGGGACACAGTCTCCATTGAAGACGGGTCGCTCGCGGTCGGCGTCGTGGCTGTGGCGGGCGCGGTGTCCGGGCGCGGAGGCTGGGAGCCGGGCGAGGTCACGTTGCGGCACTCCTTGCTGCTTCGGGCTGGGGCAGGCGCTGCAGGGAGCGTAGCATCGCTTAGCAATATTTCGATGGAGTACTGCAATTTCTTAGCAGTGCGCTATCTGGGCGGCTTAGCTCCCAATCATCCGCGCAGTCGGCCGACGATCCCTTCCGTACGATTGCCGCTGACTTGCAGCATTTTTGATGACTCCTGCCGATCATCCGTCCGCAATCTTGGCCGAGTCGCGTCTTTGCGGTCTTCCATCGATATCTTGCAAGCAGTTGTCGCCATCGCTACAGTGACCTCACTCGACCGAGGGCAGGGCTCGGTGCCCAGGTTTCCGCTCAGGGAGGACACAGATGTCCGCAAGGCACAAGCGAAAGAGGGTCGCGGCGTTCGCATGCGCGGCGGCCGTGGCGTTCGGCGCGGCCGCCTGCTCTTCGAGCAGCGGCGGCTCAGGTGGCGGCAACAGCGCCGACGGGACCGCGGACGGCAAGCCGCTGGACCCGAACGCCACCGTCACGGTCAGCATCGACTGCGCGCCGGCCTCGGACCAGCCCGGTCTTCAGGCGCAGTACAACGACGACCTGGCCACCTTCAAGGTCAAGTACCCGCACGTCACGGTCAACCCGCTGCCCAAGACCAAGTGCGAGGACCCGGCGACCTTCACGGCGATGCTCAAGGGTCACACCGAGACCAATGCCTTCTACGCCTACTTCACCGACCAGAACCAGGTGCTCAACTCCGGCGACGCGGCGGACATCAGCGCGTACGTCAACCCGCAGACCGTGCCCGGCATCAAGGACCTGCTGCCGACGGTGACCAAGGAGATCAGCAACGGGGGCAAGGTCTACGCGCTGCCGCGGATCTACTACACCACCGGCCTGGTCTACAACCGCGACCTGTTCAAGCGGGCCGGTCTCGACCCGGACAAGCCGCCGACGACTTGGGCGGACCTGGCGGCCGACGCCGCGAAGATCACCGCGCTCGGCGGCGGGATCACGGGTTACGAGGACTACAGCGGCGGCAACACCGGCGGCTGGCACTTCGGCGACGAGATCGACAGCGTCGGCGGCAGCCTGACCACCCCGGACGGCACCAAGGCCGCGTTCAACAACGCTCAGGGCCGGCAGGTGCTGCAGAACCTCTACAACATGCGCTGGCAGTCCGGCGGCATCGGGGCGACCCCGGTGACCCAGTGGGCCGACGCCTTCCCGCCGCTGGCCTCCGGCAAGGTCGGCATGATCATCGGCGCGCCGGACGTGATCTCGCATCTGACCAACTCGCTCGGCGCCACGCCGGACCAGTGGGGCCTCGGGCCGATGCCGGGCCAGAACGGACCAGCGCCGGCCGCCCAGGACGGCGGCGACCTGTTCTACCTCAAGAAGTCGGACACCCCGAACCAGATCAAGGCCGCGATCGCCTGGATCAACTACGAGTACCTGACTCCGGGTCAGGGCCAGTTCAACTACGCGCGCAACGTCGCCCTCTCCGGGGACCCGGGCACCAACAAGTTCATCGCGGTCGGGCTGCCCGAGCCGCAGCTGTGGGCGCCGAACACCGCGATGGCGCAGGCCGACGCCGCGGCGCTGAAAGCGGCCAACGCGAACATGCCGGTGGCGAACTACGCCCCGTACCTGAACAACCCGGTCCCCGGCATCGGTGAGCCGCCGGTCGCCGCGCAGCAGATCTACGCGGTGCTCGACAACGCGATGTCCGCGGTGATGACGAACAAGAACGCGAACATCCAGCAGCTGCTCGGCGACGCCGAGGGCAAGGTCAACCAGATCCTGGCCAACCAGTAGCAGCACGACTCGAGAAGGGCGAGCACCGCCGTACCGAAACCAGGCGCGGCGCGCGGGTGCGGTCCGCACTACCGGACCCGCGCGCCGGCGCCGACCGGCAGCAGGACACGGATACACGGCATCAGCCAGACGGGAGAAGCGGGTGGCGATCGTCATCTCGCCGGGCAGGACCGAGACCGCGGCGCCGGTCCGGCGCCCGCAGACCAGGTTCGTGCGCGAGGCGCGCCGGAACGTACGGGCGCACGGGTTCCTGATCGGTTCAGTGCTCTGCTTCGCGCTGTTCACCTGGTACCCGATGATCCGCGAGATCATCGAGTCCTTCCAGCGACTGCACTTGGGCGCCACCGGCTTCGCCGGGCTGCGCAACTACCGGCAGATCACCGCTGACCCGTTCTTCTGGCAGGCCTGGCGCAATACCTTCCAATTCACCGGTCTCGCGTTGCTGTTCGGTTTCGCGCTGCCGTTCGTCGTCGCGGTGGTGATCAACGAGTTCCGGCACGCCCAGGCATATCTTCGCGTGCTGGTCTACCTGCCGGTGATGCTGCCGCCGGTGGCCGGGATCCTGCTCTTTCGCAACTACTTCATGGATCCCACCAACGCGGGCCTGCTCAACCAGCTGCTGCACGCGGTACACCTGCCGACCTCGCAGTGGTGGGGCGCGGCGCCGAGCGCCATGCCCTCGCTGGTGATCATCTCGACGTGGACGAACATGGGTAGCGCGGTACTGATCTACCTCGCGGCGTTGCAGGGCATCCCGGGCGAGCTGTACGAGGCGGCCGAGATCGACGGGGCCGGGCTGCTCAAGCGGGTGTGGCACGTGACCATCCCGCAGACCCGCACGATCCTCTCGCTGCTGCTGATGCTGCAGATCGTGGCGACGATGCAGATGTTCACCGAGTCCTTCGTGACCACCGGGGGCGGGCCGGAGAGCTCGACGGTCACGATCGTCTACCTCGCCTACGACTACGCCTTCCAGTTCGGCAACTTCAACACGGCGGAGGCGCTCGGGGTGATCATGTTCATCGTCCTGGGCATCTTCTCCGTGCTCTACGTCTGGCTCGAGCGACGCGGGAACGAGGCCTGACATGGCTGCCTACGCCACCCAATCCAGAACCCTGATCTCCCGGGCGCAGCTGGGCCGCAAGAGCGGCCGACGGGTGTACTGGGTATCACTGAGCGCCGTCGTGCTGGTGTTCAGCCTGGTGTTCCTCTTCCCGCTGTACTGGATGATCACCGGCGGGTTCAAGCCGACCGCGCAGCTGGTGCAGAACCCGCCGAGCTTCGTGCCGACGCATCCGCAGCTCACGCCGTACCGCACCGCCTGGGACGAGCTGCACATGGGCCGCCTGCTGCTCAATACCCTAATTTACGCCGGCGGCGCGCTCGCGTTGCAGCTGACCTTCTGCGTCGCGGCGGCGTATTCGCTCTCGAAGTTGCGGCCGGTGCTCGGCAACGTGATCCTCGGCATGATGCTGGCCACGATGATGATCCCGGCCGCGATCCTGGTCATCCCGCAGTACCTGACCGTGCTGAATCTGCCGCTGGTGCACTGGAACCTGCTCAACACCCCGTGGGTGATCTGGCTGCCCTCGGTGGCCAACGCGTTCAACATCTTCCTGCTCAAGCGGTTCTTCGACTCGATACCCGAGGACATCCTCGCGGCCGCGGCGATCGACGGCGCCAGTTCGATCAGGACCCTGCGGTCCATCGTGCTGCCGATGTCCAGGCCGATCCTGGGCGTGGTCTCGATCTTCACGGTGATCGCCGTGTGGAAAGACTTCCTCTGGCCGCTGCTCACGCTGACCGACCCGGGAAGGATGACGCTGAACGTGGGCGTCAACAGCGCGGCGGCGAACATGCAGGAGAACGTGCTGATCGCGGGCTTGGCCATGGCCTCGTTGCCGACCATCGGCTTCTTCCTGCTGTTCCAGCGCAACATCATGTCCGGTCTCACCAGCGGCGCGATGAAGGGCTGACGGGCGCGGCGGCCGCAGGCGAAGAGTTCTGATTTACGGGCGATCAGCGTCGATCACCGGCATCCCACATACCCCAACGCGACAAGAGAGCGGGTAGCGATCCGTGCCTGACGTGCGTTCCCACGAGGCGGCCGAATGGTGGCGGTCGGCCGTCATCTACCAGATCTATCCGCGCAGCTTCGCCGACGGAAACGGCGACGGCGTCGGCGATCTGGCGGGGGTCAGGGCCAGGCTGCCGTATCTCGCGCGGCTGGGCGTCGACGCGCTCTGGTTCAGTCCGTGGTACGCCTCGCCGCAGGCCGACGCGGGCTACGACGTGGCCGACTACCGGGCGATCGACCCGGTGTTCGGCACGCTGGCCGAGGCGCAGGAGCTGATCCGGGAGGCGCACGCGCTCGGCATCCGGATCATCGTGGACGTGGTGCCGAACCACTGCTCCGACCAGCATCCCTGGTTCCGGGCAGCGTTGTCGAAGGGCCCTGATTCGGCCGAGCGGGAGCTGTTCTGGTTCCGGCCCGGTCGCGGCCCGAGCGGTGAGCTGCCGCCGAACCACTGGCAGTCGATCTTCGGCGGGCCGGCCTGGACCCGCACGAGCGATCCCGACGGTACGCCGGGCGACTGGTACCTGCATCTGTTCGCGGCCGAGCAGCCGGACCTGAACTGGGAACACCCGCGGGTGCGGCAGGAGTTCGAGGACGTGCTGCGGTTCTGGCTTGATCGCGGCGCCGACGGCGTGCGGATCGACTCGGCGGCCTTGCTGACCAAAGACCGCGCGCTCGCCGACTTCGACCCCGAAGACCCGCCTACAGCGTCCTCGGCGAACCAGCATCCTTATACCGATCGGGACGACGTGCACGAGATCTACCGGTCGTGGCGCGCGATCGCCGATTCGTACCCTGACAAGCGTGCGTTGATCGGCGAGGTGTGGCTTCCGGACGCGCAGCGCTTCGCCAACTATCTGCGCCCGGACGAGCTGCACACCGCGTTCAACTTCGCGTTCCTCGGCTGCGCTTGGCGGGCCGAGGAGCTGCGGCGCGTCATCGACGAGACGCTGACGATCCACGCACCGGTCGGCGCACCGGCGACGTGGGTGCTGTCCAACCACGACGTGCCGCGCCACGTCACGCGCTATGGCCGCGCGGACACCTCGTTCAACCTGGAGTTCCGCCAGCTCGGCGCGCCCACGGATCTCACGCTCGGCACGCGCAGGGCGCGCGCGGCGATCCTGCTCTCGCTGGCGCTGCCGGGCTCGGCGTATATCTACCAGGGCGAGGAGCTGGGTCTGGAAGAGGTCGAAGACCTGCCGGACGCGGTGCGTCAGGACCCGATGTTCTTCCGTACCGAGGGCGCGAATCTGGGCCGCGACGGCTGCCGCGTACCGCTGCCGTGGTCCGGCCAGGAACCGCCGTTCGGCTTCAGCGTGACGACGGTAACGGCACCGGCAACGGGCATGGACGCGGCCGCGATAGTCGAGCCCTGGCTCCCGCAGCCCAAGGCGTGGAAGGACGTCACGGTCGAGACTCAAGCCGGCGACCCGGATTCGATGCTGGAGCTGTATCGCACGGCTCTGGCACTGCGCCGCAATTCAACACAGCTTGGCGACGGTCCGCTCACCTGGCTTTCCGCGCCGGACGGCGTCCTCGCCTTCGCGCGGGACGCCGGAGCAGACGCCGACGATGACGCTGGCGCTAGCACCGATCCGTCGTTCATCTGCGTGGTCAACCTCTCCGGCGGTCCGGTCGATCTCCCGGTCGACGGCGCGGTCGTGCTGTGCAGCGGTTCGCTGGAGTCCGGAATGCTCCCGAACGACACCGCGGTCTGGCTCGTGCGCTGACCGGTACAGTGCAGGCATGGGCAGCATCATCAAGAACGTCTCGTTCGATGCGAATGATGCGCTGAAGCTGGCGCGGTTCTGGGCCGCCGCGCTCGGAACCGATGTCGACGAGGATTCGACCGCCGAGAAGGCGTTCGTGGAGGCGGCCGGTTGGGGCGGTCCGAACATCTGGTTCACCCGCGTGCCGGAGTCCAAGAGCGCCAAGAACCGCGTCCACTTCGACCTGCGCGCTCCGGGATCGATGGAGGACGAGGTCCGCCGACTCGAACGGCTCGGTGCCGCGGTGCTGCGCCGCGATGCGCACTTGACCACCATGGCGGACCCGGAGGGCAACGAGTTCTGCGTCGAACCCGGCCCGCCTGAGCAGTGACCGCGGCCGCACCGGTTTAATGACGGACCGTGGATGATCGCACGTGGGACACCGTGGCCCGGCTCGTCGACTGGCTCGACAGCCACAGCCGCGACAACGCCGTGTCGCCGGAGGTGACCCGGCTGCTGCGCGTCATGAAGCTGTCTGAGGAGGTCGGCGAGACCACGCAGGCGGTGATCGGCGCGCTCGCCGCGAACCCGCGCAAGGGGCTGACGCACACGTGGCGCGACGTCGAGCACGAACTCTGCGACGTCATCGTCACGGCGATGGTGGCCTTGGCCACGCTCAATCCGCAGGCCCGCGCGGTCTTCGCGCAGCGGCTCGAGCACGTGGCCGCCCGGTCGCTGAGCTGAGCCGGTTGACACCGCTTACGGGTGTCGTGCGGTCGGCGGCCGCCGCGACCGCGAGAGCCACACGGCGAGCGCCACGAGCACCACTCCGACCAGGAAGACGGCGACGGGGGCGGCGACCACGCCGGGAAGATACCGTCCGGCGGTCTGCGGAACGAACTGGATGACGCCGAACGCGCCGATCCCGACCAGCCAGATCCGCCGCAGCGCCACGCCGGCCCACAACAGCGCGGCGACCGTGACGCCGGCCACGAAGTGCCCGGTGGCGACGGTCATGAGCATCTGCGCACCGACCAGCAGCCCGAGCCCGGCGGCCAAGTATCCGGCGTTCGTCCCCGGCGGCAGCGATCCGCGGTGTGCCAACAGCCCCCAGGCCGCGGCCAACAGCCAGACGGCCAGCCCGGGTCCCCATAGATCCAGATGCGGGTCGAGCTGGCTGACGCTCGCACCCGCGACGACGGCCAGCGCCGAGAAGGCCGCCACGTGCAGCAGCGCACCGGCCGACACCGCCCACAGCACCAGCGCTTCGAGGGCTGCGCCGCCCGCGGCCAGGAGCGCCACGCCCGGCCCGGCCAGATGCAGGATCTGTGCGCCGACGAGCGTTCCGACCACGGCCGTGCAGGCAACCGAGCCGCCCCACAACGCCTGGCGCAGGCGCCGCATTGCCGCGCGCTGTATGTCCAGCAGCAGGCCGGCGCCCAGCAGCGCGGCGGCTCCGAACGCGGCGAATCCGATCGCGACGCCGATCGGCATGTTCGGCCAGGCCCGGTCGACCGCGGTGATCGCGGCGGCGACCGCGAGCGCCGCGCCGAGATACCCGAGCAGTTCCACCACGACCGGGGTGCGCTTGGCCGGATGCGGCACGGCCCAGCGAGCGGCTTCGAACGCGGTGATGCGCTCGGCCTGTGCCGATTCGATCAGCTGGGCGTCCACCCACCGTTTCAGGCTGTCCGCCAGATCGCCACTGAATCCGCGCTCGCTCATGGGACGCACCTCCCGGTGGATACTTTCACCGTCGTGCCGCCAGGCCCGATCCGCTAGAGCCTAAGTGCCCGAAACACCCGAAGCGGAAAAGCGGATGACAGTGCTGCACACGCCGGGTGAGAATCCGCATTCATGGGCTATGTGGACGTCGCCGGGCTGCGGCATGTGCTCCCGGACGGCTGGGTGTTGTTCGCGGACGTCTCGTTTCGGGTCGGCGAGGGCGCGAAGGTCGCGCTGGTCGGGCCCAACGGCGCCGGCAAGACGACCCTGCTGCGGCTGATCTCCGGCGATCTGCCGGTCAAGTCCGGGAGCGTCGCGCGGGTCGGCGGGCTCGGCGTGATGCGGCAGTTCATCGGCATGATCGGCGACTCGACCACCCTCGCGCAGTTCGCCCTCTCGCTCGCGCCGCCACCGCTGCGGGATGTCGGCGAACGGCTGGCCCGCGCCGAGTCCGCGCTGAGCTCCCCGGACCGCGCCGCCGGCGAGCGTGAGCAGATGCGGTACGCCAACGCGTTGACCGCGTGGGGCGACGCGGGCGGCTACGAGCTGGAAGTCGTGTTCGACACGGTGTCGGTCGCGGTGCTCGGCCTGCCCTGGGATTCGACGCGCAACCGGCCCGTGCGCACCCTCTCCGGCGGCCAGCAGAAACGCTTCGCGCTGGAGTTGCTGCTGCGCGGGACGGACGAGGTGCTGCTGCTCGACGAGCCGGACAACTTCCTGGACGTGCCGGGCAAGCGCTGGCTGGAGCGTCGCCTGCGCGAGTCCCCGAAGACCGTGCTTTACGTCTCGCACGACCGCGAACTGCTGGCGAATACCGCCGATCGGGTGGTCGCGGTCGAGGGCGGGTCGGCCTGGACGCACGCCGGCTCGTTCGCCTCCTGGCATGAGGCGCGGGTGGCGCGGCACGAGCGGCTCGACGAGCAGCGGCGGCGCTGGGACGAGGAGCACGCCAAGCTCAAGGAGCTGGTGCGGATGTACCAGCAGAAGGCGTCGCATAACGCTGAGATGGCGACCCGGTTGCAGGCGGCGCGCACCAGGCTGGCGAAGTTCGAGCAGGCGGGGCCGCCGCCGATTCCGCCGCGCGAGCAGAACATCAAGATGCGGCTGGACGGCGGGCGCACCGGCAAGCGCGCGGTCGTCTGCGAGCAGCTGGAGCTGCACGGCCTGACCAGTGCGTTCGACTTCGAGGTCTGGTACGGCGACCGGGTCGCGGTGCTCGGCGCGAACGGCACCGGCAAGTCGCACCTGCTGCGCTTGCTCGGGCGCGGCGGCACGGATCCGGACCCTGCGATGCTGTGGCTCGACGCGTCCGGGGCCGGGCACGGTGACGGCGCGGAACCGGCGGCGGGAACGGGGGGGTTGGCGCCGGTGCGGCATCACGGGACGGCGCGGCTCGGTGCGCGCGTCGTGCCGGGGCACTTCTCGCAGACGCACGACCGGCCGGAGCTGACCGCGCTCACGCTCGCCGAGATCCTTTGGCAGGGCGACGCTCGCCGGCCGAGCCTTCCCCGCGACGCAGCTATGAGCGCACTGAATCGCTACGAGCTGGCGGCGCAGGGCGACCAGCGCTTCGAGACGCTTTCCGGCGGGCAGCAGGCCAGGTTTCTGATCCTGCTGCTGGAGCTTTCCGGGGCCACGCTGCTGCTGCTCGACGAGCCGACCGACAACCTCGATCTGGCCAGCGCCGAGGCCTTGGAGACGGGGCTGTCCGGTTTCGAGGGCACTGTCATCGCCGTTACGCACGACCGCTGGTTCACTCGGTCCTTCGACCGGTTCCTGCACTTGGGCGCGGACGGGAAGGTCGCGCAGGTGCCTGAGCCGGTCTGGGACTGAGCCGGCGAGGCGGCCGGTCGCGGGTCGACCAGGTGACCGGTTCTACCGGTTCGACCGGGTGGCGGGGGTGATCTGGTGCGTGATGGGATGAAGGCAGATCGTCAAGCAACCGCCCTGGAGGCGTTTATACATGGCACGGTTCAAAGTAGGCGTGCAGTTGCGGCCGCAGCACTGTGAGATGGCGCAGTTGCGCGCGGCGTGGAAGGAAGCCGACGCGCTCGGCGTCGACACGATCTGGACCTGGGACCACTTCTATCCGCTCTACGGCGACCCGGCCGGCGCGCACTTCGAATGCTGGACGATGCTGGCCGCGATCGCCGCGGACACCTCGCACGCGCGGTTCGGCGCGATGGTGACCTGCAACAGCTACCGCAATCCCGACCTGCTCGCCGACATGGCCCGCACCGTCGACCAGATCAGCGGCGGCCGGCTGATCCTCGGCATCGGCTCGGGCTGGTTCGAGCGCGACTACACCGAGTACGGGTACGAATTCGGCACCGCGCCGCAGCGGCTGCGGGCGCTGCGCGAGACGCTGCCGCGCATTCAGGCGCGGCTGGCCAAGCTGACGCCGTCCGGCGCGAACATCCCGCTGATGATCGGCGGCAGCGGCGAGAAGGTGACCCTGCGGATCGTGGCCGAGCGCGCGGACCTGTGGAACGCCTTCGGGCCCGCCGAGAACTTCGCGCACAAGAACTCGGTGCTCAACGAGTGGTGCGAGAAGCTGGGCCGCGATCCGGGGCAGATCGACCGCACCGTGATGATCGGCCCGGACGAGGTCGACAGCTTCGAGGACTACCTCGCCGCCGGGGCGACGCACATCATCGTCGGCTCGGACGTGCCGTTCGAGCTCAAGGCGGTGCAGCGGCTGCTCCAGCACGCTCGCGGATAGTCGGGCTGCACCCGCTCGCGCCGCGATGCGCGGCAAGTGCGTTCGAGCGCCCTGCGAACCGATTCTTATGCCGGTTCGCAGGGCGCTTAGTTGTTATACAGCCTTGCTATACGGCGGCTGATGGCGGCGGCGTGGGGCGTGGCCGGGGAACGAAAGTTTCAGCTCGACGGCACCGGCAGGCCGCGCCAGGCGCGGGTTGGGCCTGCGGCGCGGGTCGCCGGACCAGGCAAGCGCTTCGACGATATTGCCAGCGGACTGCTTCGATTCTACGCTCCCGGGCGCTACAGCAATCGAAGCGCTTCGACGGATCAGCCCAGAGACCGGACGCGGCTTTCCTCCCGTACGGCCTTGCGCCCGAGCGCGCTCGAACCATGAAGGCGGAGGCTACAACAATCATGCGAAGAAGGTTCGTCCAAGCCGCGCTCGCCGCGGCCACGGCGGCCACGGCGGCGATCAGCCCGATCCTGGTGCAGGCCGCGGCCTCACCGGCGCAGGCGGCCACGCCGGCCACCACCGCGTACAACTGGAACAGCGTTGCGATCGGCGGCGGCGGCTTCATTCCGGACATCGTGTTCAACTCCGGGGCCGCGAACATCATCTACGCGCGCACCGACATCGGCGGCGTGTACCGCTGGAATCAGGGCTCGAGCTCATGGACCCCGCTGATGGACTGGGTCGGCCAGTCCAACTGGGGCGACATGGGCGCCGTGTCCGTGGCGGCGGACCCGATCAACACCAGCAAGGTCTGGGCCGCGGTCGGGATGTACACCAACTCCTGGGACCCGAACAACGGCTCGATCCTGCGCTCCTCGGACCAGGGCAACACGTGGACCGCGACCGCGCTGCCGTTCAAGCTCGGCGGCAACATGCCCGGCCGCGGCATGGGCGAGCGCCTGGCCGTGGACCCGAATGACGACAACGTGCTGTACTTCGGCGCGCCCAGCGGAAAGGGACTGTGGAAGTCCACTGACTCGGGGGTGACCTGGTCTCAGGTCGGCAACTTCCCGAACGTCGGCAACTACGCGCAGGACTCCACCGACACCACCGGCTACCTCAGCGACAACCAGGGCGTCACGTGGGTGGCGTTCGACAAGGCGACCGGCTCCTCCGGCAGTCCCACCAAGACCATCTTCGCCGGGGTCGCGGACCTGCAGAACACCGTATATGAGAGCACTGACGGCGGCGCGACGTGGTCGCGGGTGGCCGGGCAACCCACCGGATTCATGGCGCACAAGGGCGTCGTCGATCCGGTGAACGGCATCTTGTACATCGCGACCAGCAACAAGGGCGGGCCGTACGACGGCTCCTCCGGCGACGTGTGGAAGTACGCGATCTCGACCGGAACCTGGACGCAGATAAGTCCGGTGAAGTCCTCTGACACGAGCAACGACTGGTTCGGCTACAGCGGCCTGGCCATCGACGCCCAGCATCCGGGCACGATCATGGTCACCGGCTACAGCTCATGGTGGCCGGACACGTTCATCTGGCGCAGCACCGACGGCGGCGCGACCTGGAAGCAGGCCTGGAACTACACTAGCTACCCGAACCGCGCCGACGCCTACACGCTCGACGCCTCTGCGACGCCGTGGCTCTCCTTCGGCACGACGACTCAGGAACCGGTCGAGTCGCCGAAGCTGGGCTGGATGACGGAGGGGCTGGCGATCGACCCCTTCAACTCGAACCGGATGTTCTACGGCACCGGAGCGACCCTGTTCGGCACCACCAACCTCACCAACTGGGATTCCGGCACCAGCTTCACGATCAAGCCGTTCGTCAGCGGGCTCGAGGAGACCGCCGTCAATGGCCTGATCAGCCCGCCGACCGGTTCGGCTCCGCTGATTTCCGCCCTCGGTGACCTGGACGGCTTCGTGCACACCTCGCTGACCTCGGTACCGTCCTCGACGTTCACCTCGCCGAACCTGTCCAGCGGCGACAGCGTCGACTACGCCGAGCTGCAGCCGGCCACCATCATCCGCACCGGCGACGTCGACAAGACGCAGAGCAGCAACGCGAACGTGTACCGCTTCGCCTTCAGCACCAACGGCGGCGGCAGCTGGTTCCAGGCCTCGGCCGAGCCGCCCGGGGTGACCGGCGGCGGCCAGGGCGCGATCGCGGCGGACGCCAGTTCGGCGCTGTGGAGCCCGAAGGGCGCCGGCGTCTACTACACCACGACCTACGGCAGCTCCTGGACCGCGTCCACGGGCATTCCGGCCGGCGCGGTGATCGCCTCCGACCGGGTGAATCCGAAGGTTTACTACGGCTACTCGGCCGGGACGTTCTACGTCAGCACCAACGGCGGCGCCAGCTTCACCGCGAGCGCCGCGACCGGCCTGCCGACGACCGGCACCCTCTACATCAAGGCGGTCGCGGGCACGGCCGGCGATGTCTGGCTGACCGGCGGCGACTCCTCCGGTGTGTCAGGCATCTGGCACTCGACGAACTCCGGCGCCACGTTCACGAAGCTGAGCAGCGTCTCGGCGGCGATCAACCTCGGCTTCGGCAAGTCGGCGGTCTCCGGCGGCTACCCGGCGATCTACGCGATCGCGACCGTGAACGGTGTCCAGGGCATCTTCCGCTCCGACGACACCGGCGCGACCTGGACCCGGATCAACGACGACAAGCACCAGTGGGGCAACATCGGCGCCGCGATCACCGGCGATCCGCGCACCTACGGACGCGTATACGTCGGCACCAACGGCCGCGGCATCATGTACGGCGACCCGAGCGGTTCGTCGACCGGGAGCCCGAGCGCGACGCCGAGCAAGAGCGCTAGCGCGAGCGCGTCGGCGACGCCGTCTACGAGCCCGTCACCGTCGCCGTCGCAATCGCCCTCTGCGTCGCCGTCCCCGAGCCCGAGCGGTGGCGGCGGATCCGGCTGCCACGTGACGTACACCAGGAACAGCGAGTGGCCCGGCGGCTTCACCGCGGGGGTGACGATCAACAACACCGGCACCAGCGCGATCAGCAGCTGGACGGTGAAGTTCACCTTCCCCGGCGACCAGAAGGTCACCAGTTCGTGGAACGACGGCTCACTGACGCAGAGCGCAGAGACGGTCACGGCGACCAACGCCTCGTACAACGGTTCGATCAGTCCCGGCGGTAACGCATCGTTCGGCTTCCAAGGAACATGGACGTCCAACGACTCCTCGCCGACCTCGTTTACCGTCAACGGCGTCACCTGCAACTAGCGCACCAGCTGTAACTGAGGGCTCTGACGCCCCGGAGCACTACACGCCACCCCTGCGCTTCGCCCGACGGCGCAGGGGTGGCGCGCGTCCGCAAGAAGTCCGCCCGGTGTCAGCTGCGTGATTGCAGTGAGTCAGCGCAAAACCCCGCAGCGCAAGCATTCTCGTGCAATGGTCGGTTGACCAGTCACTAGCGATTGCAGATGCACAGGGAGCCGGCAGTGATGGGGCCGATGGGCGCGACGACGGAGACGGGATTCGGGTGGGCCACGCCCGTGCTGTCCTATGCGATGGCCTGCGTGGGCTCGGCGCTCGGGCTGCGCTGCACAGTGCGCGCGCTGGACGCGAGCGGGCGTTCGAAACGCAACTGGCTGCTCACCGCGGCGGTGTCGATCGGCGCCGGGATCTGGACGATGCACTTCATCGCGATGCTCGGTTTCGCGGTGACCGGCACCGAGATCCGGTACGCGGTCTCGCTCACTCTGCTGAGCCTGCTGATCCCGATCCTGCTGACCTGGGTCGGCATGCTGATCGTCGGGTACGGCCGCTCGCGGTCCTCCTCGCTGAGCCTCGGCGGCGCGGTGACCGGGTTCGGCGTCGTGGCGATGCACTACACGGGCATGGCCGCGATGCGACTGAATGCGAGCCTTGACTACAACGTCGGGACCGTCGCGCTCTCGGTGCTGATCGCGGTGGCGGCGGCGACCGCGGCGCTGTGGGCCGGGCTGACCATCCGCGGACCGGTCGCGGCGATCGGCGCGTCAATGATCATGGGCGTCGCGGTGACGGCCATGCATTACACCGGAATGCGCGCCGCCGAGGTGTCGGTGGCGACGCAGGCAGTGGCATCGGGGAACGTACCGAGCGGCGGCGCCACGGCGATGGCGTTCATCCTGCCGATGATCGTGTGCCTCGGATCAACGCTCTTCCTCACCTCGGCCTTCGTCGCCCTCTCCCCTACCGGCCGACAGCCACGCGATCCCGATGAGTCAGAGGACGATGACGGCACGCCGCGCGCCGCGGCGCGCCCGGTGGCCGAGAGGCAGGGTTCGCATGCGTGAGAGCCGCCCGCCCGCGCCGCGCGGCCGCCGGGGTTCGCATGCCAGACCGAACGGTATGTCGGGCCGGATCTCCGTTCCGCTGCCGCGGGCGCCGCGCCGAGAGCAGCAACCGGAGCGGCAACAGCCGCCGTCGCCGTTGTCGCAGCAATCTGCGACGCCGGCGCGCGGCGCCTCGTGGCGCGGACCACGGCCGATCTCGATCTTCGGCACGGCGGCCTCGGGCGCGGGACGCGGCGCGGGCCCGACCGCAGCGGCGGCGGGACGTAGGCCCGGCGGCGCGCTGTTCCCCACGATTCGGGATTCGGATCTGATCGCGCGGATCCCGAAGCCGCGGGCGATCCGGGCGAAGGTGGTCTGCCTGCTGGTGGTGCCGATCATCTCGCTGATGACGCTGTGGGGACTGGCGGCCGTGCAGACCGCGCAGACGGTGTACGCGCTGACCCAGCTCAAGCAGCTCGACGCGGCGGTCACCATGCCGAACGACAGCCTGATCAGCGCGCTGCAACGCGAGCGGATCGACGCAGCGCGGTTTCTCGGCGGCGCGGGTGGTGCGAGCGGGCAGCCGAGTTCGGCGTTGACGGCGGACTATACGGGCACTGATGCCTCTGCGGACGCGCTGCGTGACGGAGCGGGGGCGGCCGCCGCCGCGACGACCGGGCTCGGCTTGCAGGTCAGCGGCCCTATGAGCACCCTGCTTACCGATCTTTCCGGCCTGCCGGGGCTGCGCGGCGAGGTTTCCCGGCGCCAGGTGACGTGGACGACCGCGAGCGCCGGATACAGCAAGGCGATCAGTGACGCGCTCGTGTTGGGCAACAGCCTGAACGCGACCCTGACGAGGGTCGGCCAGAACGGGCAGATCGCCTCGGACGCGTGGGCGGTCACCCAGTTGGCCCGCTCCCAGGAGATGCTGGCCCGGCAGGCCGCGATCGTGGCGCAGGCGCAGGCCCACAGCGGCGGTGCGACGCTCGACGCGGACGGCTACCGCCAGTTCGCAGGGGCCTACTACAGCGAGCACGAGCTTGCGCAGATCGCCCTGGCGCAGCTGCGTGACGTCGACGTAGCGGCATATCAGCGTGTTACCTCGGCCGCTTCCTATCAGCGGCTGCAAGGCGCGCAGCAAGCGGTGCTCGACGCCGGGGATCAGGGCGCGAACAGCAGCGGCGTCGCGCAGGCCGAGAGCACGTGGACGGCGTTGGCGCCCGGAGAGCTAGACCGGCTCGGCGATGTGGTTTCCGGGGCGGGCGCGGCGGCGATCGCGCAGGTCAATCCGTACAGCCGGGCGCTGGAGACCAAGGCGGGCGCCGGCGTGCTGCTGGGTTTGTTCGCGGTGACGGTCTCGCTGCTGGTGTCGGTGTGGATCGGCCGCGGGCTGGTCATCGAGCTGGTCGCCCTGCGCGACTCGGCGCTCGACCTGGCCCGGCGGCGGTTGCCCGGCGCGATCGCGAAGCTGCGGGCCGGGCAGGAGGTCGATCTGGAGGCGGAGGTCGGGCAGGGGACGCTGGGAGTCAGCACCCTGGGCCGGTCCGCGGCCGGCGGCTCGGGCGTGTTCCCGGCGGGCGCAGCCGGTGCTGAAGACGGCAGCGATGAGGTCGGGCAGGTCGCCATGGCGCTGGCGACGGTGCACCGCGCCGCGCTGCGGGCCGCGCTGGACCGGGCCGAGGCGGTCCACGGCGTCGCAGGGATCTTCCTCAATCTCGCGCGGCGCAGCCAGGTGCTGCTGCACCGGCAGTTGGCGCTGCTGGACCTGATGGAGCGGCGGATCGAGGACCCGGCCGACCTCGAGGACCTGTTCCGGCTCGACCATCTGGCCACCAGAATGCGCCGGCACGCCGAGGGCTTGATCATCCTTTCCGGCGCGGCACCGGGTCGCAGCTGGCGCAGGCCGGTACCGCTGATGGACGTCGTGCGCGCCGCTGTCGCAGAGGTCGAGGACTACGCGCGAGTGGACGTGCGTCAGATGCCTGATGCGCGCGTCGCCGGCGCGGTGGTCGCCGACCTCACACACCTGCTCGCCGAACTGGTCGAGAACGCGACCTCGTTCTCGCCGCCGCACACCCGCGTGCACGTGCAGGGCGCGCTCGTCGCGGCGGGATACGCGCTGGAGGTCGAGGACCGCGGGCTCGGCATGGGCGCGGAGGCGATGGCCGAGGCGAATCTGCGGATCGAGCGCGACCGTCCGGACGATCTGCTCGACAGCGACCGGCTCGGTCTGTTCGTGGTCAGCCGGCTGGCGCGCCGGCACGGAATCAGGGTCGCGCTACGGCAGTCGGCGTACGGCGGAACCACGGCGGTGGTGCTGTTGCCGAGGGCGCTGCTGGTCGAATCCGAGCTGACCGCGGGATCGCGCCCGGCGGCGATCGGCTCACGTCAGACGTCTGACGATGGACGAGATGAAGCGTCGAACCGCACGTCGCAGGCACCGCAACGCAACGGGGCTCTGGTCGGTTCCGGTCCGGTCGCGGCTGACCGCCCAGGTCCGTCCGCCGCTGGATCAGCGCGCTCGGCGGCGCCCGTGGCACGTTCCGGCTCGGCGGAAACAAAGGCACCGCGCGCCAAGCCGACGTCACCGCATGCGCCGGGGTCAACGTCCACACCCACATCCACGCATACATCCGCGCCCACGCCCACGCCCTCGCCGGTGACCGGTACGGCGCCGCCGCTCGGCATCCTGCCGCGCCGAGTTCCGGGCCGGTCGGATCCGACGAACCCTGATTCCTACGTCGTCGAGCCGGACGACCCGGATCTCGGACCCGGCGGCGCCGTTCAGGTCGACCCGGCGCTGCTGCGCGAGTCGACGGGGCCTGAGACGCCCGGCGGACTGCCGCGCCGGGTGAAGCAGGCCAGCCTCGCGCCAGGCCTGCGCACGGATCGCGGCCAGGCCGGCGCCTCGGCCGACGCCGATGAGGATCCGCTGCCGCGCACCCCCGAACAGGCGCGCGCGACCATGTCCGCGTATCAGCAGGGCTGGTCACGCGGCCGGTTCGGCCCCGGGCCGGAAAACCCGGCATCTCCCGCAGGGGGCTGAGACGTCTGAGATGCCCGCCCTCCCCCACGCCCCGTCCCACCGAACGATCGATCACCGCGGCTGACAAAGCCCGCTGAAGGCCAGGAGGCCCGATGCCCCCCAGTACCAACGCCGGCGGCGAACTCGGCTGGCTGCTCGACGAGACGGTCGCCGCCGTCCCCGCGGTCCGGCACGCGGTGTTGCTGTCCACCGACGGCCTCGCGGTGGCCTCGTCGGCCGGCATCTCCCGCGAGGACGGCGAACATCTGGCGGCCGTCGCGTCCGGATTCCACAGCCTGGCCAAGGGAGCCGGGCGGCACTTCAAGGCCGGCTCGGTCCGGCAGACGATGGTCGAGCTCGACGGCGGCTACCTGTTCGTCGTCGCGGCCGGCGGCGGCACGTGCCTGGCCGTGTTCAGCGGGCCGGAATGCGACATCGGCCTGGTGGCGTACGAGATGGCGCGGCTGGTGCGCCGCGTCGGCGAGCATCTGTTCGCCGCGCCGCGCGCCGGAAGCGGCGCGGGCGCGGCCGCGTCGTGACCGGCGTGCGGCCGTCGGCGGCGGGCGGTGCGGCCGGCGGTAGTCCGAGCGCCGCCGCCGATCGCGCCATGGGGAGCGCGCTCGGACGCGACTACGGATACGAATACGGGATCGAGCGTGACCGCGCGAACGGCTACGAGTACGGGTACGAACACGGTTATGAACACGGCTACGAACCGGGGTACGGGCGGCGCGAGCGCGAGTACGTGCCCTTACCCGTCGCCGAGCCCGAGCCACCGCCCGAGGGCGATTCGGCGCAATGGTACGACGACGAAGCCGGTCCGCTTGTCCGCCTCTACGCGCTGACCAGGGGCCGCGCCCGCTCTGACGCCCGCGTGTTCAACCTGTTGGCTCTGGTCATCGCCGAGAGCGGCCCGTATGACGATCCGACGCTCAGCCCCGAACAGGTCCGCGTGCTGGAGTTGTGCTGCCACGCGCCGCAGTCGGTCGCCGAGATCGCCGCCGGCTGCGACCTGCCCTTGGGCGTCGCGCGGGTGCTGCTCGGCGACCTGCTCGAGATCGGGCACGTCCGGGTGCGCCAGCCCAAGCCGCCGGCCGCACTGTTCGACGAACACATTCTGCAGGAGGTGATCAATGGGCTCCGCGCGCTCTGATCGCGGTTTCCACGTCCCCGGCGCCGGCCCCGCCCCCGCCGCGGCCCCCGCGGTGAGCGTCAGCGTCGGATCGGCCGCTTATCGCGCGGCGGCCCGCGAGCGCGAAGGCCACCGGGCCGAACCGGAGAACGAAGAGCCCTTCCTCGCTCTCAAGATACTGATCGCGGGCGGATTCGGCGTCGGGAAGACCACGCTGGTGGGCTCGGTCAGCGAGATCCGGCCGCTGCGCACCGAGGAATCGATGACGGAGGCCGGCCGCGGCGTGGACTTCACGCACGGCGTCGAGCGTAAGAGCACGACGACGGTGGCGATGGACTTCGGCCGGATCACGGTGCGCGACGACTTGGCGCTGTACCTGTTCGGCACGCCGGGACAGGATCGGTTCTGGTTCCTGTGGGACGAGTTGGCGCACGGCGCGCTGGGCGCTGTGGTGCTGGCCGACACGCGAAGGCTCACCGAGTGCTTCCCGGCGGTCGACTTCTTCGAGCGCCGCGGCATCCCGTTCGTCGTCGCAGTGAACTGTTTCGATGACGCGCGGCGCTTCGCTCCGGGAGAGATCGGCGAGGCGCTGGATCTGGAATCGAACACGCCGGTCATGCTGTGCGACGCGCGGGAGCGGGCCTCGGCGAAGGAGGTGCTGATCGCGCTCGTCGAGCACGCTGGCCGGGTGCATTCGTCCCGGCGATCAGCCTCTATGCACTGAGGTCGGCAGCGGATGGTCGGGGTCGAGCGCGGGCAGGCCGTCCAGGCTCCTCGCGTTCACTCCGTTGACGCGCTGCGCCCATTCATCCGGCGTGCGCGTGGAGTGCACCTTGTCGAGTACCGGCCGCTCGTCGACCAGATCCATGTAAGGGACCGCATACCCGCACGAGTCCGAGACCCGTTCGACGTCGACCAGGATGACCGAGCGCAGGCCCGGGTGCCCGAGGTTGAAGTGCGGGGCGAGGGCGGCGAACTCGGGATCGTCGGCGCGCAGGACCCGGCCGTGGCCGTGCAGGCGCAGGATGCGCGAGTTGCGGGTGAACGAGCAGAACATCAGCACGATCCGGCCGTTCTGGCGCAGGTGCGCGATCGTCTCGGCGCCGGAGCCGAACAGGTCGAGGTACGCGACGGTGTGCTCATCGAGCACTGCGAAGCAGTCCCGGTAGCCCTTGGGTGAGATGTTGACCAGGCCGTCGGACCCGCTCGGCGCGGTGCCGACGAAGAACATCGGCTGCGCCTCGATGAATTCGCGGATGCTCTCGTCGATCGCGTCGAACACGTTCGCCACGGCGGCCCTCCCGTAAGATCCCGTCGGCCTACTCAGGTCTCACTGTAGCCGCGCAGATCAAGTCGTTTTGCGACCCGCCCGGTGAGCTGCGTCACGCGGCCCGGCTCGCGCCGCCCGGGCCACGCGGTCTCGGTCACGCGGTCTCGGTCACGCGGTCTGGATCAGGCTGTGCCGGCCGTTCAGGCGCCAGTCGGGTTCCGCCGCGTCGAGCCGCTCGACCTGCTCGCGCGAGACCCCGACGACGACGTCCGACTTCGCCGCGCGCAATGCCGCGACCGGCAGACCGAGGTACCGCACCGCGTCGGCGAACGGCGTCGTCGGGTCCCACCACAAGTCGCCGACCAGGCGGCGGTAGTTCAGGTCGCCCTTGACCAGCAGGAACCGGCCGTCCAAGCGCTCGCGCAGGTCGGCGGGCAGTTCGCGGAAGGAGAGGGGTGAGCACCAGAACGGATGCGTGGCGATGCGGAGGCGACCGGCCGCGGCGTGCTCGAACAGCCTGGCTCCGGCGGCACCGAGCGGGCCGGACATGCCGCGCAGACGCCGCAGGCACTTGCCGACGTCCGCGGCCGTGGCGTCGGAGATGTAGTACGGCGCGGGCTTGACGTGCAGCTCCACCCTCGTGGCCAGGGCGGCACCGGATTGGAAGTCAGCGCCGGATCGCGGATTGGCGGCGAGCAGTTCGTCCACGAGCAGCAGGTCCGAGATCAGCTCGCGGCCGGCGTTGTCGCAGATGATCGCGACTGCGCCGGCAGCGGCACCAGGACCGGGACCGGCAGCGGCAGCGGCAGCGGCAGCGGCAGCGGCAGCGGCACCGGTGACGGATTCAGCGCCGGCGAAGCCCACCGAGTGAGCCTTCGCCGCGGCGCCGAGCAGGCGCTCACGGATCAACTCGCTGTCGTCGACGAGCGGCGGGTTCACGGCGGTGTACCCCTCGACCACCTCGGTCACCTGAAACACCAGGTCCGCACGGTTTCCGAGCACCGCAGCCTCGGTCAGCGCAGCGAACCGGAGCGCCGGCGGGTGCCCTTCGAGCGCGCCGTACCAGGAGAAGGCCGCTTCGAGTCCCGGATCGCACAGCTCGGCGTCCTTCATCGGCTCGTAGGGATCGACGCCTGACCACTCCGAACCGGCCGGCGCGAAGTACCCGGTCGCGTCGAGGATGCGACGGAAAAAGTAGCTCTCAGCCCACAGGAACGGCGCGTCCATCCACGGCTTGCCGTTGTGCCCGCGGTCCCATTCCCCGAGCCATCGCTCGGTGTCCGGTGCGCTGTCAGGAAGCGGAGCGATCCGTCCGGTGCGTGACTCGTCGAGCAGGGCACGCAGCCCGCGGATCTGGTCGGGGCCGTAGGGCAGCGCGGCGATCAGGTTCTCGACCAGGACCGGATGACGGCGGTAGAAGACGTCCCACGCAAACGAGCCCTCCGGGCTGATCAGGATCGGCTGCGGCAGCTCGTACGGCATCCGATCAGCTTAGAGGGTGCGCGAGTAGGACTGCCGGATCAGGGCGCCGCTCGGCCGGCACCGGTCAGCTCAGGGACGAGGTAGCGCTCCTCGCGTGACCCGAGCAGCAAGCGGCAGGCTCCGGCCGCGGCGATGAGCACGACGCCGATCAGCGCGATCCAGAATCCGGGCATCGGGGTATCGGTCACCGTGACGGAGGGGCTGAGGTACTGGCGGTAATGGAAGCCATAGAACGACGGCATCGGAGCGATGCTGCTCGTGATACTCCATGCCACGTCGCCGAGCGGCACCAGCGCCATGCCGAACAGCAGACCCGCCGCCCGCGCTTTCGCGCGCACCGTCGCCGCGACGAACGCGAGGACGATCATCGAGAGTCCCCCGAGCACGATGGCGACACGATCCCAGCTGTCGACCTGCGTCCAGGAGCAGCACGCATCCGTCCTGCCCGCGTAGCCGGAAGCACTGCCGAAGCGGATTCGGTACCACGCCAGCGGATTGCTCGTCGCCCACAGCACGGCACCGGTGAACCCGAGCAGCAAGGCGACGATGCGATCCGTCCTGCGCTGCCGCGCCCCGCGCGCCGTTCGCCTCCGGATCAGCAGCACGAGCACTGCCACGGCGCCCGCGCTCTGCAAGACGAACACGGCCCCTGACAGCCATGCGCCGATCGCGCCGTATTCCCGCGTGACAGTCGAGGGGCGCAGTTTCCAGAAGTATCGGATATCGGCGATAAGCGCGGCGCTCAGTGCGATCCCGCAGGCCGCCTCACGGGTCCGTCGATTGATGAGCAGCATGCCGCAACCAAGGAACAGCGCCGATCTCAAGCCCTGCACGACGTCAAAGGCGAGGGAGTCGTAGAGCATCTGGCTGGTCGACCCGATCGACGTACGCACGAACAGCATCGCGAGCTGCGCCGCGCCGACACAGAGAAAGAGCGCACCGGCGATCAGCCACGCCAGATGGTCGGGTTCGCGCTGCTTTCCGATCGCCTCCGCAGCGACGCCGTCCTCAGTTCGGCCCGGCTGTGACTGCTCCCTGACTGCCCATGCATCGTCCGTCGACATCGCTCTCGACCCCACCCCTGACAAATGGCCGTGGGGCGCACCCTATCGGAGTGCGCCCCACGCGCGGAACGGCTGTCGAGTTAGCAGCGCCCGGCTACTCGGACCGCTCGCCTCACCTCAACTCACGACGAGTACGTAGTCGTACACACCGTCCCGTTGAGGCTGATCGCCGCGGGTGACGGATACGCTCCGGACTCGTTGCCGACGAAGCCGATGCTGGCCGAATTGCCGCCGTTCGGCGCCAGGTTCGCGTTCCAGCCGACGTTCGTGGCGTGCACGAACTGGCCGGTGCTGGTCCAGTTCGCGTTCCAGCCGCTGTTGAACGACTCGGTGGTGGCCGGGAACGAGAACGTCAACGTCCAGCCGTCGATCGCGCTCGGACCGGTGTTCGTGACCGAGAGCGTGGCGACATATCCGCTGCCCCACGAGTTGGTGATCTGGTAGTCGACCGCGCAGGTGCTGTTGGTCGGCGTGCTCGTCGTGAACGTCACTGGGTCAGAGGCCCGCGAGAGGTAGCCCTTCTGATCGGTCGCCAACACATTGATCGTATAGCCGGTACCGGGCACCAGGTTGTACAGCGTCGCAGAGGTCGAGGTCGACTCCGCGAGCACGTTGGTGACGGTCCCGACCTGCTGGATCACCTCATACCGGTACACCTGACCGCCACTGGACGGCGTCCAGCTGATCGTGGCCTGCGAACCGGTGATGTTCGACGCGCTCGGCGAGCTCGGCGCGGTCAGGGCACTGATTCCATTGCCAGAGGGCGTGAGCACGACGGTCTCGATGGAGTACGGCGCGATCGTCTGGCTGCTGCTCGTGCCCTGAGCCGCACTGGTGATCGAGCTGGCCTCGTCGCCGTACGTGTACACGGTCGGGGTCGCGGTGCTCGGCGTGTAACCGGTGTAGTGCAGGCTGATCGGGTAGGAGTTGTTCACGTCCTTGTTCACGATCTGCACGGCCAGGTCGCCGTTCGCCTGCCGCACCGCGTGCGCGCTGACGAGCGGCTGGTCCGTCGCGGCCTTGACCATCTGGTCGCCGGGCCGGCCGAGCTTACTCAGCATGCTGAGCGCGAAGTACGGCGGGAACGGGGTGTTGATCGCCGGTTCGCAGGTCGTGCCCACACAGGTGCCGCTGGAGAGCACGCCCCAGTCGTTGAAGTCGGTCGCGCCGTCCGGGGCGGTGCTGATCGTGCTGGGACCGTTGTGCGTGTCCCACCAGTCCACCGTGAACACGCCGTCTTCGAGCGCTGTCATGTAGGCGTCCGCGCCGAACAGGGCGTCGGGCTGGGTGGTGGTGTCGACGCCCGAGTTCATCTCGGTCAGCGCGATGCCCAGGTTCGGGCCGTTCGCGCCCGCGTACTTGTCGATCTCGCTGCGCAGCTGGTCCAGTTCGCCGGGCAGCTGCTGCGGTTCGGACAGGGCCGTCGCGGCGTCCTTGCCGCTGGGGTACCAGTGCACGATCACGAAGTCGATGGCTGATCCGGCGATCTGCAGCACGGTGCGGTTCCAGTCGGCGCTGTCACCGGCGGCCACCGCGCCGTCCGGCCAGTTGCCCGGCAGGGTCAGCACCGCGCCGACCTTGATCGTCGGGTCGACCGCCTTCATCGCCGAGACGTACTGCAGCACGTTGTTCGCGTACGTCGTCGGGCTCTTACTCGCGTGGTTGTCGGTCTCCCAGTCGGCGCCGTAGTAGCCGTTGCCGTAGAGCTCGTTGCCGATCTCCCAGTACTTGTCGCCGTATCCCTTGGTCACGTTGGCGTACTGGACCCAGCCGGCCGCCTCGGCCGGTGTGCCGGAGCCGTAGTTCGCGATCAGGATCGGCTGGGCGCCGACCTTCTTCACGGTGCCCATGAAGGAGTCGAAGTCGGTGCCGGGCGCGACGTAGCCGCCGGGCGCGGTGTTGTCCTGCCAGTGATAGATGTCGCCGTACGAGCCGCCCGGGTATCGCAGCATGCCGACACCCGCCTGGCCGAGCAGGTCCTGCACAGCCGGGACGTTCATCTGGCTGTCCCACACCGCGCTGTTGAGCCCGTAGCCGGTGGCCGGGATCGTGCCCAGCCCCTCCGTCGCGTTCACCGTGACGTTCACCGCGGCGCCGGTGCCGGACCCGGTGGCGGCGACCGCGGCCGCCCCGGGTGTCAGCGCGCCGGCGAGCATCAGCGCGGCTCCCCCCGCGACCCGCCGTAACCGGCGCGGCCGCCTCGATTCCGAACTCACGCGCGACTCCTTCCGCAACGTTAGAGCACAGTTTTCGATGATGGTCGCGCCGCCGCGCCGAGAGCGTCAATGTCCTGTGAAACTTACACGAGGCCGCCGCGTCGAACTTCGTCGAATGACCAGGTCACAGCGCACAAAGTTAACAGAGATCGTATACGCACCTTTCCGTTCCCTTGGATGGCGGGCGGCTCGTTCGTAGCGTCAGTGCGCTGGCCATCGGGTCAGGTTGAGGCACCTAGGAGCGGTCGATGCACACAACGATGAGGCCCGCCGCGGCGGCGGGCGTGCTGCGCCAGCGCCCGGCGGCGCTCTACGCGGTGGCCGTGGGCGCGGTGCTGGCCGCGCTCTCGGCGCTGCTGCTCGCCTTCGGTCCACTGGCCCGGCCGGCCGGCGCGGCGGGCACGGTCGGCGCAGGGTACTGGCACACCTCGGGCAGCCAGATCCTCGACTCGAACGGCAACGCGGTGCGGATCGCCGGGGTGAACTGGTACGGCTTCGAGACCCCGGACGAGATCGCGCACGGCTTGTGGGCGCAGGACTACCACGCGGTCGTCGACGACATCAAGCGGCTGGGATACAACACGATCCGCATCCCGATCTCGAACCAGGCGGTCGAGACGCCGGTGATCCCGCAGAACTTCAGCCAGTACAACTCCGGCCCGATCAACACCGATCTGGTGGGTCTGAACGACCTGCAGATCCTGGACAAGATCGTCGGCTACGCCGGGCAGGACGGGCTGAAGGTCATCATCGACAACCACCGCTCGGAGGCCGGCGAGACCGCGGAGTCCAACGGGCTGTGGTACACGAGCGCGTATCCGAACTCCGCTTGGATCAACGACTGGGTGACGCTGGCGAAGCGGTACGCGGGCAACACCACGGTCATCGGCTTCGATCTGCGTAACGAGCCGCACACGCCCACCGGCGTCGCGTATGCGAATGCTGCGACGTGGGGCACCGGCGATCCGAACACCGACATCCGCCTCGCCTATCAGAACGCCGGCAACGCGATCCTGGGCGCGGACCCGAACGCGCTGATCTTCTGCGAGGGCATCAGCAACTACCCGAACTCCGCCGCCGGCGGCGGCTTCGACACGACGTGGTGGGGCGGCAACCTGGAGGGCGTGGCCAAGTTCCCGGTCGTGCTCAGCTCCCCGGGCCATGTGGTCTACTCGGCGCACGACTACGGACCGACCCTGTTCCAGCAGACCTGGTTCAACACCTCGACCACCTCGGCGAGCCTGGACGCGGTGTGGAACCAGTACTGGGGCTACATCCCGCAGCAGAACATCGCCCCGCTATGGGTCGGCGAGTTCGGCACCGGCAACGGCGCGACCGACGTGTCCGACTCGACGCCCGGCTCGCAGGGCCAGTGGTTCTCCTCGCTGGTCTCGTACATCGGCGCGAACAAGCTGAGCTGGACCTACTGGGCGCTCAACGGCGAGGACTCCTTCGCGCTGCTGGACGGCAGCTATGACCCGACGCCGGTGAGCGCGGCCAAGCAGTCGCTGCTGGCCGGGATCCAGTTCCCGCTTTCCGGCGGGGGTACCGGCGGCAGCGGCAGCCCGAGCGCCTCGGCCTCAGGCTCGCGCTCGGCCTCGCCAAGCGCGTCGGCGTCCGCCTCCCCCTCTTCGTCCCCGTCGTCCTCCTCGGTCTCCTGCCACGCCGTGTACTCCTTGACCAACAGTTGGTCCGGGGGCTTCCAGGGTCAGGTGACGCTGACCAACACCGGCACATCCGCGCTCAACGGCTGGAAGGTGGCGTGGACGTTCCCCGGCGATCAGAAGATCAACCAGATGTGGACCGCGACGTACACGCAGACCGGTGAGGCGGTTACCGCAACGAACGAGCCGTATAACGCGACGATCGCCGCGAACGCATCGGTCGCGATCGGCTTCACCGGTACGTACACGAACAGCAACGCCAACCCGACGTCCTTCACCGTCAACGGAGTCGCCTGCCACTAGCCGCCGACGATTCCCTTACCCCTCCCTTCCGTTGAGTCCGGCCACGGGCAGCAGCGCTGCCTGCCCGTGGCCAGGCCTTGTCACAGTCAACGGTCGGCGACCACCTAAGATCGGCGGCGTGACGACGCAGCCCTCCGCCGCCCCGTCCCCCGCCAACGCGAGCCTCCGCCCCTGCATCGTGTTGGTCATGGGCGTATCGGGGAGCGGTAAGAGCACCATCGGCTCGCTACTCGCGCAGCGCCTCGGTTGGCAGTACGCGGAGGCCGACGATTTCCACCCGGATGCGAACCTCGCGAAGATGGTCGCCGGAGATCCGCTCGACGATGAGGATCGGCGTCCGTGGTTGGCCAATATCGCGGCGTGGATTGAGGCGTCCGCGAGTGCGGGACGGCCGGCCGTGGTCAGCTGTTCAGCGCTCAAGCGCGCGTATCGCGACATGTTGCGTGACGGCCGTCCGGACATCCGGCTCGTGTACCTCGATGCTGATAAGCAGACGATTCGCCAGCGGCTCTCGACGCGCCGCGGCCACTTCTTTCCCGCCGCACTGCTCGACAGCCAGTTCGCCGACCTGGAGCCGCCGACCGACGACGAGCATCCGTTTCGGGTGCCGGTCGCCGTCGACAGCCACTCGGAAGACATCGTCGAGCGCCTGCTGGCATCCGGAATCTGCGACTGATCGGCCAGCGAATCGCGAGTCCCGCGCCGCAGTGTCGGTGGCGCACGCAAGAATGAGCGCAGCCCACTGCACCACCTCCTGACCGCCCGCCCCGGAGAACGCCGCGATGATCACCATCAGCACCGCCAACGTCAACGGCATCCGTGCCGCCTCCCGCAAGGGCTTCGACAGCTGGCTCGCTCAGACCACGGCGGACGTGGTCTGCCTCCAGGAGGTGCGCGCCGAGCCGCACGAGATCCCGGTCGAGTTGCGCGAGGCGCAGGGTTGGCACCCGCTGTTCGCGCCGTCCAGCGCGAAGGGCCGCTCCGGCGTGGCGATCTACAGCCGCGTCGAGCCGGTCGCGACCCGCATCGGCTTCGCGTCGAGCGAGTTCGACACCTCCGGCCGCTACGCCGAGGTGGACCTGCCGAACGTGACCGTAGCCAGCTTGTACCTGCCCTCCGGCGAGGTGGAGACTGAGCGGCAGGTGGAGAAGGAACGGTTCATGGCCGAGTTCCTGGAGTACTTGAAGGCCGCCAGGTCCCGGGCTGAGGCGCACAACCGCGAGCTGGTGGTGTGCGGCGATTGGAACATCGCGCACCGCGAGATCGACATCAAGAACTGGAAGACGAACCAGAACGCCTCCGGTTTCCTGCCGAGTGAGCGCGCGTGGCTCAGCCGCGTCTTCGACGAGGCCGGCTACGTCGATGTCGTGCGCCAACTGCACCCGGAGGGTCCCGGTCCGTACTCGTGGTGGTCCTACCGCGGCCGCGCCTTCGACAACGACTCCGGCTGGCGCATCGACTACCAGATCGCGACGCCCGGCCTGGCCAAGCTCGCCGTCGGCGCGAAGGTCGAGCGCGCGGTCGAGCACGCCGCCCGCTGGTCCGACCACGCGCCGGTGACGATCACCTACGACGTCTGACGCTTCGAAGGATCAGCGCGCCGGCCACGCCCGTCGGAATCACTCGGGCTCGCGGCTAGGCGGTGTTGGGGAATGTCTCAAGGGGCGAATCCGGTGATCGACTTCGCCTGGACGCACGGCCGAAACGCCCACAGACAACCGGTATGAGGACGCTCCGGCCGCACGCCCAGGCTCGTCGCGCAGTGAACCATCT
>DASUAR010000026.1:0-5372 GCA_035763685.1 Actinocrinis sp. | reverse complement strand
GGATCCTCCGTCGACCGCCGCGGTACGACGATTGGCCGCTCGCGCGAGCGCGCGGCGACCGGGCCGCTAGTTGAAGCTCTCGCCGCAGGCGCAGGAGCCGGTGGCGTTCGGGTTGTCGATCGTGAAGCCCTGCTTCTCGATGGTGTCCACGAAGTCCACGGTCGCGCCGACCAGGTAGGGGGCGCTCATCCGGTCGGTCACGACCTTGACGCCGCCGAAGTCGGAGACCACGTCGCCGTCCAGCGCGCGGTCGTCAAAGTACAGCTGGTACCGCAAACCGGAACAACCACCCGGCTGGACCTGGACGCGCAGCGAGAGGTCGTCGCGTCCTTCCTGGTCGAGCAGATTCTTGACCTTGCTCGCGGCGGCCTCAGTCAGGATGATGCCGTCCTGCTTGGTGGTGATGTCAACCTCAACCGTCATGCTGTCTGCCTGCCTTAGAAAGTCCGCGGTAATCGGCTCGCAGGGTCAACGCGACCGCCCGGGCCGGATATTCCAGTGCCCCGCACGCCGTCTCCCCACTCCCCCTCCATGGTCGCACAGTCCGCGGCGGGCGGCGGCGCCCGACGGGCGCGCTGGGGTAGGATAGTTAGCGTCAGATCGACGATAAAGGCGCCGCCGCACCGGCCGGCGCCGAGCCCGTGGGAGGCGCCGTGACCGTCACCACCGAAGCCGAGGGTGTCTTCGCCGAGCCTTCGGCGACGCCGCTGGCACTGCTGCTGCTCGGACGGGCCGCCGACCCACGCAGCGAGCGGGGCGTCGAATGCCCCGGCGACCTGCCCGCGCCGAGCGACCCCGATCTGGTGCGGCGGGCGGCGCAGGCGAAGGCGAAGCTCGGCGACCGGGTGTTCGTACTCGGGCACCACTACCAGCGCGACGAGGTCGTGCAGTTCGCGGACGTGACCGGCGACTCGTTCAAGCTGGCCAGGGACGCGGCGGCGCGCCCGCAAGCCGAGTTCGTCGTGTTCTGCGGCGTGCACTTCATGGCCGAGTCCGCGGACATCCTCACCTCCCCGGACCAGCAGGTCGTGCTCCCCGACCTGGCCGCGGGCTGCTCCATGGCGGACATGGCGACGGCGGAGCAGGTTGAGCAGTGTTGGGACACGCTGACCGAGTTGGGCATCCAGCAGCGGGTGATCCCGGTGTCGTACATGAACTCCTCGGCGGACATCAAGGCATTCACGGGGCGGCACGGCGGCACGATCTGCACCTCTTCCAACGCCGAGCGCGCGCTGCGCTGGGCCTTCGAGCAGGGCGAGCAAGTGTTGTTCCTGCCTGACCAGCACCTCGGCCGCAACACCGCGATCCGGGCGCTCGGGCTCTCGCCGGACGACTGCGTGCTCTATAACCCCTATAAGCCGAACGGCGGACTGACGGACGATCAGTTGCGCGACGCGAAGATGATCCTCTGGCGCGGGCACTGCTCGGTGCACGGCCGGTTCACCGCCGAGTGCGTGGACGAGGTGCGCGAGCGGATACCCGGCGTGAACGTCCTGGTACACCCGGAGTGCCGCTACGAGGTCGTGCAGAAGGCGGACTACGTCGGCTCGACCGAGTACATCATCAAGACGCTCGACGCGGCGGAGCCCGGGACGTCCTGGGCGATCGGCACCGAGCTGAATCTGGTGCGGCGCCTGGCGAACAAGCACACCGACAAGCAGATCGTCTTCCTGGACAAGTCGGTGTGCTACTGCTCCACGATGAACCGGATCGATCTGCCGCACCTGGTCTGGACGCTGGAGTCGCTGGCCGCCGGGAAGGTGGTCAACCGGATCACCGTGGACCCGGAGACGGCGCGCTACTCGCGGGTGGCGTTGGAGCAGATGCTGGCGTTGCCGTAGCAGGCGGGCTACAAGTGCAGGTCGATCTCGATGGGGAGATGCGACTTTCCGCCGGAGAGGGCGGGCAGCACCACGGAGCGCACCGGGGTACCGCCGCGCAGCAGCAGGTCGTCGAGGCGGACGACCGGGAACTCGGCAGGCCAGGTGAAACCGAAGCCGCGACCGGCCGCGGCCTGAGCCGACGTCAGTCCAAGGCCGGAGCTCAGATCGGAGAACCGGCGATCGGTCTGCGCGACGTTTATGTCGCCGACGATGGCCAGCTTCGGCGCCTTATCCGCCGCGATGGTCTTCACCAGGCGCGCGACCGCTTCGTCGCGTACCTTGGCGAAGCCCTGATCGCCGAGCACGGGCTGCGGTATGTGCACCACGTACAGCACTAGGGCGCCCTCGGGCGTCGTTACCGTGACGCGCAGCGCTCCGACGACTACATGCGGGACCGCCGCCACCAGGCTCGAGTTGCCAGCCGAGGCGGCCGTGGTCGTCGCCAGGTCGACCGCCTTGGCATCCGCGATCGGATAGCGGCTCCAGACGCCGAACTCGTATTGCGTGACGTGGTAGCCGTACGCCACGTCGAGGTTCCGCGTCGCCGAGGAAGCAGCCAGCGCGGGGGGCAGGTGTTGCAGAGCCACGATGTCGGCGTGCTGATTCGGCGCCAGTTGGCTCACGCCGCCCAGCTCGACGCTGGAGGCGTTGACATCCTCGCTGACCACGCGCAGGTTCGCCGGGATCGGGTCGCCACGCGGGAACAGTTCCGGACCGTAGCCGCCGAGCCAGACCGCGGTGGCCACCAAGGTGGCGAACACGGCGCGCAGCGATCGGGCCGTGATCGCGGCGATCAGCAGCAGCGCGGCGGGCACCGCCAGCCAGGGCAGCCAGGTTTCCAGGAGCGAGGCGAGGCCGACGCTGTCCGGCAGGAACCGATGGCCGATCAGGAACGCGGCGATCACCCAGGCGAGCACCGCGACCGCGGTGCCTATCTGCCGTCGCGCGGACGGCCAGGGACGGCGTTCCTCCTCGACGGGCTCGCGCGGCGGCGGAGCTGGGGGCTCCACGCCGTACGGGAGCGTCGGTTCGTAGCCGTAGACGTCGCTGGGATCCACACCGTCCTCGCCATTGCGCTGGCTCGGCAGGCTGGGCTGGCTCGGGAGAAGGGGAATCCCGTGCTCTACGCCGCCGGCTGCCCGATGCGGCTCGACCGACACTGCGTTTCCCTCCGCCACTCGCCGAAGACCGGCATGAGCGTATCGGCTGTGCGCAGTGCGGTGGCAAGCGCACGGCGGCAATCGTGGCAGAGGTGTGACGTGGTGACAGGGCTGCAACCGCGGACGAGCAGGGACGACGGATGACCATCAGGGCGGCGGAAGGCGCACCGGCGAGGGTCAGCGGGCGTCTCTCAGAGGCCGGGAGCGCCCCACAGGGCCATCCACCGGGTCAGGTCCTTCTCCAGCGGCAGATCGGTGCCGATCTCGGTCTTGACCTGGAGTTCGAGCACGTTGTCCCGATTCGGCTCGCGTTGCGGCGCGAACGGGTAGAACGTGCCCTTCTTGTACAGGTAGACCAGCGCCAGCTTGCGGCCCTGCGGGTCCTCGAAATAGATCAGGCTGCACAGCAGGTACGGCCCGAAGCCGTTGTCCTGCAACGAGGAGTTGACCGCGTGCACGTCGGTGACCAGGTCGGAAAGCTGCTCCGACTCGCGGCGCACCAACAACCAGGTGAAGCCGTACTTGTCCTTCGAGGCCTCGACCTTCGGACCGTCGAAGCCCTCGATCAGCTGCTCGACATCCGCCTCCACCTGCGCGAACGCGCCGCCCTCCGCCTTGCGGTAGCAGACCGCGCCATAGCCGGTGGGCTTGAAGCCGAGCGAGACCTCCAGGGTGAGTGAGGCGTTCGGCACCGCGAACAGGTGGTCCAGGTTGGGCTGCACCGGCTTGGTACGGCCGAGCAGCGTGTCGAGGAATCCCATGGTGGGCGGGCCCCCTGCTAGTCGAAGGTGGGTCGGGGCGGACGGTGAGATCGAGCCGGAAGATCAGTGGCCGAGCTGCCGGGAGATCTGGGCCAGCTGCTCGATCCGCTTCTCGGTGCTCGGGTGCGAGGAGAGCAGCGTCTTCGCGTTCTCCCGGTTGAACGCCGGGGTGAAGTAGAAGGCGTTGAACGGCTCGGCCTGGCGCAGGTCCTGGGTCGGGATCTTCGCCACGTCGCCGGTGATCTTCTGCAGCGCGGAGGCAAGCGCCGACGGATTGCCGGTCAGCAGCGCACCGGCCCGGTCCGCGGCCAGCTCCCGGTAGCGGGAGAGGGCCATGGTCAGCAGGAACGAGATGGCGTAGGTGACCATCGAGACCAGCAGGATGATCAGCTGGATCGGCACGCCGCCGTCCCGGTCGTCGCGCCGGTCGCCGCCGAGGCCGAACCAGAACGCCATCCGGGCCACCAGGCCGGCCAGGATGCCGAGGAAGGAAGCGATCGTGATGACCAGCACGTCGCGGTGCGCGACATGGGAGAGCTCGTGCGCGAGGACGCCCTCGAACTCGTGCTCGGTCAGCCGGCCGGTGCGCCACTGGTCGTACATCCCGGTGGTCACACAGATGACCGCGTTGTTCGGGTTGCGGCCGGTGGCGAAGGCGTTCGGCATCGGGGTGTCGGCGACGGCGACCCGCGGCTTGGGCATGTCAGCCATCGCGCACAGCCGGTCCACCACGCCGTGCAGTTCGGGGAACTGCTCCGGGGTCACTTCGTGCGCGCCCATCGCGAAGGCCGCGATCTTGTCCGAGAAGAAGAACTGCAGGAACAAGATGACGCCGGCGATGACCAGCACTACCGGCAGGCTGCGGGCGGGCACGAAGGCGATAAGGGCCGCGATGAACGCCACGGCCAGCGCGCCGATGAGGAACATGACGAAGACCATGCGGGAGGTGAGTCCCCGGTCTGGCGCGAACCTCGTCCTGGCCACGGGTATTGCCGTCCTTCCGAAAACGTCTGGTCTGCTTGTGCACCGACGTTGCCTGTGAACCGGCGCGGGTTCTGCGCCGGCCTCGTTCTCGGACCGGCACCGCTTCCTGAGCGACAGGGCTCGATCGATCGAGCCGGTCCGTGCTGCTTATCCGGCACAACGCCCTGTCGGGCGGGGAAGTTCCCCGCCCGCCCGACATCGGGGTGGGCATGTGAGTGCGCGCCGCGGCTCACCGACCGCGCCGCGCAACCGCATCACCCCGTGGGCGTCAGCCCGGGATCAACCCGTCGCTGGAGAGCAGGTCGCGCACCTCGTCGAGCGAGGAGTCCGCGCTCGGCAGGATGAAGTCGCTGGGCTTGATCTCCTCGACCGGCAGCGGCTCGCCGAGTTCGCGCACCCTGGCCAGCAGCGAGTCCATGGCGGCGCGGAACTTGGCCTCCTCGCCGTCGCGGACCGCGGTCATCAGCTCGTCGTCGAGCTTGTTCAGCTCGTCGAGGGCGCCCTGCTCCAGGGTGAGCTGGCCCTCGCCGAGGATGCGGACGATCACTTGGAGTCGCCCTCCTTGACCTCTTCCGCGTCCTGGA
>DASUAR010000025.1:0-9256 GCA_035763685.1 Actinocrinis sp. | reverse complement strand
CGGTCTCCGTCACCGCGTAACGCAGGCCGCGCCGTTCAAAGTGAAGCTCGTAGGTGCGGCGGAGTTCCCGGTGTGAGTGGCCTGGAAACCGAAGCTGGTCGAGCCGCCGGGCGGGATCTGGGCGTTGTAGCTGACGTTCTTCGCCGTCACCGCTCCGGAGGCCGGGCTGATCGTCGCATTCCACGCATTGGTCACGGTCTGTCCGGGCGGGAGCGTGAATCCGAGCGACCAGCCGTTGATGGCGGCGGTACCGGTGTTGGTGACGGTGAGGTTCGCGGTCAGACCGGTGTTCCAGGCGCTAACCGCGTCAGTGACCGTACACGCTCCGGACCCGCCGGATCCCGAACCCGAGGGGCTCGGCGACGGCGACGGCGACGTGGAAGGGGAACTGCTCGCGGTGGGCGTCGGCGAAGGTGTGCCGCCGCCGCTGCCGTCCAGGCCGAAGAAGTGGATCGCGTAGGCGGCCATGCCCGTTTCCGGCAGGACGTGTCCGGCGCCTTGGATGCTGTAGGCCTCAACGTCGACCTTCCCCGACGTATCGGCGTAGCGCCACCGGGTCCAACCCGACACCGGCATGTCAGTGGACGTCGGGGTCTGACTAAGTCCGAACACGTTGGTCCACTGCTTGATGTCTTCTTGCAGCAGCTGATACGGCACCAACGTGTCCGCGGTGCCGTGCCACAGCTGGATCGGCGGGCGCGGACCGTTGTATCCGGGGTCGGCCGCGCGCACCTCGTCGCCCCATTCCTGCGCGGTGCGCGTCATACTGCCGCCGGTGCACTTGCTGCTGCCCGGCGGGTAGTCGGCCGCGTTGGCGAAACAGTCGAACGGCACGCCCATGTATGCGGCCCCGGCCTTGAACACGTCCGGGTAGAGGGCGAGCATCTCGTCGGTCATCATGCCGCCGGAGGATGAGCCGGTGACGTACACGTGGTTCGCGTCGCCGCCGTAGTGCTGCTCGGTATAGGTGATCATCGACACCAGCGACACGGGGTCGCTGCCGCCGCCGCGCACCTTCGCCGCGGCCGACCAGGTGTCCCAGCAGTTGCCGAACCCGGCCTGCTGCTCGGCGCTCGGGAAGATGACGATGAATCCGTAGCGGTCGGCGAGCGAGGCGAACTCAGAGCCCGAATAGAAACCGGGGCCGGTGCCGCCGCAGCCGTGCAGCGCGAGCACGATCGCGGGGTGAGCCGTGGCGCTGGTGGGGACGTAGATGTACATCTGCGCCCCGCCGGGGTTGTTCCCGAAGTTCGTCACCTGCACCAGGCTTGCCGCGGAGGCGCGCGGTGTGAGCCCGGTGACGACGGTCATGGCCGTGAACGCGGCGGCCGCGCTGACAGCCGCGAGAGCCTTGGTGATCCGTCTCATCACTCCTCCTGACTGTGAACACGCCGGTGCGTGTGGCAGGAAGAGTGCGACCGGGCCGGGCCTACGTCAAAGCTCTGCGGCGGTACTCAGACCACGAACACGGCGTTGCCACGCCTTCGCGCAGGCTGTCAAGTTACTTGCTATCAAGCAACTTGATAATGCGCGGGTAACTTTCACCGCCGCCGGGCGCGGCGGTATCGTTCCCTCGTGAGCTCCCCTCGCGGCCAGGGCGCCGCCCGCCCCACTCCGGCCGCGCCGCGGTTGAGCTATCTCGTCTTCCGGCTGGAGCGGCGGATCAGGGCTCGGCTGGATCAGGCGCTGGCGCAGCACGGGGTGACCACGACGGAGTACATGGCGCTCAGCGAGCTTCGGCTGCGCGACGGGGCTTCCTCCGCGCAACTGGCCCGCATCGCCTTCGTCACGCCCCAGGCGATGAACCTGGTCATCCGCGACCTGGAGCAGCGTGGGCTAATTGGGCGCGAGGCGGACCCGAACGGCGGGCGGGTGCTGCGGGCCAGTCTCTCGCGCGACGGTAAGGCTCTGCTGCGCCGCTGCGATCGCGCGCTGGACGAAATCGAGCGAGTCATGCTTGCCGCGCTTGAACAGGACGATCGCAAGAACCTCGGCGACCGGCTGACCGAGTGCGCCCACGCGCTGCAATCCGATGCCTCAACCACCGGCCACGCCTGACGGACCGGTCCGAAAGTCTGCGGCCGCGTGCGAAGATCGACCCATGTCTGCCGCGCCGCTGCTGGTCCTGTGGGACATCGACCACACGCTGGTCAGCATCTCCGGCGTGGGCCGGGAGCTCTACACGCGGGTTTTCGAGCAGGTCACCGGACAGCCGCTGGTCCATCTCGCCGACATGGCGGGCCGCACTGAGCAGGCCATCCTGCGCGAGACGCTACGGCTTAACGGTGTCGAGCCCGGCGCCTCTTTTGACGTCTTCTATACCGCGCTGGAGGAAGCCGCCCGGTCGCTCGAAGGCCGGATGCGCAAGAACGGCCGGGCACTGCCCGGCGTACCCGAGGCATTGGCCGCGTTCCAAGCGGACGGCGCGGTGCAGTCACTGGTGACTGGCAACATCCCCGCGCTGGCCGCAATGAAGCTTGAGGCGTTCGCACTCGACGGCTTCATCGACTTCGAGGTCGGCGGATACGGCGACGACGGCAGCGACCGAGCGGACCTTGTGCGCCTGGCCATCGAGCGCGCCGAGACGAAGTACGGGCACGGATTCAAGGCGGAGCACACGGTGGTGATCGGGGACACGCCACACGACGTGCGCGGGGCGCTGGACAACGGCGCAATGGCGGTAGCCGTCGCGACCGGGTTCAGCGACGCCGATGCGCTGGCCGTCTCAGGCGCCCACGTCGTGCTGCCAGATCTACGTGACCTGACAGCCCTGCACGCCGCCGTCCTCGCGCGCCGCGGCGCCTGATCGCGCACCCGCTAAGCCGACTCGCGAACGATCAGCCGCGACGGCACCGTCTCGACGCCTGGCCGCGGCGCGCCGGCGTCGATCGCGGCGAGCAGACGCAGCGCCGCGATCCGGCCGATCTCGCCGAGGTCCATATCGACCGTGGTCAGCGGTGGACGCGCGGCCAGCGCCATCGCGTCCCAGTTGTCGTAACCCACGATCGCCACATCATCGGGCACGCCGATGCCACGTTCCCGCAGCGCGTCCGCGACGCCCCGGGCGATCTGGTCGTTGCCGCAGAAGAACGCGTCGACGTCCGGAGCCGCACGCAACACCGCGTCAGTCGCGCGGCGACCCCAGGCCTCGCTCCAGTCCCCGAAGTGCGCGCGCCCGGTCGCGGGCGCCAGGCCGGCGGCGGCGAGCAGGTCGAGCGTGCGCTGCGCCCGGTCCTGCGCCGCGGCGTGATGCGCGGGGCCGGTGACGTGCGCGATCCTGACGCGGCCGAGGCCGAGCAGGTGCTCGACCGCCAGCCCGGCCCCGCCCGCGTCGTCGGAGACCACCGAGGCGTCGCGCGGATCGGTGGAGGGGGAGAAGGCGTAGACGATCGGGATCGAGCCGACCCCGGCGAGCGGCGGGCGCGCATCCGTGCGACGCCCCGTGACGATGATCCCGTCCACCCTGCGCTCGATGAGCGTGCTGAGGTGGTGCTGCTCGCGGATGGCGTCGCCACGGGTGTCGCAGAGTAGAACGCTGATCTTGCCGGCGCCGAGCGCGTCCTCGGCGCCGAGCAGCACCGGCGTGCTGAACCTGCCGATTCCGTCCGTGGTCATCAGGCCGACGGTCCAGCTGCGCCCCGCCTGTAGGTTCTGCGCGTGCCGGTTTGGGCTGAAGCCGAGCGCGTCCGCGGCTTCGAGTACCCGAGTGCGCGTCTCCGGCCGCATCCGTCCGCCACCGCTGAGCGCCTTGGAGGCAGTGCCGACACTGACTCCGGCGCGAGTGGCCACGTCGGTGAGCCGGGCCCTCGTCGGCAGCGCTATGTCAATGCTCGAAGTGGCGGCTTGCATGGAGTCCGACACGGGCGATCCTTACCTCCTCGGCGGGCTCCGTCCCCTACGGCCCCTGCGCCATCGTGGCAGGAGCAAGCCGACTGCGCAACTTTGAGAAACTTTGCGGGTGTTGCCCAACACTCTTGACGTGTTGCGCTGGCAACCCTAGGTTTCGTGCGAGCAAAGGTTTTCCTGGCCTTGCCGAGCACACTGCTTTTTTGAGTACCGGGGAGTCGCATGTCCGCCACGCAAGACCCGCCGCCGCGCACCGGGCCGATCCGGCTCGGCCCGCACGCCCGCGCCGCCCTGCGCCCGACCGCCGGCCCGGTCGTGTCCGGTGGCTTCTGGGCGCGGCGGCAGGAGGTGGTCGCGCACGCCGGCATCCCCCAGGGGCCGCTCCTGCTGGAGTCCGCCGGTAACTTGCACGACCTGCGGCTGGCCGCGGGCAAGGCGACCGGCGAGTTTCGCGGTGATTACCCTTTCATGGACTCCGACGTATACAAGTGGCTCGAGGCCGCTTCCTGGCAACTGGCCCGGCTGCACCCGGACAGCCCCGAGGGCCGGCGCCTAGCCGACGACGTGGAGCGCATCATCGGCCTCGTCGCCGACGCACAGCAGCCCGACGGATATCTCAACACCTGGTTCCAGACCGGCAAGGGCAACGGCCCCTTCACCGACCTGCGCTGGGGCCACGAACTGTACTGCGCAGGACACCTCATCCAGGCCGCCGTCGCGCATCACCGCGCCACCGGCCGCGGGCAACTGCTGACCGTCGCCCGGCGTTTCGCCGACCACATCGACGCGACCTTCGGCCCGGCCGACAGCGGAAAGCCAATCGACGGCATCGACGGACACCCCGAGGTCGAGACCGCGCTGGTCGAGCTGTACCGCGAGACGGGGGAGCAGCGCTATCTCGACCTGGCCGGCTACTTCGTTGACAGCTTCGGGCGCGGCCTGCTCGGCGGTGAGACGTACTGCCAGGACCGCGTGCCCGTACGTTCGGCGCGCCACGTGGAGGGCCACGCCGTCCGCCAGCTCTATCTGCTCGCCGCCGTCGCGGACCTCGCGACCGAGACCGAGGACGCGCAGCTGCGTGCGGCAGGGGAGCGGTTGTGGTCGGCGATGGCCACCACCAAGACCTTTCTGACCGGCGGCGTCGGCGCGCACCACGACAAAGAAGAGTTCGGCGATCCGTACGAGCTGCCCACGGAGCGCGCCTACTGCGAGACCTGCGCCTCGATCGCCTCGATTCAGTTCAGCTGGCGGATGGCCCTGCTCACCGGCAGCGCGCGTTACAGCGATCTGATCGAGCGGACGCTGTTCAACGGCTTCCTCTCCGGAATGTCCCTCGACGGCGAGCGCTGGCTGTATATCAATCCTCTACAGGTCCGGGACGGTCACACCGACCAGGGCGGCGACAAGTCCGCGCGGCGAACTCGCTGGTTCCGCTGCGCCTGTTGCCCGCCGAACGTGATGCGGCTGGCGGCCAGCCTCGAGCACTACCTCTCGTCCACGGACGGCCGCGGCATCCAGCTGCATCAATACACGCAGGGCACGTTTCGCGGCGAGGTGTCCGAAGCCCCGGTTGTTGTTAGCGTTAACACGGATTATCCGTGGCAGGGCCGGATCGCCGTCACCGTCGACGAATCAGCAACCGACGAGCCGTGGACGCTTTCCCTGCGCATCCCGCAGTGGTCCACCGGCTTCACCGTTCAGTACCCGGGCATCGGCGCGGACGACGCCATCACGCTCGACGAGAACACCGCCGCGCTGGACGACGGCTGGCTGCGCCTGACGCGACCCTGGAAGCCGGGCGAGCGCGCCGTGCTGGAACTCGATATGGAGCCGCGGTTCACACAGGCCGATCCGCGCGTGGACGCGGTACGCGGCTGCGTCGCGATCGAGCGGGGACCGCTCGTCTACTGCCTCGAGCAGGTCGACCACCCCGGCGGCGGCCTGGACGAAATCGTCGTCGACACCTCGCGGCCGCTGACCGCGAAGCATCGCCCTGATCTGCTCGGCGCGGTGACCACCGTGCTCGCCGGCGGGCACCGCAGGGCGATCCCCGAGCATGGCTGGTGGCCTTACCCCTCAAGCGATGCGGCCGAATTCGTCCCACGCGAGAACGTCGCCGCGGCTGCGATCGAGCTGACCGCGATCCCGTACTACGCCTGGGCCAACCGCCGGGACGGCAGCATGCGCGTCTGGCTGCCGACCTCGTAACACCAGCGCACTACCCACCTCACCCACCCGTCAGGAGAAGCAATGACGCACCGCCTGATGAACCGCAAAACGCACCTCGATGCGAGCAAGAGCACTAAATCGCTGACGCCCGGCCGTGCCGTCATCGCCGGCGCCGCGGCGATCGCCCTCGCGGGGACGGCGGCCGCATTCATCGCCACCCCGGCGAGCGCGGCCACAACCACCCTCGTGGTCAACGCAAACCAGCCGTTCCGCTCCGTGACCCACGTCGCATCCGGTGGGCTCTACGGCCTGGACACCGCGAGCGTCCCGTCCGACAGCCTCGTCGAGCCACTGCACCCGAACACCTTCGTGCAGATGGCTCCCGGAGGACAGCAGCTTCCCAACGGCGAGCCCGCTCCCGGCGGCGATGCCCTAGTTGTCGCACCCGAGGCGGCCAAGGCCGGCGCGAAGGTCGTCGTGCGGATGCCCGACTGGTACCCGAACTTCCCGTACAAGTGGGTCAGCTGGACCGACTGGCTCTCCGCGGTAGACAAGCAGACCGCCTCGGTGAAGGCCTCGGGCGCGAGCAACATCAGCGCCTACGAGCTGTGGAACGAACCGGACTGGACCTGGAACACCAGCGCCGCGGGCAGTTTCGACGCCGGCTGGGCCCGGACCTACAACGAGGTGCGCGCCAAGGACTCCAGCCGCCCGATTCAGGGCCCGAGCATCTCGCACTGGAGCCAGAGCTGGATGACCACCTTCCTCACCGACGCGAAGAACAGCGGCACCGTCCCGGACATCATCGCCTGGCATGAACTCGGCGGTTCGGCGAGCATCGCAGGGGACGTGGCCGCGTACCGGTCGCTCGAATCCAGCCTCGGCATCAGCCCGCGGCCGATCGCGATCGAGGAGTACGGCACGACCAGCGAGGTCGGCGTCCCCGGTCCGCTGGCCGGATACATCGCGAAGTTCGAGCGCGCCGGCGTGAACAACGCCGAACTCGCCTTCTGGAACCACTACGGCACCCTCGGCGACACGCTCACCGACACCGGCGGCTCGCCGAACGGCGCCTACTGGCTCTACTCCTGGTACGGCGCGATGAGCGGCAACATGGTCACCACCGTGCCCCCGTCGCAGACCGGGCTCGACGGCGCCGCGGCGGTCAACTCCTCGGGCAATCAGGTCAGCGTCATCTTCGGCGGCGGGACCGGGGCCAACGCGGTTACCGTCAATGGCCTGAGTTCGCTGTCCGGGTTCTCGGGTAGTTCGCAGGTGACCGCCACGCTGCAGTACACCCCCTCGAACGGGCGCACCAGCGCGGTCTCCGGTCCGACGACGATCTCGCAGACCACGTATACGGTGTCCAACGGGTCGATCACGGTGCCGATCGCCTCGATGAACGCGAGCTACGGCTACCACCTCGTGGTCACCCCGGGCGGCAGCTCCTCGTCGTTGGCCGGTACCTACCAGATCAAGAACGTCAACAGCGGCCTGGCCCTGGACACGCAGAACTCCGGCACCGCACAGGGCACGCTGGTCGATCAGAACACGCCGGGCTCGTCCAGCACGCAGTCCTGGACGCTGGTCGACGCCGGATCAGGGCTCTACAAGATCCAGAATGTGGCCAGCGGCTTGGTCCTCGGCATCACCAACGAGAGCACCACCGACGGCGGTACCGCGCTGATCTGGGGGGACAACGGTACTCCCGACCACCTCTGGCAGTTCGTATCCGTGGGCAACGGCCAATACAAGATCGCCAATTTCCACAGCGATCTGCTGCTCGGCGTGACCAACATGAGCAAGAGCGCCGGCGCCCAGGTCCTGCAATGGGACGACAACGGCACCGCCGACCATCTCTGGACCCTGACAGCTCGCTGACCACGGCTTTCGCCGGGCCGGGAGACCTCCGGCCCGGCGACACCGAACCGCACCTTCCCGCTCGCGTCACTCCACACCGCACATTCCGGAAAGGCTCACTGAAATGTCCTTCGTCACTCAGCCACGCCGCGGCCTCAAAGCGGCCGCGGCCGGTCTGGCCATCGCCGCTGTCGCCGGCACCATGACCGCGTGTTCATCCTCGGCTTCGTCCTCCGGAACCGGCTCGGCTGCCTCCGGCACCTACACCATCTGGGACCCGTACCCGCAGTTCGACAACTCCTCGGCGTGGGTGCAACTCCTGCAGAAGTGCGGTACGTCCGCGGGTGTGACGGTGAAGCGCACCGGGTTCGACACCACGGATCTGACTAGCAAGGTGTTGTTGGCGGCGCAGCAGGGCAAGGCGCCGGATGTGCTGATCGTGGACAACCCGGTGGTGAGCACGCTGGCGGAGGCGGGGGTACTGACGGACACCTCGGCCACCAAGGTCGATACCTCGGCGATCGAGCCGAACCTGCTGGCGGCCGGACAGCTCAACGGCAAGACCTACGGCACCCCGATCGGCGCCAACACCCTGGCCCTTTACTACAACACCAACATCCTCAAGGCTGCGGGCGTGGACCCGGCCAGTGTCAAGGACTGGGCCTCACTCACCGCAGCTCTCGCCAAGGTGAAGGCGACCGGTAAGAAGGGGATCACCTTCTCCGCGATCGGCACCGAGGAGGGCAGCTTCCAGTTCCTGCCCTGGTTCTGGGGCGCCGGGGCGAACCTCACCGACCTCTCCTCCAGCTCGTCCGTGGATGCGCTGAACCTGTGGACGACGTGGCTCAAGGACGGCTACGCGCCGAACTCGGTGTTGCAGGACACGCAGACCACCAGCTGGCAGGAATTCGCAGCTGGCGGCACCGCCTTCAGCGAGAACGGCACCTGGCAGCTGAGCAACGCGAAGAAGGCCGGGTTCCCGTACGGGATCATCCCGATCCCGGCGAAGAGCGGCGGAACCGCGCCCGCGCCGACCGGCGGTGAGTTCGTGACCGTGCCGGTGCAGGGCGACACGGCCCGCTACGCCACCAGCGAGAAGTTGGTGGCGTGCCTGACCAGCGCGGACAACGCCTACACGACGGACACCACGCTCTCGTACGTCGCGGCTACCGACGCGGTGCAGGCCAAGCAGGTCTCGGCGGACCCGGACCTGGCCACGTGGGTCACCGCGGTGCACGCGGCCAAGGGTCGTACGAGTGACAACCTTGGGACGAAGTACCCGAAGATCTCGCAGCCGTTGTGGACCGCGGTGCAGGCGGCGTTGTCCGGTTCGGCCAGTCCCAGCGGTGCGCTGCAAACCGCGCAGAACTCCGCCGCCTCG
>DASUAR010000024.1:0-23402 GCA_035763685.1 Actinocrinis sp. | reverse complement strand
AGAGCCCCAATACGGAATCGAACCGTAGACCTTCTCCTTACCATGGAGACGCTCTGCCGACTGAGCTATTGGGGCGAGCGAGGAAAACCATACACGGCGGACCGCGCGCAGCGAAATCCGGTTTCGCCCGGGCGAGTGGCGACGGGCGTCGAGCTGGCCGGACGTCGGCGGCGTCGCAATACCCGAACTCGCGGCCCCGCGATCGGCGGACAACGCGTACCCGTATACGCCAACATATCCCGCGTGACGAATGAGCCGGGGGCGAGCACCGCGAGCACAGCCGCGTCGAGCGGGCCGAGTGCTGAGAACGAGTCTCCTGACGGCGAGATACCGGGCTGGCTGCCCGAGCTGACCCGCGCCGAGCGCCGCCTGTGGGAGGCGTTCCCCTACGGCGCGACGGTCGAGTACCTGTCCGGCGATCCCGAGCTCGACGATCCGGCTCGGGCGGATGGATGGAGTGACGATCGTACGATTCGCGCGGCCGTGATCGCCGCGCTGGCTCTCGGCGCGTGCAAGCCGGTGCCGGGGCGTACCGCGGGCGTGCGGATCATCGGGGCGCGCGTCGTCGGGCAGATCGATCTGCGGCACGGCCAGATCGACGTGCCGCTCACCCTGCGACACTGCCGCATCGAGGACACGATGCGGTTGGACGAGGCGGTAACCAAGTCGATCGACCTCACCGGCTCACAGACCGGCCGGATCATGGCCGAGGGCGCACATGTACGCGGCTCGCTGAAGCTGAACGACGCGCGGGTGTGCGGTGACCCCGATTTCGCGCTGCACCTGGACGAGATCACCATCGACACGGACCTCGCCGCGCGGGCGCTGCACTGTGACGGGCCGGTGTGCCTGATCGGCGCGCGGATCGGCGCCGTGCTGGATCTCGTTCGCAGCAAGCTGCATCATCCCGGGAACGCCGCGGTCAGTCTCGGCGGCGCACATATCGGCCGCAGCCTGCTGCTCGGCTTTGCGCAGATACGCGGGCAGCTGCGGGTGCCGGGCGCGTCGGTCGACGGGATAGCGCTGTTCTCCGGCACCAAGATCACGGACGTCGGCGGCGTCGAGATCGCCGGCCGGAAGGGCGTCGCCTTAGCCGGCGAAAGCTTCACCGCCTCCGGCGACGGCCTGTTCGAGCGCGGCTTTCACGCCGAGGGGCAGGTCACCCTCCTGGCCGCCAGCTTCGGCGGCGTGCTCTCCTTCCGCAGCGCGCGGCTTGAATCAGTCAACGACGATCCCGCACTGCATTGCGGCGGTATGCAGGTCGCCCGCGGCTTCTACCTCACAGGCGACTTCCACGCGAAGGGCGAGGTGCGTCTGATCGGCGTGCGGGTCGGCGGCAACCTCGACCTGGTCGGCATCGCGAAGAACTCCGGCCCCATCACGCTTTACCACGCGACGGTGGCGACGATCCGCGACGGCGGACCGCACACATGGCCGGACAAGGTACTGCTCGACGGACTCACCTACAACGCGTTCGATCCATACCTGCCCGGTAAGGATCGCCTCGCGCTGCTACGCCGCCAACTGGACGGTTACCGCGCACAGCCGTACGAGTTCATGGCTGCGTACTACCGCGCGCTCGGACACGAGGAGGACGCGCGCACCATCCTGATCGAGAAGGAGCGGGTGCGCCGGACCGACAGCCGGCGCTGGGACCGGTTCGTCGGAGTGATGTTCGGCACTTTGGTCGGCTACGGGTACCGGCCGATGCGGGCCGTGTTCTTCAGCATCCTGATCCAGTTGGCGGCGATCGGCTTCTTCGCGGTGGACCGGCCGACGCAGATCCGGCCGGACGACCACGTGGTCTACTACCCGGCGCTCTACGCTGCGGATTTGTTCGTTCCGATCGTGCACTTCGGGCAGGCGGACGCGTTCCAGTCGCACGGTTTCGCCGCGATCGTGGCCTGGGGACTGCCGTACCTCGGCTGGGCGTTCGGCATCGCGATCGTCGCCGGCGCGTCACGTGCGCTGGCCCGCGGCGGCTCCGGAATGCTGGGCTGAGCCGGGAAGCTTGCGCCAGGCGCTGTCCCAAATTCAACAACGAGGCTCTGGAATAGTTTACGATTCAACCTAGTTGCAGCGGGTGAGACGCCCACCCGGCCCCGGCACGAGCACCAGGAGTTGAATCCCATGACTGAGCTGCACGACGTTCTCGAACTGGACAAGAACGCCCAGGACCTGCTGTTCCGCTCCGCGCGCACCGCGAACACGTTCACCGACGAGCCGGTCGGCGAAGAGCAGATCGCCGCGATCTACGACCTGATCAAGTATGCCCCGACCTCGATGAACATCCAGCCGCTGCGCGTGGTGCTGGTACGCACCCCCGAGGCCCGCGAGCGCCTGGTCGCCCAGATGAGCGACGGCAACAAGGCGAAGACGCAGACCGCGCCGCTGACCGCGATCCTCGCCTACGACCCCGAGTTCCACGAGCACCTGCCGACCGTCTTCCCGCACTTCCAGGGCGCGCAGGACCTGTTCAAGGGCAAGCCGCACCGCTACGACACGGCAAAGCTCAACGCGCTGCTCCAGGTCGGCTACTTCATCCTCGGCGTGCGCGCGGCCGGCCTCGCCGCGGGACCGATGACCGGCCTGGACGCCGAGGGCGTCGACCGCGAGTTCTTCGCCGAGTCCGGCTACAAGACCCTGGTCGTGGTGAACATCGGCAAGCCCGGCGAGAACGCCTGGTTCCCGCGTCACCCGCGCCTGGACTTCGAGCAGGTCGTCACCGCCGTCTGAGCCGTCTGAGCTGTCTGAGCCGGTTGCGGCAGTCGACGCAGTGCAATCGGGTTCGTGACCTGACCACCGCACCACCCGGCACGCGGTGACCAGCGCAACCACTGTGGCCCGCCGCGATGCGGCGGGCCACGGTGTTCTCCCGGTGCGCGAGGCGGGACTCGAACCCGCACGCCTTATCAGGGCACTGGTTCCTAAGACCAGCGCGTCTGCCATTCCGCCACTCGCGCGCGCGTTCATGGTATGGCACCGGAATGGTACGACACCGGCCCGATCGCCCGCGGCCGGTTTCCGTGCGGCTCAGGGTTCGAGATCGGCGGGGATCAGCGAGAACGTCACCATGTCCTGCTGGCCGTGGTGGGTGAAGCCGGAGTTGCGGGCGACGCCCTCGCGCACGAAGCCGGCCTTTTCGGCGACGCGCTGCGAGGCGGTGTTGCCGGTGGCGGCGAAGAGTTCGACTCGGTTGAAGGCGTGCTCGCGCAGGATCCACTCGGCAGCGGTGCGCAGCGCCTCGGGGGCGTAGCCGCGGCCGCGGGCCCACGGCGCCATCGCGTAGCCGATCTCGGTGGAGCGGCGCAGCCAGTCGGTGCTCCTGACGCCGATGCCGCCGAGGTACTGGCCGGTGCGCGCGTCGGTGATGGTCCAGTGGATGCCGTCGCCCATCGCGCGCAACAGGTGCGCGGTGTCGACGCACCAGCGGCGGCCGTCTTCGAGGGTGTACGGCTGGGGAGCCGAGAGCCACCGCTTGGACAGTTCGTCACCGAACATGGCGACGGTGGGTTCGACGTCCTGCTCGCGGTGCGCGCGCAGCAGGAGCCGCGCCGTCTCGAGTTCGGTCATCGGAAACATGCGCTCGGGCATCGGTCCAGCTTCGCAGGTCGCGTTTGAGAGTGGAATCACAGCTCGTAACGGCAAAACCCCGCTGGTTGGATCGACATCGCGTGGCAGCATGGGCTGGCAGTCGGAAACGTCGGAAAGAGGCGATCGCGATGACGGCGCAGCCCAGCGTCTCGTATTCGATCACGGTGCGGCTTGAGGCGCCCGCGCGCGGCAGCGCGGTGTCCCACCTCACCAGGGTGGTCGAGGAAGCCGGCGGCGAGCTCACCGCGCTGGACGTGTCCGGCTCCGGCAATGAGCGGCTGCGCATCGACGTGACCATCGCCGCGTCCAGCGGCGAGCACGCGAAGCGGATCACCGAGGCGATCGACGCCATCGACGGGATCGAGGTCGGCAGGGTCTCCGACCGCACCTTCCTGCTGCACCTCGGCGGCAAGATCGAGATGCAGTCGAAGGTCCCGCTGCGCAACCGCGATGACCTGTCGATGGCCTACACGCCGGGCGTCGCGCGCGTCTGCATGGCGATCGCGGAGAATCCGGAGGACGCGCGCCGGCTGACCATCAAGCGCAACGCGATCGCCGTGGTGACGGACGGTTCGGCGGTGCTCGGGCTCGGCAACATCGGGCCGCAGGCCGCACTGCCGGTGATGGAGGGCAAGGCGGCGCTGTTCAAGCGGTTCGCCGGGATCGACGCGTGGCCGATCTGCCTGGACACCCAGGACACCGAGGAGATCATCCGCACGGTGAAGGCGATCGCGCCGGGCTTCGCGGGGATCAACCTGGAGGACATCTCCGCGCCGCGCTGCTTCGAGATCGAGCGGCGGCTGCGCGAACAGCTGGACATCCCGGTGTTTCACGACGACCAGCACGGCACCGCGATCGTGGTGCTGGCCGCGCTGACCAACGCGCTGCGCGTGGTCGGCAAGGAGATCGGCCAAGTGCGGATCGTCGGCTCGGGTGCGGGCGCGGCGGGGACGGCGATCCTGCGGCTGCTGCGCGATGCGGGGGCGAAGGACATAACGGTGGCGGATTACCACGGAGTGGTGCACGCCGGGCGGGACGACCTGGGCGGTCCCGACTCGGACCTGCGTTGGGTCGCGCAGAACACCAACCCCGGCGGGTACACCGGGACGCTGCGCGAAGCGCTGGTCGGAGCGGACGTGTTCATCGGCGTCTCCGCGCCGGGCATCCTCACCGGGGACGACATCGCGACGATGGCTCCCGACGCGATCGTGTTCGCGCTGGCGAACCCGGACCCGGAGGTGGATCCGGCGGCGGCGCAGGAGCACGCGGCGGTGGTCGCGACCGGCCGCAGCGACTTCCCGAACCAGATCAACAACGTGCTGGCGTTCCCCGGGGTGTTCCGTGGGCTGCTGGACGCGCACGGGCACAAGGTTTCGCAGACGATGCTGCTGGCGGCGGCGCGCGCGCTGGCGGATGTGGTGAAGGAGGACGAGCTGAACGCCAACTTCATCGTGCCGTCCGTCTTCAACCCGGATGTGGCGCCGGCGGTGGCGGCGGCCGTCCGCGAGGCCGTAGACGGGAAGAAGCAGGCATAACCCAGCCGACCCGATACCCGATGGCCCGGCCGGCGAATTCCGCCGGCCGGGCCATCGGGTATCGGGGTATCGGGGCTACTGCTCGGGGATGAGCAGGACCTTGCCGGTTGTCGCACGCGATTCGAGGGCCGTGTGCGCCGCCCCGGCCTCCGCGAGCGGGTAGCGGGAGCCGATCGTGATGCTGAGCGATCCGTCCGCGATCGCGCCGAGCAGCTCGCCGGTGCGCCACGCCAGCTCCTCCGGCTGCGCGATGTGGTGCATGAGCGTCGGGCGGGTGATGAACAGCGAGCCCGCCGAGTTCAGGCGCTGGAGGTCGAACGGCGGGACCGGGCCGCTCGCCGCGCCGTACAGCGCCAGCAGGCCCCGCGGGCGCAGGGACGCCAGCGACGCGTCGAAGGTCGTCTTGCCGACGCCGTCGTAGACCACGTCGACGCCTCGCCTGTTCGCCGTCAGGTCGCGCACCGCGCCGGCCAGATCGTCGACCTCGGTGTAGCGGATGATCTCGTCCGCGCCGACCGACCGCGCCAGCTCTTCCTTCTCCTTCGTGGACACCGTGCCGATGACCCGGCCGCCGCGCGTCTTGATCATCTGGGTGAGCAGCAGGCCCATGCCGCCGGCCGCCGCGTGTACGAGCGCCGTGTCGCCCGCCTTGATCGGCCACGTCGACGTGGTGAGGTAATGCGCCGTCATGCCCTGGAGCATCGCCGCGGCCGCGGTCTCCAGCGGGATCTCGTCCGGGACTCGCACCGCGCGGGCCGCCTCGACCAGCGTGTGCCGCGCGTAGGCGCCGCTGACACTGTCCACGGAGGCGACGTGGTCGCCCACGTTGAACCCGGTCACGCCGGCACCGACCGCCTCGACCGTGCCGGCGAACTCCGCGCCCGGCGTGAAGGGCACCGGGCGCGGATAGGCGCCCTTGCGGAAGTACGTGTCGATGAAGTTCACGCCGGCGGCAGCCACCTTGACCAGCAACTGGCCAGGCCCCGCGTGCAGCTGCGGCCCTTCGGTGTACTCCAGTACCTCCGGGCCGCCGGTCTTGCTGACGACGATCGCGTTCATGCGCGCCTCCGCGTTGGTCGATGGTTATCGAACATCGATGGTTATCGAGCCAAAGGGTGTGCCTGGCGAAGTTATTCCGTCAGTCGGTCGGGTTCTCGCCGAACTCGAAGCGTGCGCCGAGCGCGTTGAGCTTGCCCGCGAAGTCCTCGTAACCGCGGTTGATCAGCGAGATGCCGTGCACCGTCGAGGTGCCCTGAGCCGCGAGCGCCGCGATGAGGTACGAGAAACCCGCGCGCAGGTCCGGGATCTGCAACTCGGCCGCGTGCAGCTTGCTCGGCCCGGAGATCACCGCCGAGTGCATGAAGTTGCGCTGGCCGAACCGGCACGGGGTGCCACCGAGGCATTCGCGGTACAGCTGCACCTGCGCGCCCATCGAGATCAGGGCGCTGGTGAAGCCGAGCCGCTTCTCGTACACCGTCTCGTGCACGATGGACAGCCCCTGAGCCTGCGTCAGCGCGACCACGAGCGGCTGCTGCCAGTCGGTCTGGAACCCGGGGTGCACGTCGGTCTCCAGCGCCAGCGCGTTGAGCGCGCCGCCGGGGTGCCAGAACCGGATGCCCGGATCGCCCTGAACGTCGTCGACCTCGAACGCGCCGCCGACCCGGCGGAACACGTTCAGGAAGGTCATCATCGAGCCCTGCTGCGCGCCGCGCACCAGGATGTCGCCGCCGGTGGCCAGCGCCGCGCAGGCCCAGGAGGCCGCCTCGAGCCGGTCCGGCAGCGCGCGGTGGCGGTAGCCCTCGAGCCGGTCGACGCCGGTGATGTGGATGACCCGGTTGTCCAGCACCGAGATGATCGCGCCCATCTTCTGCAGGACCGCGATCAGGTCCACGATCTCCGGCTCGGTGGCCGCGTTGCGCAGTTCCGTCACGCCCTCGGCGAGCACCGCGGTCAGCAGCACCTGCTCGGTGGAGCCCACGCTCGGGTACGGAAGCGTTATCTTCGTGCCGCGCAGCCGCTGCGGGGCCTCGATGTGCAGGCCGTCGGCCCGCTTGTCGACCACGGCGCCGAACGCGCGCAGGGCGTCGAGGTGGAAGTCGATCGGCCGGTCGCCGATGCGGCAGCCGCCGAGGTCCGGGATGAAGGCGTGGCCGTTGCGGTGCAGCAGCGGGCCGCACAGCAGGATCGGGATCCGGCTTTCCCCGGCGTGCGCGGCGATCTCGGCGTGGTCCGCGGCGTCCACCGAAGCGGGGTCGAGCACCAGCTCGTCGACCACATCGCCGGTGCGTACCGTGACGCCGTGCGCCTCCAGCAGGCCGGTGACGATCCGCACGTCGCTGATCCGCGGGACGTTGTACAACCGGCTCGGGCTGCTGCCGAGCAGCGCGGCGACCATGGCCTTGGGCACCAGGTTCTTCGCGCCGCGCAGGGTGACCTCGCCGGTCAGCGGGGTGCCGCCGGTGACGTGGATGCGGTCCGGCCGCGGCTGCGGGACATGGCCGGTGTGGGCAGCTGAACGGGACGCTGCGGACGGACGGGGCAGGGCGGTTGCGGGTGCGCTGTTCATGGCTCCGTGTCTGCTTCGGCCCGCGGGCGGGCTTGAGGACTTGGAGTCCCGACCCATCCTGCTACCGGCGGCCCTCCGGATCTCGGGGCGGAACAAGCGCCAAGTCTGCCAGAGACGCGGTGCCGGGTTCCAACACCGCTGCGCGGCGGTTCGAACACGCGCATCAGCCGCGCCGCAACCGGCCCGCGCCGCCGGATCTGCGCGGCAGCGCTCGAAAACGCGGCGGTTGGGCGGTTCAGGTTCGGTGAGAAGAGTGAGCGAAGTAGCGCGTCGTGCGTCGTGAACCGGCCCGGCACGCGGCCGACACCCGTCGGCGGCCAACGCGCCGCGCGGGATGATCCTCCTGAGAAGATGACTCCATGACCGAGGTCGCATTGACCGGGCGGCTGCTGGTCGCCACGCCGCTGCTGGTGGACCCGAACTTCGACCGGACCGTGGTGCTGGTGCTCGATCACGACGGCGACGGCACGCTGGGTGTGGTGGTCAACCGGCCGACGGCGGTGCCGGTGCGCGAGGTGCTGCCCGCGTGGAGCGAGCTGGCCGAACCGTTGCCGATGGTGTTCCAGGGCGGCCCGGTGGCGCTGGACTCGGCGCTCGGCCTGGCCGAGTTGCGTTCGGTGCCGCGGCCCGGGGCCGGCGAGCCGCTCGGCTGGCGGCGGGTGCACGGCGATCTCGGTCTCGTCGATCTGGACATCCCGCCGGAGATGCTGGCCACGGAGATATCGGCGTTCCGGGTGTACGCCGGATACGCGGGCTGGAGTTCGGGGCAGCTGGAGCGTGAGCTGGCTCAGGGCGCCTGGTACGTGGTGGATCCGGCACCCGGTGACGCCTTCACCCTCGATCCGGATCGCACCTGGCGGGCGGTGTTGCGCAGGCAGCGCGGCGAACTGGCGCTGCTGTCGACCTTCCCGGAGGACCCGGCGATGAACTAGGCGGTGTGATTCGTCACGCGTTTTGTTACCTCGTATCGGCAACTGCTGCACAGCGGGGCTGATGCACTCGTAGACTCGCCTCATGAGTACGGCAGAAAAGCTCTCGGGCGGTACCGCCACGATCACCGAGGAGCGGGTCGAGTACAGCACCGACAACGGTGATCACGAGCGGTTCTCCCACTACGCGGAGAAGGACAAGATCACCGAGGCGCTGGTGCTCGGCACTCCGGTGACGGCGCTGTGCGGCAAGGTGTGGGTACCAAGCCGTGATCCCAGCCGCTTCCCGATCTGCCCGACCTGCAAGGAGATCTTCGACGATCCGAAGTTCTTCTACGACGACGAGAACGAGTCGTCCGGCGCCGGCAGCGGAGAGAAGTAACGGCGATGGGATCGGGGACCGCGGTCGCCGAGCGGGCGGTCGCGTTCCCCGGCTCGGTGCGGGAGGCGCTCGACCTGCTCGCGGCGCGGCCTGACGCGACCGTGGTGGCCGGCGCCACCGAAGTGATGACCCTGGTCAACGCCGGGACGATGATTCCGTCCTGCCTGATCGTGATCGATCGGGTCGCGGAGCTGCGCGGAGTGTGGTTCGCCGACCAGGAAGTCGTGCTGGGCGCCGCGACGACGTGCGCGGATCTGATGCACAGCGATGTGCGCGGGATGCTGCCGGCTCTCGGCCAGGCGGCGCGCGCGATCGCCACCCCGGGCATTCGCAGTCGGGCGACGCTCGGCGGGAACCTGCTTTCGGGCAAGCGGTCCGGTGGACCGACCGCCGCGGCGCCGACCCGCGATCTGCTGACCGTGCTGGTCGCGCTGAACGCGGTGGCGGTGTGCCGGTCGGCGGACGGCTGGCGGCAGGTTCCGGTGCTGGAGCTTTACGCGCGTGACGGCGGCGTCGACCTGCGGCCCGGCGAGCTGCTTACCGCGCTGCGGGTGCCGATGAGCGGTGGCCCGCAGGGCTTCATGAAGGTGGGAACGCGGGCTGGGGGCGCGCGTCCGCTGGTGACCTTCGCGCTGGCTGCCGACCTGCCGGCTCGCACCGTGACCTGCGCGATCGGCGGCTTCTCCCCGGCGGCGGTGCGGGTGGACCACGCGGGTCAGTGGCTGGCCGAGCATGTCGACTGGGAAAACGGCGCGATCTCCGATCCGACGACGTATCCGCGGTTCGCGCGGCTGATCGCGGAGGGCCTGGTGGTGCCCGGTTCGGCCGGTCCGGCGGGCTGGGCCACCGCCGCGGTGCCGCAGGAGTACCGCGAGCGGGCCGCCGAGGTCTGCGCTCGGCGGGCGCTGGTTCGGGCGCTGCCGCCGGCCGGCTGGCTGGAGCAGGTGGCCGAGTACCAGCGGCGGGCCGAGTTCCTGCGGCACCGGGCTCGGGTGGACCGCGCGGAGCGGGGCCTGCCCGCGGAGCCGCCGGTGCCCGTGCAGGAGTCCGGGTTCGGAGGAGGACGCGGTGAGTGAGCCGGGTGTGCACGAGCCGGGTGTGCACGAGCCGGATGTGCACGAGCCGGGCGCGCCGGATCCCAGCGCCGTGGAGTGGGCCACCGCCGGTTACGAGCTGACGATCAACGGCACCGCGCAGCCGGTCGCTGACGCGTGGATCGGCGAGAGTCTGCTGTTCGTGCTGCGTGAGCGGCTTGGGTTCACTGCGGTGAAGGACGGTTGCGGCGAGGGTGAGTGCGGTGCGTGCACGATCCTGATGGATGGTCAGCCGACGGCGGCTTGTCTCGTGCCCGCGGCCGCCGCGACAGGGCGCGCGATCGAGACACCGGAGCTGCACGCGGTGCCGCAGCCGGACCCGGTGGCTCGCGCGCTCGCCGCGCACGCCGGCGCCGGCTGCGGGTTCTGCCTGCCCGGGATCGGGATGGAAGTGCGCGCGCTGCTGGAGCGCAACGCCAAGCCGAGCGCGGCCGCGATCCGTGAGGCGTTGAGCGGGCACCGCTGCCGCTGCCTGCCGCCGGAGCGGTTCATCGCTTCAGTCGACGAGGCCGCCAATGCGCTGGCGCGCGAGCGTGCACAGGCTCAAGCGCAGGCCGAGGCGCTCACCCAGACGGAACTTGACGCGCAGGCGCAGCCGCTGCGCGAGTCGCAGGTGATGACGTCCGTGAACTTCGCTCGGGTCCCGGCTCAGGGCACGGGCCCCGACCGGCAGGTCGGCGACCATGGGCAGACCGGGATACTCAGATGACGACCCCGACCTCGCTGCCCGGTTTCCTGATCGGCGAGCAGCTTCCGGAGCTGCCGGACGGCACCGCGCAGCCGATCGAGTCCGAGCTGGCCGAATACGGTCCGAACCTGAGCGAGCCGAGCCCGGCAACCGGAGACGGCGTCGGGAAGGTCGTGCCGGCGGCCAAGGCCAACGGCCGCTATCCGTACGCGGCGGATCTGGGCGTGCCCGGGATGCTGTGGGCGGCGATGACGCGCAGCCCGCATCCGCGCGCCGTCATCGTGGGCTGCGATACGAAGGCGGCCATGGCGCTGCCGGGCGTGCACGCGGTGCTCGCGGGCCCGGACCTGGGCGTCGATCACGTCGATTACCTCGGCCAATGCGTCGCCATCGCGGCCGCCGAGCACCCCGCGATCGCTCGGGCCGCGCTGGACTGCATCCTGATCGACTATCAGCAGCAGGAGCCGCTGACCGATCCGCGGCAGGCGTTCAACGCCGCGCCGATCCACTCGGACGGGAACGTGGCCGCGCACCGGTTCTTCACCTCGGCGCACGACGCGCCGGCGGCGCAGCCGCGCAGATCCTCGCCGGCGGCGCGCCGCGCGGAAGCGTTGCAGGGGTCGGCGGCCGTGCCGAAGGCGCAGTCCGCCGAAGAAGAGCCCGAGGCGCCGCCGCGCAGCGTCTCGGTCATCCACGGGTACGAATTCGCCCGGCCCGCGAACTGGCCCGCCGGTCCGGGCACGGTGTTCGCCGTTCCGCATGGCGACGGCGTCGAGATCCACACGCTGAGCGTGGACCCGGGCCGCGATCGCCGTGCGCTGGCCGCCGCGCTGGGCCGGCCGGAGGCGGAGATCCGGCTGGTGCCCGCGCCGTTCACCGGCGGCTCCATCGCGGATGACGCGGACCTGCGAGTCGCCGCCGCGCTGCTGGCCGCGCGCACCGGCAGGCCGGTCAAGGCGGTGGACGGCAGCGTCGGGCACTGGCCGGCCGGTACCGCCGAACCCGCCGCGCGGGTGCACGCGATTCACGTCGCCGACGAGGACGGGACGCTGCGCGAGGTACGCATCGAGCTGGTGATCGACGGCGGCGCGGAACCCGCGGCGGCTGAGGCACTTCTTGACGAGTACTGCCGGCTGGCTGCGGGCCCGTACCGGGTGCCGAAGGTGGAGGTACAGGGCTGGGTCGTGCGCACGCACAACCCGCCGCTCGCGCCGTGGCCCGGCGGCGGCGCCGCGCTCGCCGCGGTGGTCGCCGAGGCGCAGATGGACGCGGTGGCCGCGGAGCTCGGCATGACCGGGCTCGAAGTTCGCGTCAAGAACTTGATGCGTACTGGGGACAAGCTGCCGGACGGCCGCAAGGTGGTCGCCGCCGACATGCTCCCGGACCTGGTCACCGCGGTGCTGGACGCGCCGGTGCCCTCGTTCCCGCCCGGCCCTGACGTGCGCGAGTTCCCCGGCACGGTCGGGCGCACCGGGGAGATGACCCGGCTGCGGCGCGGCGTCGGCGTGGCGCTGGCGATGGTCGATCTGGTGCCGCCGGGCCTGGCGGAGGAGCTGGCCACGGCGCAGGTGGCGCTGACCTCGGACGTGCACGGACCGATGGCGCACGTGAGCACGTCGATGGTGGACACCGGCGGCGGGCAGCACGCGATGCTGCGGCGGATAGTGCGCGAGGTGCTCGGCGTGCAGCGGGTGCTGGTGCGCCGGCCGACCGCGCCAGGCGCGCTTCCAGCCACGCCGCTGGCGTCAGGGCGTGCGGCGTGGCTGCACGGCATGGCGGTGCAGCGCGCGGCGCAAGCGGTTCGTGCCCAGGCGCTCGCGGCGGTCGGCGCGGAGCTGGCGATCTCGCCGGAGCTGCTGGAGGTGCGCGGCGATCGCGTGGTCAGCTACGACGGGATGCTGTCGCGGCCGCTGGACGAGGTTTATCGGGCCGCGCTGCGCGGAGCGGCGGTGTACCTGGCCGACGGCGAGTTCCGGGTGCGCGGCTCCGGACCGGCCGAGCCCGGCGTATTCGTGCCCGAGCCCGGTCAGGCGCACGTGGTGTTCGCGGTGCACCGGGCGGTCGTCGACGCGGATACGGAACTCGGGCTGATTCGGCCGGTGCGGGTGACAGCCGCGCACGATGTGGGCCGCGCGCTGGTGCCCGGCCGGATCGAAGCGGCGATCGCGGCCGGGGTGATGGCGGCGGCCTCGGCGATGTTCGCGGACGAGGCCCCGGCGGCGCGCGGCGCGGCCGGCGCGCTGGCCTGCGCGCAGTTGCCGACCGCGCTGGATCTGCCGGAGGTGGACGTGCTGGCGCCGATCCAGTCCTCGATCGGGGAACTGGAGACCACGGCGCTGCGGCGGCGCGGCTTCTCGGCGCCGCTGCCGCTCGGCTATCAGCCGGTGGGCCGGATCGCGCATGCCGCGGCGGCCGCGGCACTGGCCTGTGCGACGCGGGACGCTCTGGGCGCGCACCGCACGGCGATCCCGATCCGGCCGTGGGAGACCGGCCGGGACAGGTGACCGGCAGCGCGGCGTCGTCGTCCAGCCCAGCGAGACACAGGACGCTGATATTACCGTGCGGCAGGTAACAGCCGGAAACCGCTTGCACCCGTGACGTAGGCTGGACCAATGGCCAGTTCCGTGGAGACCTCAGCGAATCCCGTGGAAATCACCGAACCCGCCCAGCTCGACGGGCTTTTCTCGCCCAAGCATCTCGCCGTGACGATCGGCATCATCTCCTCGGTGCTGCTGACCGCCTTCGAGGCCATGGCGGTGAGCACGGCGATGCCGGTCGCGGTCGCCGACCTGCACGGCCTGTCGTACTACTCGCTCGCCTTTAGCGCCTTCCTGACGCTCAGCCTGCTCGGCATGGTGCTGTCCGGTCAGCGGGCCGACGCTCGCGGTCCGCGGCTGCCCTACCTCGGCGGCTTCGGCTTGTTCGGCGTGGGGCTGCTGGCCGCGGGGACCGCGACGGGCATGGCGCAGTTCGTACTCGGCCGCGCCCTCCAAGGCTTCGGCGCCGGGATGATGATCGTCTCGCTCTACATCCTGGTGGCGCGGGCGTACCCGGAGTATCTGCGCAGCAAGGCCTTCTCGGTGATCGCGAGCTGCTGGGTGCTGCCTGCGATCATCGGACCGCTCATCGCGGGGGTGCTCACCGAGGACGTCTCCTGGCGCTGGGTGTTTCTCGGTGTCGCGGTACTGATCGTCATTCCGCTCGCCTTCCTGGTTCAGCCGCTGCGCAAGGTGCCCGACGCGCCGGATCGGGCGCGGCCGGCCACGGAGACCGACCGGGCCCGGCAGCGCACGGTCCGGATCTGCGCGGCGCTGACCGCGCTCGGCGCCGGCCTGTTCCAGTTCGGCAGCCAGCAGCTCAACTGGATCGGCCTGGTGCTGGTACCGCTCGCGCTGGTGCTGCTGGTGCCCAGCGTGCCGAGGCTGCTGCCGCACGGCATCTTCCGGGCCGGACGCGGCCTGCCGACCGTGGTGGCGATCCGCGGGCTGATGGCCGCGACCTACTTCGGCATCGAGGCGTTCATTCCGCTGATGCTGGTTCAGGAGCGCGGGATGAGCGTGACCGGCGCCGGGTTCTCGCTCACCGGCGCGGCGATCAGCTGGGCGCTCGCGGCCTGGTCGATCAACCGGCCGTGGCTGCGCGCCCGGCTTTCCCAGACCGGCATGGTGCGGCTCGGCGCCGGCGTCACGGCCGGCGCCCTGCTGCTCGCGATAGTGGCGATCAGTCCGCACGCCCCGCAGTGGACCGCGGCCGTGGCGATGTTCTTCGGCGCGATCGGGATGGGCCTGGTGTGGCCGAACGTCAGTGTGCTGACGCTGGAGCTCTCGGATCCGGGCGACCAGGGCGCGAACGCCGCCTCGCTGCAGGTCGCGGACGGGCTCGGCAGCACCCTTTCGATCGCTGTCGCCGGTGCCGTCTACCATGCGCTACACACCACGGCGGCGGCGGATCGGCCGGTATTCGCGCTGATGTACGGCATGTTCATCGCCGTCGGCGCGGTCGCGTGGCTGATCGCGCCCCGAGTCCGGGTACGGTAGATCTCCGCGCTTCACGCCGTGACCGGCTGGCGAATGGCAGCTTGACCGAATTGGGGGCAGAACACTGAGCACGTCCGCGGCGTCCCACCTGCCCCCGGCCTATCCCGACCGAGCCCCGTGGGGCACCGCGGGCCGGCTGCGCGCCTGGCAGCAGGCCGCGCTCGGGCTGTATCTGGGCGGCGAGCCGCGTGACTTCCTCGCGGTCGCCACGCCCGGCGCGGGCAAGACCACGTTCGCGCTGCGCGTCGCCACCGAACTGCTGGACCGTCACATCGTGCAGCAGATCACGGTCGTGGCCCCGACCGAGCATCTGAAGCACCAGTGGTCCGCGGCGGCGAAGAAGGTCGGGATAGGGATCGACCCGACCTACTCGGGCGCGTCCGGCGGCACCTCGCGCGACTACACCGGTATCGCGGTCACCTATGCGGGCGTCGCCGCGCATCCGATGCTGCACCGGCGCCGGGTGGAGAACCGCAGGACCCTGGTGATCCTGGACGAGATCCACCACGCCGGAGACGCGCTCTCCTGGGGCGACGCGGTCTTCGAGGCCTTCGAGCCGGCCGCGCGCCGCCTGGCGTTGACCGGCACGCCGTTCCGTTCGGACACCGCGCCGATCCCGTTCGTGACGTACGCCCCGGACGCCGAGGGCGTGCGCCGCTCGGTCGCGGACTACACCTACGGCTACGGCGGGGCGCTCGCGGACGGCGTCGTGCGACCGGTGATCTTCCTCTCCTACGCCGGGCAGATGCGCTGGCGCACCAAGGCCGGCGACGAGGTGGCCGCGAGCCTCGGCGAGCCGATGACGCAGGATGCGGTGGCGCAGGCCTGGCGTACCGCGCTGGACCCGGAGGGCAACTGGATGCCCGCGGTGCTGCGGGCCGCGGACCGCCGGCTCGACGAGGTGCGCCGCGCGGTCCCGGACGCCGGCGGCCTGGTCATCGCGACCGACCACAACACCGCGCGTGCCTACGCGAAGATGCTGCGGGAGATCACCGGAAAGCCGACGACGGTCGTCTTGTCCGACGATCCCAAGGCGTCGAGCCGGATCGCGAAGTTCAGCGAGTGCGAGGACAAGTGGATGGTCGCGGTGCGGATGGTCTCCGAGGGCGTGGACGTGCCGCGGCTGGCGGTCGGCGTCTATGCCACCTCGATCTCGACTCCGCTGTTCTTCGCGCAGGCGGTCGGCCGGTTCGTGCGGGCCCGGCGGCGCGGCGAGACCGCGTCGGTGTTCCTCCCCTCGATCCCCTCGCTGGTCCAGTTCGCCAATGAGCTCGAGCTCGAACGCGACCACGTGCTCGACCGCAAGAAGCGCGGCGAGGACGACCTGTGGAGCGAGGAGGAGGACCTGCTCGCGGACGCCAACAAGACCAAGGACGAGGCGCCGCTGGAGGAGTTCACCTTCAAGGCGCTCGAGTCGCAGGCCAATTTCGACCGGGTGCTTTTCGACGGCGGCGAGTTCGGCGTGGCGGCGGAGATCGGCAGCGCCGAGGAGGCCGACTTCCTGGGCATTCCCGGGCTGCTCGAGCCGGAGCATGTACGTACCCTGCTGCAGAAGCGGCAGGCGCGGCAGATCTCCAGGCAGCGCGGGGCGCGCGGCGGGGCCGGCGCGGTGCCGGCCGAGCAGCGTCCGGTGGTCAGCCACCAGCAGCTGCTTGAGCTGCGCCGGGAGCTGAACAACCTGGTCGGCGCCTGGCACCACCAGACCGGGCTGCCGCACGGGGTGATCCACGCGGACCTGCGGCGCAGCTGTGGCGGCCCGCCGACCGCGCAGGCCACGGCGGCCGAGCTGCGCAACCGGATCGACACGGTGCGCAAGTGGGCCGCGAGCCGCGCGTCATGACGGGTGCGGGCCTACCCGCGGGCCGAGATCCGGTGACCGGGGCTTGACCAGCTTCTCGGCTTCGCGGCCTAGACTCTCGCTGTGACGACGACCACAAACCACCCGGAGACCTCGCAGACCCTGGACCGGGGCCTGCGCGCGCTCGAAGAGCTGGCCGACGCACCCACGGGGCTCACCGTCACGGAACTGGCCGATCATCTCGGGGTGAATCGCACCATCGTCTACCGGTTGCTGGCCACCCTGGAGCTGCACGGCCTGGCCCGCCGGGACGCGGCCGGCCGGGCCAGGCTCGGCATCGGCGTCCTGGCGCTGGCTCGCCGAGTACAGCCGCTGCTGCGCGACGCGGCCGCGATCCCGCTGCGCCGGCTGGCGGAGGAGGTCGGCGCCACCGCGCACCTGACGGTCGTCGACGGCACCGAGGCGCTGGCGGTCGCGGTGGTCGAGCCGACGTGGACGGATTATCACGTCGCGTACCGGGTGGGTTCGCGGCACGCGCTGGATCGGGGCGCGGCCGGCCGGGCGATCGTGGCATACCGCGACAACGGGACGAAGACGTTCATCGTCACGCAGGGGGAATTGCAGTCCGGCGCCTTCGGCATCGCCGCGCCGCTGGTCGACGTGCCGGGAATCGAGGCGTCAGTCGGCGTGATCTCGTTCGGCGAGCTCGACCCGGCCCGCACCGGCCCCCGCATCGTGCGCGCCGCCGCCGAGGTCGCCAAGGCGCTGCGCTGACCCGCCGCGCTGGCTCTGGCCGCCTTCGCTTCCGCTCTCGCCGTCGTGGCCGTGCTGATCGGTCCGGCTGTTCTGCGCGGCGACGGCGCAGGCCGGGGTCGAGCCCGGCAGCCGATAACGGTTCGCCGAGATCACGTGATACGCCCCGGCCGCCAGCCAGGAGATCGGCGGCACCAGCAGCAGCGCGCCGATCGGCCGCCACGGCCAACGCGAGCGCAGCAGTACCCGCGCCACCGCCGCCGCGCCGGGCCGGATCGGCGCGTCCGCCGAGATCGGCAGCCATTGCACGGCCTTGCTCACCTGCCGCTCGGTGAGCCCATGCGCGGCGAGGTCGAGCATCTGCCAGGGCACGAATCGCACGTCCGGCCGGCACCAGGATTCGAGCACGTGCACTGAGGCGGTGCAGAATCCGCAGTCGCCGTCGAAGACCAGCGTCGGACGCGGCGTCACAGGCTTGCGCCCGGTGCTGATCTCGCCGGTACTCGGCTCTACTGCACTCGTCTCTACTGCGCGCATACCTAGAGCGTAGGCCGGTCCGAGCACACTGCGCCCGACCGCCGCCCAGAACCGGTCGGGCAGGAAGATCGCGTCGCCGACCAGCATGATCGCGGAGAAGAACGGCAGCCCGAGCAGTATCGCGATGGAGGCGTGCATGCCGACCAGCACGGCCAGCGCCGGGTATTTCAGGCGCGGGCTGAACACGATGAACGGGAAGCCGGCCTGCACGAACACGGTCACGTATCCGGCGATCGCGATGGCGATCGTGTGCCCGGCGAGCCAGGCGGACAGGCCGGGCCAGGGATGGAACCAGTTCAGTCGTAGGACGTAGCCGAGCGCGGATCCGTCCTGCCACATCGAGCCCTGGACTTTGAGGAAGCCCGCGGTGCCGTAGACGACGCAGATCTGCGCCGCGATGACGAGCACGGCGCCGTTGTGCACGATGATCGCCATCCGCCGCCGTGCCTCAGCCAACTCGGCGCGCCAATCCGACCGATCCGCGTCTCCGCGTTCGTGCTCCGCTGCTCTTGCCATCGCCGCGGCACGCCTGCGCGCGTCGAGTGACCAATACGTCCCGCAGGCGGTGAAGGCCAGGTAGATCGACATCAGCATCAGCACGTTGTCGCCGCCGTCGGTCAGCAGCGGCGCGCGGTTTTCCAAGGCCACGACGAAGAGCGCGAACAGAACGGAGACGACGCGGGTGTGCCAGCCCAGCGCGAAGGCGACGCCGATCGCGATCGCGGCGAGGTAGCAGAGGTCGAACTCGGTGCGGGTCAGTGCCGCGATCGCGGTGAACCAGGCGTGCACGAACCCGGACCATCCGGAGCCCGCGGCATACTCACGATCGAGCGCCGGGCTCCAGGCCGAGCCCGGTCCCCAGGCGGCGTCGCGCTCTACCCATTCGCGCAGCAGGAACAGGACCCACAGCGTGCCGTAGCCGATGCGCAGCACCGCGAGGCCGCGCGCCGCGATCAGCCGCGTCGTCACCGCCTCGTACCGGTCAGCGCACCACCACAGCGCGCGGGCGAGCGGACCCGGGTTCATCCGGTGCCCACGTTCGTCGCACTGGCGCCCGCGGCCGGTGCCGCAGCAGCAGCCGAATCAGTATTCTGCGGTACGTTCCACCAGTCGAGCGTCCGGGTCTGCGGCGCGGTTTGCGCGGGCGTGCGTCCGGGACCGGGAATCAGTGTCGTGATCGCGCGGACCTGCACCGAGCCGATCGTGCCGCCGACGTGGCCGCCGAGCCGGTTGAGCACCACGCTGAGCAGGTACTTCTGCATGACGGCGGAGTTCGGGCCGGTCGGGTTGCCGTTGCCGTCATGCGTCTGGAGCCATTGGAACCAGGCGTTACGCAGTTCGTTCTCGGCGATGTGCCCCGGCACCGGATTGCCGCGCACCGCCGCCTCGTCCTGCGCCGAGAGGTCCACCCACCCGGTCAGCCGGCCGTCCGGGTCGAGGCTGGCGCGCGCGTCGATCTCCACGTTCTCCGAGATCGGGTTCGGCGCGAACAACCGCCAGTTCTGGCTGAACAGCGGCTCCATCCACCAGTTCACCGACCGCGCGTAGCGCTGCGAGACGGGATTGGCCGGGGCGTTGTAAAGGAAGGTCGCCGCGAGGTGCACGATCGCCACGGCGGCCACCGCCAGCGCCATGCCGCCGACCAGGGCGCGCGACCAGCGGCGGGTCAGCGGCCTGGAGTTGAGCGCAGGCTCGCGCCCGGTCGGGGGGCCGGAACCGGGTGTCGAGGCGCTCATAGCCGTCCGAGCGTACCTGCGGATGTGCAGCGCCGGGACTGCTTCGGGTGGGTGCCTTTCCGCTAATCTCCCGTAGTACAAGTTGCGGTGACGCGGCGACTTAGGGGAGTGCGGGGCGGAGTCATGACTACGGGACCAGAGGCGGGTTACTACGCGGATCCGTCGATACCGGGGTATATCCGCTACTGGGATGGCACGCAGTGGGTGCCGGGTACCAGCCGGCCGGCCCCGGATCTGCCGCAGCAGCCGGAACAGCACGAGCAGCAGTACTACGAGCAGCAGCGGCAACAGCAGGCGCAGCAGTCCGCATCCGCATCCGCCGCCAGTGCCTACGACCAAGACCAGGCCGCGCTTCAACAGTCCGTCGCCGCGCAGTTGGCGCAGACGCCGCAGGCTCCGTCAGCAGCGCGACAGACCGGTTATCCGCCTCAGCAGGAGGAGACCGGCACCGAGAGCCAGGTCGTCAGTTCCGTGGCGACGATGGTGGTTCCGTCCGCGTTCACCAGTCGGGGCGCCTACGGCTCGGGCTGGTCCGCGGGCGGCGGCTCGCCGTTCGACGCGATCCCCGGCCTGTATCGCGCGACCGAGCGGGAGGAAGCGGCCGAGCCCGAGGTCCGCGTCGTCGAGTTGGCTTCGGCCGGTTCGCGCATCCTCGCGCGCATCATCGACCTCTGCATCGCCGTCGTTCTCTCACTGCCGGCGACGGTCACGCTCATGCTCATCGCGCACCGGCACGACCACACGTACGTCAACCAGCTCCGGCTGCACGCCAAAACGACATACCGCACGCTGGGCATGGACGCGATGGGCATTGCCATGTGGGCTGCGACCGTGTTGGTCGTGCTGCTGACCGCGATCATCATCGAGTCTTACCGGCTTCCGCGCACCGGGCAGACGACTGGGCGTCGGGTGGTGGGCGTTCAGGTCGTCACCGCAGGCACGGCCGAGGAGGTGTCCGGCGCGGCGGCGGCGACGCGCGCGTTCCTGTTCTGGCTGCTGGCGCTGATCCCGGTGCTGGATGTGCTGGCGCTCGGCGGTGTCCTGTGGGGCCGGCCTTATCGGCAAGGGCTGCACGAGAAGCTGAGCAGGACCCTGACCATACGCGCCTAGCCGGTCAGCGCCGAATCAGCCGGCGAGCATACCGGCGAACTCCGGTTAGCGCACGCTACCGGACAGCGGGCCCGTCCCACGGTTCCTGAGCCGCTTTCGGCAACAGGTCGAGGTCCCGCAGCGAGTCCACCACCGGCGCGATCCGCGGCACCGCGAAACCGTCGAGCAGGGCTCTGATCTGCCGCGCGGTCGCGTCATCGAGCTCGGATACGTCGTCGACGATCTCCACCCGATCCGTGCGGGCCAGCTGAGCGCCGATCTGCGCGCCGCCGTCACCGCGCAAGGCGGCGCCGGTGGCGAGCAGTACATTGAGAATCCCGGGCAGTTCCGCGTCCCAGGGATCGGTGACCGCGCTCCACAGGCCGCAGGACCAGGAGAAGCGGCAGCGTTCGGCCACGGCCGCCCGAATCGCCTCGACCAGGACCGCAGCGTCCGGCGCGTCCACGCCGCACACCGCGAACCTGACCGAGCGGCCGCGCGCGCTGATCATGCTCAGCCCGTCTCGCCAACCGGGCTCCAGGGGCAGTCCGACGGTGACCGGAACCGACCGCGGAAGTTGCGTCAAATGGGCTAGGCTCCGATGCACCGACTCGCCGCAGTGCCGATCCAGTTCCTGGGCGATGTCGATTCCCACCGCCGGCCACACGGCCGCGGCGGTTCGATAGCCAGCCAGCGCCCGCGCCGCCGGTCCGTGGATCAGCACCGGCAGGTTCGGTACTGCGTCAGCGGGATCCGTAAACGCATCCGGCCAGTCCCGGGCGTGTACTGCCTGCCGCCCGACCGCCGGAGAGAGCGGCTCCGCAGTTCGCGACGCTCCCCCGGCGCGCCCGACCCCGCCTCCCGCGCCCGGCCTGCGGATCATCGAGAAGTCGTCCAGCAACGCGTTGAGAAGGAACATCGGCACTGCCTGTGACATGTCGGTCACGGTAGCGCCGCGCTCGGCTCCCGACAATGCGGACGATGTTAATTCGGGGCGTCGATTCACCACTAAACCGAACAAGATTCCCGGCTTTACCGCGAGCACCGACTGTCCACATCGTGAAATTGCGTGCGCTGCGGTCACGGCGGGCGCAAGCTGGAGCCCAATTAATAGGTAGGGACCATGAATATTGTTCGGGCCGCCCCGAAGCCGTCGCGGGTCGCGCGCAGATACAGGCGTGGGGGCAGGCCCACAGGAATGCGGCCCAACGGAATGCGACACAGGGCAGCATCACGGCCGAGAACCTCGCCAAGGGCTTCCACGTCTCGGCCCGCCGGCCCGGCCGCTTCTCCGCCGTCAGCTCCCTGATCAGCCCGCAGCGGGTGGCGAAGACCGCGGTGGACCGTGTCAGCTTCCGCATTCAGCGCGGAGAGCTCGTCGCGTTCCTCGGGCCCAACGGCGCGGGCAAGTCGACCACTGTCATACCTGGTCCGTACACTTATTCGTATGGGTACTGATACGGTAAACGAGCTGGACAGGGCACAGATTCAGCGTCTCGCGCGGGTCGCCGGGATCACCGGTCCTAAGCAGGCGCGGCGCGATCCGGCATCCTGGGTGGGGGAGGGAGCGGCGATCTACTGCCGCATCTCCAAGACCCACGACGAGGACCAAACCGGGGTCGAGCGCCAAGAGCGCATCTGCCGGGACGTGGCCGAGCGGCTACGCCTCCAGGTCGCGTCCGGAAACGCCTACATCGACAACAACCGGTCGGCGTGGCAGCGCGACCGCAAGCGCCCCGGATGGGACAAGCTTCTGGCCGCGATCGAGTCGGGTCAGGTCCGGCATGTGATCATCTACCACGCCGACCGGCTGTTGCGGCAGCCGCAGGACCTTGAGGTACTGCTGAGCAAGACCGAGGAGCACCACGTGATCTTGCACGGGCAGGCCGGGGGACGGGACCTGTCCGACCCGGATGACCGGTTCATCCTGCGCATGGAGGTCGCGCACGCGTGCCGCAGCTCGGACGACACCTCGCGGCGGGTGCGTGACACCCTGGCGGAGCGCGCCAGCGCGGGCAAGCCGCACTCGGGCAAGCGCCGTTTCGGCTACGACAAGACCGGAACGAAGATCATCGAGGAGGAGGCGAAGACCGTGCGCTGGATCTTCACCCAGTACCTCAAGGGCAAGACCGTGCACTGGATCAAAACCCAGCTCAACGACCAGAACATACCCACCGCCCTGGGCAAGAAATGGCAGCACCAAACCGTCTTGTCGCTGTTGGACTGTCACCACATGGCCGGACTACGCGTGTTCCGTGGAGTGGAGATCGGGCCGGGCACCTGGCCCGCGATCATCCCGGTAGGCACCTTCCGCGAGGCGCAGGAGCGGCGCGGCTACCGGGCAGCGGCAGGCCGGGCCAAGGCCGAGGCCACCCGCAGCGGCAAGTTCTACACGCTGCGCTCTTTGGTCTGGTGCACCGCGTGCGGCGTGCGCATGGCCGGAGGCACCAACAAGGGCCGCCCCACCTACCAGTGCAACAGCGAGCGCGACGGGAAGACATGCCGCCGCCGGATCTCCGCGAGCGTGCTCGAACCGTTCGCCGCCGACGCCGCAATCCGGATGCTCACGCACCTGGACGTCACCGGCCGGGAAGCCGCCGCGGTGCTCAGCAGCAGCGAGGCCGACACGATCGCCGCCGACCAGGAGCAGCTGACCGAGGCCGC
>DASUAR010000023.1:0-13096 GCA_035763685.1 Actinocrinis sp. | reverse complement strand
CGCCGACCGCGAGGATCGCCGCGTCGGGCGGGTTGATCACGGCGGTGAAGCGATCGACGCCGTACATGCCGAGGTTGCTGATGGTGAACGTGCCGCCGGTGATTTCGTCGAGGGACAGGCGCCCGGCGCGGGCGCGCTCGGCCAGGTCGTGCGCCTCGCGGCTGATCTCGGTGAGGGTCTTGCGGTCGGCGTCGTGGATGACGGGCACGACCAGGCCTTCGTCGATGGCGACCGCGACGCCGATGCTGACGCGGCGGTGCCGCAGCAGCTTGGTGTCCGCCCAGGAGCAGTTGACCTCGGGGTGGCGGGACAGCGCGTGCGCGCAGGACTTGACCAGCAGATCGGTGACGCTGATGCGGACCCCGGTGCCGTCCAGGTCCGCGTTTGCCTGCTGGCGGAAGGCCAGCAGCGCGTCGGCGTCGACAGTGCGGGTCAGGTGGAAGTGCGGGGCCTGCTGGGCGCTGCGCGCGAGGCGCTCGGCCGTGAGCCGCCGCACCCGGCTCAGCGGCACTTCCTCGTCGTCCGCGGCGGCGGGCTGCCCGGCCGCGGCCTGGGGCGGACGGACCTGCGCCGTCGCAGACGCCTGAGATGCCGCGGACGGCGTCGGCGCGGCGGGGGTGGGAGGCTGTGCGCGCCGGGCGACGGCCGCTTCGATGTCGGCGCGCAGGATGCGGCCGCCGGGTCCGGTGCCGGGGATCTCGGCCAGCTCCAACCCGTGCTGCCGGGCGATGGTGCGTGCCAGCGGGGACGCTGGAGGCGGCGCGGCTGGTGTGGGTTTCGCGGGCGCGGGCGCAGCCGGGGTCTGCGGCACGGATTCTGCGGGTACGGGTGCGGGTGCGGGGAGAGCCGATTGCTGGAGGCTGGGCGCCTGCACGCCGGTTAGCGCTACGTCGTCCGCCGCGTGTGGCGCGGCTGCCGGGTATCCGTTGCCTGCGGCCTCGGCGGCCTGTCCGATCACGGCGATGGGTGCCCCGATCGGAGCGCTGTCGCCGGCCGGTACCAGGATCTCGGTGAGGACGCCGTCGTCGTACGCCTCCAGCTCCATCAGGGCCTTGTCGGTTTCGATCTCGGCGAGCACGTCGCCCTTGTGGACCTGGTCGCCGACCTGCTTGTGCCAGCTGTTGATCGCTCCTTCCTCCATGGTGTCGGACAGGCGCGGCATGAACACCTCAGGCATGGCTGCTGGCCTCCTGGTACGAGAAGCCGGTGGCGTCGAGGGTTTCGCGGATCACCCGGATGAGCGCGGTCGCATCCGGCAGCGCGGCCAGTTCCAGGGGTTTGGCGTAGGGCAGCGGCACCTCGGCGGCGGCCACCCGCCGCACCGGGGCGTCGAGATGGTCGAACGCCCCTTCCTGGATGCTGGCCGCGACCTCCGCGCCGATGCCGTAGCTGAGCCAGTCGTCCTCGAACACCACGGCGCGGGTGGTCTTGCGCACCGAGGCGCACACGGTCTCCCGGTCCAGCGGACGCAGGCTGCGCAGGTCGATCACCTCAACCGAGATGCCCTGCGCCTCCAACCGGTGCGCCACGTCGAACGCCACGACGGCGGCGCGCGAGTATGACACCAGTGTGATGTCCCGGCCGGGCTTCATCACGGTCGCGGTGCCGATCGGCACGGTGTGCTCGCCGTCGGGAACCTCGCCCTTGGTGTTGTACAGCGCCAGGTTCTCCAGCAGGATCACCGGGTCGTCGTCGCGGATCGCCGCGGTGAGCATGCCCTTGGCGTCGGCCGCGGTGGCCGGGGCCAGCACCTTCAAACCGGGCACGTGCGCGTACCAGACCTCAAGGTTCTGTGAATGCGTGGCGGCCAGTTGCTGACCGCCGCCGCCCGGGGTTCGGATGACCAGCGGCACGCTGACCTGGCCGCCGAACATGGAGCGCAGCTTCGCCGCGTGGTTGACGATCTGGTCGATCGCCAGCAGGCTGAAGTTGATCGTCATCAGCTCCACGACCGGCCGCAGCCCGAGCATGGCGGCGCCGATCGCGGTCCCGACGAAACCTCCCTCGCAGATCGGGGTGTCGCGCACCCGGCGCGGACCGAACTCGGCCAGCAGCCCCGCGGTGATCTTGTAGGAGCCCTCGAAGACCCCGATCTCCTCCCCGATCAGCAGCACGTCCTCGTCGCGCTGCATCTCCGCGCGCAGCGTGTCGTGCAGCGCCTGCCGGTAGCTGAGCATCGCCACCGCGTCAGCCTCCGATCCCGAACTGCGCCGCCCCGGCGAAGTTCGCAGCGGGCTGATCGGCTGGGAACAGCGGGTCGCCGGGCCGGCCGCGACCGGCGTTGGCCACCGGGGTCGCATATACGTAGTCGAATAAGGCGGCCGGGTCGGGCGCCGGGGCGCGGTCGGCGAAGTCCACCGCGTCGGCCACGATCCGCTCGGCCTCGGCGTCGATCTGCGCGGCCGCCGCCTCGTCCATGTCCCCGGTCTCGATCAGCCGGCTGCGAAACGCCGGGACCGGATCGAGGGTGCGCAGCCGCGCGGTCTCCTCATCACTGCGGTAACGCGCTGGATCGACGACCGAGTGTCCGCGCAGCCGGTAGCTGACCGCCTCCAGCAGCATCGGCTGATGCTCGGTGCGCACCCGCTCCAGCGCGTCGAGTGCGGCGTCCCGCACGGCGAGCACGTCGTTGCCGTCGACGCGCTGCCCGGGAATGCGATAGGAGCAACCACGCCGGAACAGTTCGGGTTCGCCCGACGCCGCCTCGACCGTGGTGCCCATCCCGAGCCCGTTGTTGACGATCACGTAGAGGATCGGCAGCTTCCAGACGGCCGCCAGGTTCAGCGACTCGTGGAAGGCGCCGATATTCGTCGCGCCGTCGCCCAGCAGGCACATCACGGCCTCGCGGTCCGGCCCCGGCCCGCCCCGGTAGGCCAGCGCGAGGGCTGCGCCGGTGGCCGGCGCGATCTGCCCGCCGACGATCCCGTACCCGCCGAGCAGGCGCAGCTGGGTGTCGTACAGGTGCATCGAACCGCCGCGGCCGCCCGAGAGGCCGGCGGCGCGGCCGAACAGCTCCGCCATCACCCGCCCCGGCTGCGCGCCGCGCACGAGCGCGTAGCCGTGCTCGCGGTAGCTGGTGAACAGGTAATCCGTCGGGTGCAGCGCGGCCATCAGGCCGACCACCGTGGCCTCTTCACCCAGGTTCAGGTGGCAGTAGCCGCCGATCTTCGCGCGGGTGTACATCTCCGCGGCCCGCTGCTCGAAGACCCGGATCAGCATCATCTGCCGGTAGTAGTCGCGCAGTTCCTCCGGATCCTGCTTCGCCTCGCGCTGTGCCGCTGTGGCGGGGCCGCCCGCCGGCTCGTGCGTCTGCTGCATCTCTCGTCTCCTCTGCCGCTGCGCGTACGTCGTAGCCGGGTCGGTTCAGCTGCCCGGAAACGGGTCCTGCACGGCGAACCGGCGGGCGGGCGACTGGCAGCGCGGACAGGTCTGCGGTGCCAGCGCGGCGTGCACGGCCTCGCCGCATACCTCGCACACCCACTCCGTGGTCATCACGGCGAGTACGTCGCCACGGCTGACGACGCCGACCAGTTCGCGCCCCTGTAGCACCGGCACCCGATGGATGCGCCGCTCCACCAGCAGGTGGCGTACGTCGTCGACGTCGGTGTCCTCGGTGACGCTCAGGACCGCCAGGCTCATCACGTCCTGCACGTGCTCGCCCGGTCGGGCCAGCAGGTCGTGCTCGCTGACCAGGCCGACCACCGCGCCGGTCTCGTCGACCACGGGCATGCCGCTGATCTCGTGCTCGCGCAGCAGCGCCGCGGCCTGGTACCGCGACGCGGTCACCGGGATGGTGACCACCTGCGTGGTCATGATCTCCTTGACTTTCACGCGGCTCCTTACCCCGTCTGACGTGCGCGCCGGTCCGGTTGTCGGCGCCCGGCCGCTCACCGCACAGCGGCCGGGCGCCGCCCACCATCGGGGTCACCGCCCACACTGTGATCATGCGACGTACGGCTTGCGAGATGCCTGCGGGCGGCATCCGAGCCGAGGCTCGCCCGCCGCCAGTCGTCAGCCGTCAGTCGTGAGCCGCCAGTCGCCAGCCGCCAGCCGCCAGCCGTCAGCCGTCAGCCGGCGGCCAACTCGGTCAGCCGCGGGACGAGGGCCAGATAGCCGCTCTCCCGCGCCGCCGCCACCGCGGCAACGGCCGTGCGCGACGCGCCCGCGTCGCCCCGGGCGCTCTCCAGTTCGGCGCGCGCCCAGCGTGCCTCGTGCCGGGCGAGCGGCGCGCCGTGCCTGAGCGCTGACGTGGTCAGGGCGTCGGCCTCAGCCAGCCGGCCCTGGCGGATGCGCACCAAGGCGAGCCGTGCCGCGGCCCAGGCTGTGAACAGCGCGTTGTCGCGCGCGGCCTGACGCGAACCCTCGAAGGCGAGCGCCGCGCCGGCCAAGTCGCCCGTTGCTTGGCGGGCGATCCCGAGACCGCGCAGCGCGGCCGCACTGCACTCGGCGTGTCCGATCCGCGCGGCGATCTGCACCGCACGCTGCGCAGCCTCGGCCGCTTCGTCCGCTCGTCCCAGGGCGCACAGCGCCTCGCTGCGGTGCCACAGGCAGGCGCAGCGCAGCGCGGGGTGGCCGACGGTCCGCGCCCGGCTCAGCGCCCGGTCGATCTCGGCCAGGCCGTCGCCGGCTCGAGCCGCGAACACCAGGGCATGTCCGCGCGCCGCCCGCGGATCCCACCACCGCAGCAGTTCCTCCGGCGTAACCGGCAGGCCGGCCAGGCTCTCCAGTGCGGCGATCGCCTCCGGCAGCCTGCCGTCGATCAGCCGCGCCATGCCGCGCCAGTACATCAGCCGCGCGGCCCCGTCGACGTCCGACGCCCGCTCCAGCAGCCGCTGGGCCTGCTCGAAACGCCGCCGGGAGCGCCCCGGTCGCTCCAAGGTCAAATCCACGATCGCGCCGGCCGCCAACGACTGCCCCCGCGCGGCCGGATCGCGGCCCGCCTCCGCGATGGCCAGCGCGATCAGCTCGTCGCCACGCACCGCGTCCCGCGACCGCGCCTCGAGAATCCCCAGCCGCGCCAGGATCCGCGAGCGCTCCGGCCCGCGCGCCACCTGCGAGAGTGCGCTCTCCAGATCGGCGCGCGCCGCGCCCAGCTCGCCGAGCCGTCGATGTGCCTCGCCGCAGATCTTGAGCAGCGATGCCCGCGTCTGAGCGCGATCGCACAGCGCCAGTCCCTGCTGCGCAAACCGCAGCGCCGCACGGTCGGCGAAGCGGTCGAGGTCGTTCTCGGCCGCCTCGGCGAACGCGAGCGCCGCGGCCGGCCGGTCCCCGCCCGCGGCCAGGTGCGCGGCGACCTCGGACGGCTCGGCGCCGCGGGCGCGCAGCGCGCCCGCCAGCAACAGGTGCAGCCGCGCCCGGCGCTCCGAATCGAGGCCACGCGCCATGATCAGGGCGACCGGGCCCGGCGCGACCACCCACGTCTTGTGCTCGCGCACGGCCAGGCCGGCCCGGCACAGCGCGTCAAGAGCGTCCAGGACTTCACGCTGTCCAGTGCCTGTGGCGTCGGCCATCAGCCCGGCCGCGGCATGCCGTCCCAGCAGCGCCAGGAAGGCGAGCGTCTCGTATTGGCCGGCCGGCAGCGCGGCGATGTGCACCGTGACGTCGAACCGTGCCTCCGGGTTCGGTGCGCCGGGGCGCGCGATTGAGACGGCGCCGGGTGTCGGCTCGGGGCGGATCTGGTCGCACAGGATCTGTTGCCGCAGTCGCTGCGCTTCAACGGATGGTTCGACACCGAGTTCGCCGACCAAGCGCTCGCCGAAGGCGTCGAACCGGGACAAGGCACCGGCCCGGTCGCCGGCCGCCGTCAACGCGCGGACCGCGAGCAGTGCGGAGGTCTCCCGCAGCGGTTCCTGGTCGCACGCGGCCTGCGCCCAATCCAGCGCGGCGACCGGATCGGCGCTCTGCAGCGCCGCCAGCGCCGCGCCCTCCAGGACGTCGAGGTGGACGCGCCACAGATGCCGCCGGTGCTCCTGCGCCCAATCCTCATAGGCGTCCTCAGCCAGCGGCTCGCCGCGCCAGAGCTCCAGCGCCGTGCGGAACGCCGCCAGCGCCGAGGCCGGGTCCCGGCCCGCCACGCCGTGCGCGCGCACAGCCGCGGTCAAGAACTCCTCCACGTCCACGCGGCAACGCCCGTCCCCGATCAGGCTGTAACCACCGCCGCCGGTCCTCACCAACGCACGGTCGCCCAGCGCGTGACGGATGCGGGCGATCAGGACCTCGACGTTGCCCGGAGCGTCGGCCGGGGCCCGCGTCGGCCACAGCGCCTCGATGATCACATCCTTGCCCAGCAGCAGGCCGCGCCGCAGCGCGAGCATGCGCAGCAGCCGCGCAGCCAGCCGGCCGCCGAACTCGCGCGCCGGGACCTCGTCCTGGCCGCGCAGCACCGCGAAGCGGCCCAGCAGCTCGATACGTATCGGCACCGCAGCCGGCGTGACGGCGCCGCCGTCCGTTGTGAACTCGTGTGACGTGTTCATCGCACCGCGGCTCCCGCCTCGCCGACCTGGCCACCTGGAGCATTCCTGGGGACCTGCGGCCGGTCGCAGCAGGACCGCGGCTCGCCGCCACCGCGATCGTAACCACGTACCCGGTACCAACGACCGGGCCGTTAGTCCCTAAAGCTCAGCGGGTTCGTTCGTTGGGATGAGCTGCGGCACGCGGCCGGGTCACGGGCCGTACGGCGGACGGCGCGGCGCGCCATCTGCACTTCCGGCAACTCCGGCAGGACGTCAGGCGCCGCTCGGGCGCGTCGCGATCACCCGGCTTGGATATGCTCGACTGCTCGCGGTTTGCCAACGGTCATCCGCCCACTGCGGCGGGAGCGGCACGCCCCGACGCGCGAGAGGGCGGACCATGGGACAGGACGGGGCGAACACGACTCAACCTCAACCCGCCGCGCCCCGCGACCCGTCCGAACCCTGCTTTCCCGCCCAGCGGGCGCCCGACGCTCGAACCCTGACAGAGCTCGATCAAGCCCTCATCACCTGCCGGGCCTGCCCGCGGCTGGTGGCCTGGCGCGAGCAGGTCGCCGTCGTCAAACGCCACGCGTTCCGAGACTGGGACTACTGGGCCCGGCCGGTGCCCGGGTTCGGACCCGCCGACGCCGCGCTGGCCATCGTCGGGCTCGCGCCCGCCGCCCACGGCGGCAACCGCACCGGCCGCGCGTTCACCGGTGATCCGTCCGGTGATGTGCTCTACGCCGCGCTGCACGCCGTCGGCCTGGCCTCGCAGCCGACCTCCGCCGACCGCGGCGACGGTTTGGAACTGCGCGGCGTGCGCATCAGCATGCCCGTGCATTGCGCCCCGCCGGACAACCAGCCGACCACGCTAGAACGCGACACGTGCCGGCCCTGGCTCGCGCGCGAGTTGGAACTGCTGCGCCCGACGCTGCGCGTGATCGTCGTGCTGGGCGGGTTCGGCTGGCAGGCCCTGCTGCCGGTGCTCGCTGCAGCGGGCTGGTCGCCGCCCCGCCCCCGCCCGGCCTTCGGGCACGGCGCGCACTTCACGCTGCCGGACCAGCGATCGGGGCGGCAGCTGCACCTGCTCGGCTCCTACCACCCGAGCCGCCGCAACATCTCCACGCGCGTGCTCACGCCCGCGATGCTCCAGGACGTGCTGCGCCACGCCGCGCAACTGGCCGACGCGTAATCGGCCGCGCTGCCGCCCGGGAACCGCAGGAAAACCGCAAGCACGCAGCGCCATCATGATCTTCGCCGCGCGGCGGCCCGGCCGCCCGGGGCCTCGCCTGCACAAGCGCGTCGGGCGTCGTCCAGGCCCTGAGATCGCGCGGCGCGGTGAACCGAACGCTACGAGGAGGCCGCTCGGCGATGGTCGACACGCGGGCAACCACCGAGGAGCCCGGTGGCACGGGCGTCCACACCGCCGGCCGGGCGTCGATCACGGCCAGAACCCTGCGCACGGACCCCTGGTGGGCTTATCCGGTCGCGACGTTCACGGTACTGACCGCGTTCATCGCCTACTCCACCTATGCCGCGCTGGCTAACCGCGACTACTACGCCGATCCGTACCTCTCGCCGTTCTACTCGCCCTGCCTGTCCTTGCACTGCGGCACCGTGCCCGGCTCGCACGGTGCGCCCCACCTGGGCTGGTTCGGCACCTGGTGGATCGTCACCCCGGCGGTGATCATCCTGATCTTCCCGCTCGGCTTCCGGCTGACCTGCTACTACTACCGCAAGGCCTACTACCGCGCGTTCTGGCTCGCTCCCCCGGCCTGCGCGGTGCCCGAGACGCACCGCAGCTACAGCGGCGAGACCCGCTTCCCGCTGCTCGGCCAGAACATCCACCGCTACTTCTTCTACGCCGCGCTCGTGTTCAACGCGATCCTGACCTGGGACGCGGTCATCGCGTTCGACTTCGACGGCCGGATCGGCATGGGCATCGGCAGCCTGGTCCTGGTGGCGAACGCGGCGCTGCTCTGGCTGTACACGCTCTCCTGTCACGCGTGCCGGCACGCCGTGGGCGGAAGGATCAACCACTACTCCCGCCACCCGGTGCGCTACCGGATGTGGACCTGGGTCTCGCGCATCAACCCCTACCACGGCCGCTTCGCGTGGGCCTCGCTGATCTGGGTGGCCCTCACCGACCTGTACGTGCGGCTCGACGCCGCCGGCATCCTGCACGACGTGCGCTTCTTCTAAACCAGCTGGGTCCAGACGTCCGGCGAGAAAGGCGGGATGGCGATGAGTTACCGGCTGATCCTGCGCATCTGGCGCGGCGGCCCCGACGGCGGCGCGCTCGCCGACTACCCGGTCCAGGTCGAGGACGGCGAGGTCGTGCTCGACGCCGTGCACCGCGTGCAGGCCACCACGGCCGGGGACCTGGCGGTGCGCTGGAACTGCAAGGCCGGCAAGTGCGGCTCGTGCAGCGCGGAGATCAACGGCCGGCCCAAGCTGATGTGCATGGCGCGCCTGTCCACACTGCCCCGCGACACCGTCACAGTCACCCCGCTGCGCACCTTCCCCGTCATCCGCGACCTGGTTACCGACTTGTCCTCCAACTACCGCGTGGCGATGCGGATCCCGGTCTTCACTCCGCCGCCCGGCCTCGCGCCGGGCGCGTACCGGATGACGCAGCGCGAGGTGGACCGGCCGCAGGAGTTCCGCAAGTGCATCGAATGCTGGCTGTGCCAGGACGTGTGCCACGTCATCCGCGACCACGAGCAGAACAAGCCGCGCTACTCCGGACCCCGGTTCTTCATCCGGCACGCCGAACTGGACATGCACCCGCTCGACACCCGCGACCGGCGCGAACAGCTGCGGGAGCGCGACGGGCTCGGGCTGTGCAACATCACCAAGTGCTGCACCGAGGTCTGCCCCGCCGAAATCAAGATCACCGACAACGCGATCATCCCAATGAAGGAGCGGATCGCCGACCGCCACTACGACCCGCTGCGCCGGCTGTTCGCGTCCTGGCGGCGCGGGACGAGATCCGGCCGCCACGCGGCGGACGCATAATCCCCTGCCGGTAATCCCCTACCGGGCCGTGGTGGCGCTGCCTGGTTACCGGTGCTCCAGCAGGTGGTGGGTGTCCTGCAGCAGAGCACGAAGATCAGCCCCGGTGTCGAGCAGCAGCGGCAAGAGCAGTTCGTTCTCCTTGTACAGATGCACGCCGAACAGGCTCTCGATCTGCGCCGCGGTCGCGACCAGGGCGACCGGCTCGCTCTGCTCGCGCAGCGCGGCGAGCTGCCCGGCCAGCACCCGGTGCTCCTCGGTCATCGCCTCCACCAGCAGCCGCCCGTCCGCCGCGGCCCGGCCGGCGGCGTAGAGCGTGCGCTCCTCGGCCGCCGCGTGCGGCATCAGCTCCTCGTCGAGGAACGCGACCAGTCCCCGGCGCGCGGCGGGCGCGTCACCGCCGTCGCGCACGGCGTCCAGCACCGACCGCACCCGGTCGGCCAGCCCTTGGGTGAGTTGCGCGTGGTGGGCGCGGATCGAACGCACGGCATCCTGTGCGCCCGCCGGGCGCACGATCGTCTCGGACATTGCAGCCTCCTGATACCATAGAGCCTTTTTTACTAATGGTAATAGTATCAATGCAGGTTTGGAAGCCCGCGGGAGGTAGGCGTGCGTCACATCCTCGGCGAGACGACAACCCCCGCATCACGCGTTCAGCGCGCCGCTCGGACCCCGAACCCCGCAATAATGACCGTCGTGGAGCAGGTCGAGGTTGTCGTCGCCCATCACGAGCGCGCGACGCTCCGCGTCGGGGACGTGTTCCTGAAGATCAGCGCTGATCAGACGCTCACCGACGTCGAGGTCGCGGCGATGGCTCTGGCGCCGATCCCGACTCCGCGGGTTCTGTGGCGCAAGCCGCCGGTGCTCGCGCTCGCCGCCCTGCCGGGGACGGCATTGGGCCGCCTGGGCGCGCCGTCGAGCGCGTCGCCTGCGGCGTGGGTCGCGGCGGGTGCCGCCGTGCGGATGTTGCACGACGCGCCGCTACCGCCCTGGCCCAGTTCGAGATTCGACAACCTGGCCGCGCGCCTCGACGGCGAATGCGAGCGCCTCGTCGCGGACGGCATCCTTCCCGCCGACCTGGTCACGCACAACCGCCGGATTGCCGAGGCCGCATTGCAGCCGTCGCCGGCGGTGTTCGCGCACGGCGACCTGCAAATCGGCCACGTGTTCGTCGACGGCGACGAGGTCACCGGCGTGATCGACTGGTCCGAGGCGGGCCGGGGCGACGCGCTGTTCGACCTGGCCAGTTTGACGCTCGGGCACGAGGAGCACCTTGCCGATGTCGTGGCCGGCTACGGCACCGACGTCGATCTCGACGTGATCCGCGCGTGGTGGTCGTTGCGCTGCCTGCTGGCCGTGCGATGGCTGGTCGAGCGCGGCTTCGACCCGTTCGCGCCGGGCTGCGAGGTCGACGTGCTCAGGTCTCGGATGTGAGGTCGCACGAGCCGGGCAGGCCGATGGCTTCACGCGACAAGATCGCCGACAGAGCCGGGTGCTTGCAAGGAACCTGCAGGCTCCCGGCGGCAGCCTCAATACGGGTTCGGAAACTACGGCCTCGACCCCGGAGGTGAATCCGCAGTGCGTGACGACTTGGGGTGGGCCAGCTTGCCAGAGACCAGTGATCCAGCGTTGGCCGAATGGCTTGAGGGCGCCTCATGCGGCCCGCATGTGAAGGCCCTGTCGGTGCGGGCGGTACACGCCGCGGGCACCGGCGTCAGCGCCGACCAATGGCGCCATGACCTGCTGGCCGAACACCCTGATGCCTCAGAGCTGTTGGCCGAGGCCGAGGAGTGTATGCGCGGCGCGGGGCTGTGGCCCTGGCACGAGCACGCCGCCGGCGCGCACGAGGCGCACGCATAGCTGAGACGCACCCAGGACGGTCGGCGGCCTGGCGGGGAGTCGATGGTGAAGGAGGAGCGGCGATGCGGGTGGATTACCGGACGATGTTCTCCGCCGGAGTGCGCGCGTTGATCGGGCTGGAGTGCATGGTGCAACGCGGGGGTGCCTGATGGCCAGCGACAGTTTCGGGGCGGTCAGCACGCTCGCGGTCGACGGCGCCAGCTACCGGATCTTCCGGGTCGGTGCGGTCGACGGCGCCGAGCGCCTGCCATACAGCCTGAAGGTCCTGCTGGAGAACCTGCTGCGCAACGAGGACGGGCACCTGGTCACCACCGCGCAGATCCGGGCGCTGGCCGCCTGGGACCCGGACGCGGAGCCGTCAGCGGAAATCGCCTTCACCCCGGCCAGGGTGCTGCTGCAGGACTTCACCGGCGTGCCCTGCCTGGTGGACCTGGCCGCGATGCGGGAAGCGATGACCGCGCTCGGCGGAGACCGCGCGGCGGTCAGCCCGCAGCGGCCCGTCGAGCTGATCATCGACCACTCGGTGATCGCCGACTTCTTCGGCCGCCCGGACTCGCTGGCGCGCAACATCGAGCTGGAGTACCGGCGCAACGCCGAACGCTACGCGTTCCTGCGCTGGGGCCAGCAGGCACTGCGCAACCTGCGGGTGGTGCCGCCGGGCACCGGGATCTGCCACCAGGTCAACATCGAGCACCTGGCGCGGGTGGTGTTCGCCGAGGACGGCCTGGCCTTCCCGGACACCTTGGTGGGCACCGACTCGCATACCCCGATGGTCAACGGGCTCGGCGTGCTCGGCTGGGGAGTGGGCGGTATCGAGGCCGAGGCGGCGATGCTCGGCCAGCCGCTGTCCATGCTGATCCCCCGGGTGATCGGGGTGCGGCTGTCCGGCGCGCTGCCCGAGGGCGCCACCGCCACCGACCTGGTGCTGAACATCGCCGAACTGCTGCGCTCGGTCGGCGTGGTCGGCACGTTCGTGGAGTTCTTCGGGCCGGGCGTCGCGGCGGTACCGGTACCCAACCGGGCCACGCTCGGCAACATGAGCCCGGAATACGGCTGCACCTGCGCGATCTTCCCCATCGACGAGGCGACGCTGGCCTACCTGCGGCTCACCGGCCGCGGCGAGGCGCAGGTCGCCCTGGTCGAGGCGTACGCCAAGGCGCAGGGACTGTGGCACGACCCCGACCGCCGGCCGCACTACTCCCAGGTCCTGGACCTCGATCTGTCGAGCGTGGCGCCGTCGATCGCCGGACCGAAACGCCCGCAGGACCGCATCCCGCTGGCCCGCGCGCCGCAGGCGTTTCGCGCGGTGCTCGGCCAGTACAAGACCGTCCGGCCGGACCCCGGCGGGCTGGACGAGGCCGGCGCGGAATCCTTCCCCGCATCCGACCCGGTCGCGGTCACCGGCAACCGCGAGAGCGACAAGCCGGCCGGACCCGAGACGCCCGCCGGACCCGCCGGGCACGTGCACCGCCCGGTCAAAGCCACCCTCGGCGACGGCCAGACCGTGGAACTCGACCACGGGGCGGTCGTGATCGCGGCGATCACCTCCTGCACCAACACCTCCAACCCCGACGTGATGATCGCCGCCGCGCTGCTGGCGAAGAAGGCCGCCGAGCGCGGGCTGGCCCCGAAACCGTGGGTGAAGACCACCCTGGCCCCCGGCTCCCGGGTCGTCATGGACTACTACGAGCGGGCCGGGCTGACCCCCTACCTGGACAAGCTCGGCTTCAACCTGGTCGGCTACGGCTGCACCACCTGCATCGGCAACT
>DASUAR010000022.1:0-12702 GCA_035763685.1 Actinocrinis sp. | reverse complement strand
CCCTGATTGGACGCCGGTGATCGTGCCGTTGGAGTTGAGGTTCCACTGCTGGTTGGTCTGTCCGTTGCAGGACCACACGATCGCCTTGGTGCCGTTGGTCGTTCCCTTGCCGTTGGCATCCAGGCACAGCGTCGTGCCGCCCACCGTCACCGTCAGCGCACCGGAAGAGGTGTGCGTCCAGGTCTGATTCGCCTGACCGTCGCACGAGTAGATCTGCTGCTGCGTGCCCAGCGTGGTGGTCGAGTTCGGATCATCCAGACACTTTCCGGCACCGACCGCGTGCAACGGACCGGTGCTGCCACCACCGCCACCGCCACCCCCGCCCCCACCGCCACCGGAGGACCCCGCGTCCAGGCCCATGAAGTGAATGGCGTACGCGGCCATGCCAGAGCCCTGAATCGGCAGCTGGTGTCCGGCTCCGACGATGCTGTAAGCCTCCACCTGTGTGGTGCCGCCGGCGTCGTTGTACCGGGTGCGGTTCCAGTTGGCGACCGGCGTGTCACTGGACGACGGGGTCTGGCTCACGCCGAGGACGTTAGTCCACTGCTTGATCTCTTCGCCGAGGTTGTTGTAGTTCAGCGTGGTGTCCGCGGTGCCGTGCCACAGTTGCATTCGCGGCCGCGGGCCGCTGTAACCGGGGTCGGCGCCGCGCGCGAGGTCACCCCACTGCTGCGGGGTCATGGAGACCTGGCCGCCGGCGCAAGGCCCGTTCCATCCGCGCACCGTTCCGGTGTAGAAGCAGTGGTAGGGCACTCCCATGAACGCCGCGCCCGCCTTGAACACGTCAGGGTAGTCGGCGACCATGACGTTCGTCATCATGCCGCCCGAGGACTCGCCGGTCACATAAACCGAGCCGGGGTTCCCGCCGTAGTGCTGTTCGGTGTAGGTGATCATCGACATGAGCCCCACGGGGTCGCTGCCGCCGTTGCGCGTCAGCGCCTGGCTGGAGGAGACATCCCAGCAGCTGCCGCCGGGGTTGGTCGAGGGGTAGATGACGATGAATCCGTACTGATCGGCCAGCGAGCCGAAGTCGGTGCTGGAGTACAGGTACGGGCCCGAGCCCTGACACCCGTGCAGGGCCAGCAGGATCGAGGGATTCGGCTTCACGCTGTTCGGCACGTACAAGTACATCTGCAGGCCGGTGGGGTTGGTACCGAAGTTCGTGATCTGAGTCAGCGAGGCGGCGGCGGCCTGCGGCGCGGCCTGCACGCACAGCCCGGCGGCCGCGCCGATCGCCAGCGCGGTATTAAACAGCCGGGACCTCAGGAAGCGGGATCGCAGCATAGGACCTCTTTGTCCGGTGGGTAAGGGTTATTGCTCACGGTAGCCGATACCCGCCGCTTTCCAACGATTGCGGGAAAGCTGAGATTGTGCGAAATTGTCGCTTGACTGTCGAATGTTCGAAGCTTTCGTTGCTCCGTCTTCCCTGATCAGGAAGGCAGTGCGGCGCGATACCGCGGGGTGCCGCTTGAGGGGCCGCCAACTCGCTCCTGTGGGAATTGGCGGTGATTCCACATGGAGCCGGCACGGACCGGAAAGCGAGGCCCGTGAAATATTACCGAAATCGTTGGCGGGCCGCTAAGCCGGTCCAATACGAAACAGACTTAGGACCCGTCGGCGCCTGGGCGGGGCGAGCCCGGGCCGCCGACGCGCTCGCCGGCCGTGACCGGTGTGACGGCGGGAATCCGGCTCGCCATCGTCGGGTAGTCGATGACCAATCCGTCGCGGTCTACGGTCAAGTCACTGACGAAGGTCCCGGACGCGTATCGCACGCGCGCGGCGTCTTCATTGAGACTGAGATGCGTGTACGACTGCTGAGATGCGACGACGCTCAGGGTCGGCACTTGCACGAACGCCATGAGGAACCGCTGCGTTCCGGTGCCGCGCTGTAAGCCGTGCCGGATGATCGGCATCGTGTTGGTGACCGGCGAGCAGGCCAGGTCACAGTCGAGTGCGCCGGCGAGGTCGGCGCGCGGCTCGCCGTTCACGTACCAGGTCTCGCCCTCCCGCCGCAGGTCGAGATCGTAGTGCGCGTCAGCGGTGGCGGCCGTGACGCTCAGGCGAGTGGTCACGGCGCGATCGTCGGTCCGCAATGTGTAGGTCAGCCAGTAGGGCTCGGGCAACTGCCCGACGGCCCGGCCGTTGGCGTGCAGGGCCAGGCCGTCGATGCCGAGCCACGCCGCCTCGAACCCGGCCGTCTCGACGACCTGCCAGACCAGATGCCGCCGCTGTTGTACGCCCATGACTCTCCTCGATCCGCCGCCGCGGCCAGTCTGCCACCGGCGCGCCGTCGCCGCCTTGCGTGGAATACCCCTATGGGGTATACGGTTGCAACAGGCCACCGAACGGACCGATGCGCAGTGAGGTCGCTTTGCCCGCCATCACGCACGCCCTGTCCATCGCCGGGTCGATGACCTGGGAGATCATCTGGGCTCTCATTCTGGGATTCCTGCTGTCGGCGATCGTGCAGGCGCTGGTGCGCAAGAGCACGATCGTGCGCTGGCTGGGTGATGACCGGCCGCGCACGCTGGCGCTCGCCTCGGCGCTCGGCGCGGCGTCCTCGTCCTGCTCCTACGCGGCGGTGGCGCTGGCTCGTTCGCTCTTTCGCAAGGGCGCGAACTTCACCGCCGCGATGGCGTTCGAGATCGCCTCGACGAACCTGGTGGTGGAACTCGGCATCATCCTGGCTCTGCTGATGGGCTGGCAGTTCACCGCGGCGGAGTTCGCCGGCGGGCCGGTGATGATCCTGGTGCTGGCGCTGCTGTTCCGGCTGCTGCTACGTGACCGGCTGCTGCGGAAGGCACGTGAGCAGGCCGACCGGGGTGTCGCCGGTTCGATGGAAGGCCACGCCGCGATGGAGATGTCGGTGACCGGCGACGAGCCGTTCCTGCGCAGGCTGCTCTCCCGCCGCGGGTTCACCTCGGTCTCGCACATCTTCGTGATGGAGTGGGCCGCCGTGCTGCGCGACATCGCGGCCGGACTGCTGATCGCGGGTGCGATCGCCGCGTGGGTGCCGGACACGTTCTGGGCGCACTTCTTCCTGACCGGGCATCCGCTCGCGTCGAAGATCTGGGGTCCGCTGGTCGGCCCGCTGGTGGCGGTGGCCAGCTTCGTCTGCTCGATCGGCAACGTGCCGCTGGCCGTGGTGCTGTGGAAGGGCGGGATCAGCTTCGGCGGCGTGGTCGCGTTCATCTTCGCCGACCTGCTGATCGTGCCGATCTTGAACATCTACCGCAAGTACTACGGGGCCCGGATGGCGCTGTTCCTCGCCGGTACGTTCTACGTCGCGATGGCAGCGGCCGGGTACGTCATCGAACTCGTCTTCGGCGGCCTCGGCCTGGTTCCCGATCAGCACGCTGCGAAGCTGCCGACCGAGGGCGTGTCGTGGAATTACACGACCTGGCTCAACATCGTTTTCCTGCTGCTTGCAGCGGCGCTCGTGGCGAGGTTCGTGCGCACGGGAGGGCGGGAGATGCTCGGCATGATGGGCGGGAGCCCGGACGAGCAGCACGGCGACCACCACAAGGCCCGCGGGGAACACGGCGCACACGACCACGGGCACGGCGAGCACCACGCGTCGGGTTGACGGCACCGGAGGTATCAGTAGTCAGATCCCGTGGCTTGTGCTACTACATCGAGGTATTGACCCTGTCAGCGCCGCAGGAGGGGCTGGATGCGCGGTCGGATGGGCACCACTGGATTGCTCGGCGGACGATTGGTCGCGGTCTCGGCGGCGGGCGGCCTGCTCGCCGGCGCGATGGCGGGCGTACCGGCTCTGGCGGCTACAAGCCCTGCGGTGACGTGCACGTACACGATCCAGAACGTGTGGTTCGGCGGGTTCACCGCAGACATCGAAATCGCCAACAACGGACCGGAAACCATCAACGGCTGGACGGTGCGCTGGACCTTCAACGAGAACACCACGGACATCTCCGTCTGGCAGGCGAATCTCTCGGCGCCTGACGGCTTGCACGCCACGGCCACGAACGCCGCGTACAACGGCACGATCCGCAGCGGTTACGCGACGTCGTTCGGCTGGAGCGCCCGGTCCGCCACGACCTCGGTGCCGACCGATCTCACCGTCAACGGCGTGGCCTGCCAGTAGGTCGCAGGACTGCTGACGGCTGACGGCTGCTGGCTGCTGGCTGCGGGTCAGCCGTCGTCCCGGATGCCGAGTCGGCGGCGGATTTCTTGCGCGCGGGCCCGGTATTCACGGGCCTGTTCGTGGTCTTGTCCGTGGCTATCGGCGGCGGGCCCGTGGCTATCCAGCGCGGCGGCAAGGCCGCTCAGCGCGCGAGCCTGTTCGAAGCGGTCGCCGTTGCGGTCGGCCAGTTCGAGCGCGGCTCGGTGCTGGGTCAGCGCCGCGCCGCACTGCTCGATCACCAGCAGCGTCTCGCCGAGCGAGTTGAGCGTTTCGGTCTCCAGACTGCGGTCCCCGGTCTCCCGGCCGATTGCCAGCCCGAGGCGCAGGTATTCGAGGGCCGAGGTGTGCTGGCCGGCGCGGGCGTACACGGCGCCGATTGTGCTCAGCGCGCTGCCTTCGCCGCCGCGATCCCCGGTGCGGCGGCACAGTTCCAGTGCGCGCTCAAGGTGCGCCAGCGCCGCGTCGTGCTGTCCGATTTCGCTGAGCACCACGGCCAGATTGCCCAGCGCGTAGCCTTCCAGGCGCGGGTCCTGCAGTTCGACGAAGATCTCAGCAGCCTGCCGAAGCCCGCTCGCCGCCTGCGCGCGGTCGCCCAATCGCCGATTCAGCGCGCCGAGGTTGAGCAGTTGCGAGCCTTCGCCGTGGCGGTTCTTCGCCGCGCGATAGCACTCCAGGGACTGATTCATGTGCTCGGCGGCAGCCTGGTAGTCCCCGAGGCGTTCGTGCACGAGCCCGAGCCGCGCCAAGGCGCGCGCCTCGCCGTCCCGGTCGCGGTCGCGGTGGCCGTCGCGGACGTTGGAGCGCCGGTACGCCTTCAGCGCCTGCTCGAAGTAGGTGCGCGCCGTGTTGTGTTCGCCTAGCCACCAGTGGACGTTGCCGAGGTTCACCAGCGCGGCCGCGTGTCCTGGCCCTCCCGCCACGGCCGCGTGCACGGCGGCGCGGTGCAGCGAGAGCGCATCCTGATAGTGGCCGCCGACCTCGAAGCAGCGCCACAGCACCCGCGAGAGGTCCACGCAGTGCTGCGGCCAGCCGTGCTGCGCAGCGTATAAGCCTGCTGCGACGAGCGCGCCCCGCCGCTGTTCCAGCCAGTGGGCCGCGGTTTCTGGATCATCGACGGCGGGGCGTGGGGTGCGCGGCGATCCAGAGTCGGGACGGCTCTGCCGCTCGTGCGGATACAGGGTGTTCATCGCGGCGGCGGCCGTGCCGAGGTAATGGTCGAACAGTCGGCTGAGTGCATCGCGTCGCTCTTCGGGAGTGAACGCCTCATCGGCGCGCTCGGCGGCGTATGCGCGCAACAGGTCGTGCATCGCGAAGCCGTCCTCCCCCGCCGGTTCGACCAGGTGGACGCGGACCAGCGCGGATAGCAGTGTGCTGGCTTGCCCGGGATCAGCGTCGGTGAGCGCCGCGAGCGCGAAGACGTCGAATTCCCGGCTCGGGTGCAAACCGAGCAGTGCGAAGGCCCGCGCCCCCGCCTTAGTCAAGTATTGATATGACCAGGAGAAGACCGACCGCACCGCGGTGCGCGGATCACCCGCCGCGTCGAGCAGATCGAGCCGCCGCTGCTCGTCGCGTAATCCGGCGAGCAGCTCGCCTGAACCACGTGCGGGGTCGGCCGAGGCCAGTTCAGCGGCGATCCGCAGCGCCAGCGGCAGCCGGCTGCACCGTTCGGCCAGCTCGGTCAGCTCGGCTGGATCAGTGAGTTCCGCGAGTTCGGCGAGGTTGGGCGCGGCGAGCCGCCGATTGGTTCGGGGGCTGATCAGGACGCGTAGCAGGGTCACCGCTTCGTCGGTGGTCAGCGCGCCGAGACCTATCCGCCGGGCGCCTTCTCGCGCGACCAACCCGGCCAAGTGGTCTCGGCTGGTCACGACCACGAAGCACGACGGCGCGCCGGGCAGCAGCGGACGGGTCTGTTCCGCCGTGGCCGCGTTGTCGAGCACTACGAGCATTCGCCGCCCGGCCAGCAGGGTGCGATAGAGCGCGGCCCGCTCGGCGGTCTCGGCAGGCAGTTGCGGGCCGGCCACGCCGAGGCCGCGCAGCAGCCGGGCCAGCGCGTCGGCCGGTTCCACCGGCGGCTCCGGGCCGTAGCCGCGCAGATCGAGATACAGCTGACCATCCGGGAAGCGATCGGCGACCCGGTGCGCCCAATGGACCGTCAGCGCGGTCTTGCCGACCCCGGCGGTGCCCGAGACCGCGCAGACGACCACTGCACGGGCCCCTTCTTCGGGCCCTGTGAAGGCCAGGGCGTCGAGCATCGCCAGCTCGCGCGCCCGACCAGCGAACGCGTACACATCCATGGGCAGCTGATGCGGTACGGGAGCGCCGGACGATCTGCTCTCCCCCGCCGCGCTGACATCGGGCCCACCTGCGGATCGGCGGTCCAGGCGCCGCGCCTCCTCGACTCGGTCGCGGGCGGTGGCCAGCGCGCCCTGCTCGGCCGGGGTCGCGCCGAGCAACCGCACCAGCGTGTCGAATCGGTCGGTCGGCGGTAGCACCCGGCCGGCCAGGTACTCGCCGATGATGCCGTGCGACCAGCCGGTCGCCTCCGCCAATTCGCGGTAGCTCGGCTCGGCCCGCCCGAGCCGCCGGGCGTGTCTGCGGCGCAGCTCGCGCAGTACCCGGGCGAGGTCGGCGGCCGTGCGCACCTCGGCCGGATCGGTGCGCAGCCGTGCGCCGACGAGTGGGTGAGGGTCTATGAGCGGGAGGGTAGCCGCGCGGCCGGGCGAGTGCGCGGGGCGCGAGTGGGTGCCGGCGCCCCGCGCACCTTACCCCCGTGCGACTGGGTTCGTCCTCATGCCGCTGTGCAGGGCGAACCGTTGAAGGTGAACCCGCTCGGCGGCGCAGGCGGGTTCGCGGAACCTATGAAACCGAAGTAGAGCTGGCCGCCCGGGCCCAGCGCGCCGTTGTACGAGGCGGCCGTGATCGTGCCCGCACCGCCGGTGCGGGTCAGCACGCCGCCGAAGACGCTGCTGACCGTCGCGGCAGGGGTGAGCGAGAAGCCGAATGTCCAACCGCTGATGGCAGCCGAGGTGGAGTTCACGATCGTGGCCGTGGCGGTGAAGCCGGTGCCGTACACCTGGAGCTGCACCGTGCAGGACGGTGTCGCGGTGAGGGCCAGCGTCGTGAGCGTCGCGGGATCAGAGCGCTGCGACAGGTTGCCGCGGGCGTCGAAGGCGATGGCCGCGTAGGTGTAGGACGTGGCGGGTGACAAGCCGTAGACGTACTGGAAGTTCGCCGACGCGGACAGCGTTCGGATGGTGGTCCAGGTACCGTTTACCAGCTGCTGCAAGTAGTAGCCGGTGACCTGGACGTTGTCAGTGGACTGACCCCAGAAGATGTCCGCGCTGGTGGTGGTGATGCTGCTGAAGCTCGGCGTGCCCGGCTTCGATGGCGGCACTGAGTCAGGGGCCGACAGCGTCGTGAACGATATCGGTGCGGACGGCGCACTTTGCGAGTAGCCGATGTCGGGTATGGCGGCCGAGTACACGCGGAATGTGTATTTGACGCCGGGCGTCAGACCGGTCAGCGGCAGGTAGTCGCAGAGCCCGGTCGCATAGGTCTGCCAGGATCCGTTCAGATATCGCTGGACGACGTCGCCGGTCGAATAGCAGGCGCTGCTCCAGTCCATCTCGGCCGTGGTGTCGGCCACGTGGAGGACTTCGAGACCGGTGGGAGCCGGCAGCGGTGTGTCGGCGCGCGCGGGGGCGGCCGTAAGGGCGCCGAGGGCCAGCGCGGCCGCCAGGGCGAATCCGCGCGTGGTTGTCAGAATGCGAAGACGCTTCATGGCGCCATGGTGAAGGCGGGGCACGCTGTCCGAGGGCGATCCTGGTCACCGTTGGACAGCGTTGGACGCGGCCGGGTGGACCCGCTGCGCCGGCCGTCACGGCGGCACCGGGACGAGTGACCTTCACCGCCGCGATTTGCGCGCCATCGTCGCCAGGTGACTGCGCGCCGCCGAGGCTACGCGGCAGGCAGCTGAAGGTGCATGATCACGATCGCCGGGACGTCCCCGGCCACGGCGACGGCCTCCGGGATCTGGTCGAGCAGTTCCCAGCAGACCTCGGTCGGCATCGGCGGCCGCACCCGCGGCGCGGCTGAGCGCTGGCCCTTCCGGGCGCCGGTGTGCGGCTCGGCGCAGTGTCGCAGCTGGAAGCGGTGCGGCAGCGCAGTGGCTAGGTACGCGCTGAGCGGCCGGTGGTGCTCGGCGAGGATCGTGCGCCGCCCGTCCGCTCCGGGCTCGCGCGGCACGGTAGGCCGGATATAGGACAGCAACTGGTGCGGGTCCGAGATGACGAGGTGCCCGCCGGGCCGCAGTACCCGCGCGAACTGCGCGAAGACCGGGCCGAGGTCGCGCACGTGGCAGAGCGCGAGGGCGCAGACGATGAGGTCGACCGAGTTATCGGTAAGCGGAAGCGCCTCAAGCGCGCCCTGGCGCAGGTCGACATCGGGCAGCTTCTTCGCGGCGACGGCGAGCATCTCGGCGTTGGCGTCCACGCCGATCACGTGATGGCCGAGCCGGGCGAGGTGTGCCGCGTGGCGCCCGGTGCCGCAGGCCGCGTCGAGAGCGGTGCCGACGGGCAAGGTCGCCAGGATCTCGTGCACGAGCGGCTGCTCGAGATCGATCATCGTGTTCGGTTCGTCGTAGCTGGCGGCCCACGTGTCGTAGACCTGCTCGGTGCTGATGCTGCCCGGCGTGGCATCGATGCCGCCGGCCTCCAGCAGCGCCGGGTCGGCGAGCAGTTCGCGGATCTCGCCGATGCGAGCCTCGACGAACTCGCGATCCCCGGTGCCGTCGCGCAGGCCACGCAGCAGGGCGACGCCTTCAAGGCCGAGAAGGTATGCCAGGGGGCTTAGATGTGTCACGGGTCGACGGTAGTGACCGGCCCCGCTGCGCGGCAAACGGTTTTCGCGACCGCGGTGCGGCCTCGCTAAGCGGCTACCTGCGGGAAACCCACCGGGCTGCGATGGCCGGTCTGATCGACGGCCCGGATGCCGAACTGCACGTTGTCCTTCGAAATGTCGAGCGTGACCGTGGTGACGTTGCCGACGTCGATGGCTGATGTCCAGTCCGCCGCGGTGGTCTCCCGCATGACGACCTCGTACCCGGCCAGATCGGCATCCGGATTGGCGGTCCAGCTGAGGGTCGTGAAGTTGGTGCCGGACAGGGTGCCCGGCGCGGTCGTGTGGATCTGCACGCCCTTGGGCGTCGCCGGCGCCGTCGCCAGCGACCACAGCGCCGCCGCGTTCACCTTGGCGACACGGGCCAGGTAGTCGAAGTCGACGAACTCGATCAGGTCGCCGAACTGCACGCCTCCCACGACCTGAGTGTTCTGATGTTCGTGGTCGAAGTTCTCCCGCGGCTCGGTGAATCTGGCCGCCGGATAGCCCTGCTGCTGGAACGAGAGGTGGTCGCTGCCGCGCAGATACCGGTCGCGGCGCCAGATCACCCGGACGTTGACTCCGGTCAGCTCGGCCGGGGCTGCCTGCGCCACGAACCGGGCCAGCTGGTGGGTCGCGCCGTCGTTCTCGCCGCCGACCGACTTCATCACCGCGATCTGGTCGGGCGTGACCGCGGTCGGGATTCCTTCGACGAACAGCCGCAGGGTGTGCGGGTTCGGCGGGGTACCGTCCCAGGCCTGGCTCGCCCCGACGATGTCGTTGCTGAACATGCCTTGCACGTCGGCTCCGGCCGCCTTCATCTCCTGAGCCATGAACGACGAGCCGTAGAGCCCTTGCTCCTCGCCTGCCACCGTGGCCAGCACGATGGTGCCGGGGAAGCGCTGGCCGGCGAAAAGCCGCGCGAGTTCAAGCACGACGGCGACACCCGACGCGTCGTCGTCGGCGCCCGGGGCGTCGCTGGTGAAGTCCATGACGTCGGTCACCCGCGAGTCCAGGTGACCGGTGATCACATAGAAGCGCTCGGGTGAGGCAGTGCCCTGCAGCGTGGCTATGCAGTTGGTGATAATGGTGGGGACCGGGATCCGCGACACCGGCGGCTGGACGAACGACTGGCGTTGCACCGTCATCGCGCCGTTCGAGGTCGCCGCGATCGCCTGCATCTGCCCGATCACCCAGTCGGTGGCGGCGCCGATGCCGCGGGCCTGGTCGGTCTGGCTGGACAAGGTGTGCCGGGTGCCGAACTCGGTCAGCCGCTGCACCGTGGCCCGCATCCGGTCCGGGTCGACGCGGTGGATCAGGGCCCTGAGTGCTTTGTCCGGCTCCTGACGGCGCAGCGGCGCAGCGTTCGAACTCGCGGCCTGCGCCGCCGTGCCGACGGCCAACGGTGCCACCATCGCGGTGGCGGCTGAAGCGGATAAGAGCGCACGGCGGGTGGGTCCGGTGCGCGAGGCATCACTTCTTCTCTCCATCTTCGCATCACCCACCCGTTCGGCAGACTTGTCAACGGCCGGGCGCACGCGGACGGATGCGCCCGAAGATTTTTCGCGCGAGCCTGTAGTAGAGCGCTCGGCCCGTTCGTCATGAAGACGGAAACGGCGCAAGAGGCCACCGAAGTACTCGCGAACGGAGCGGACCGATGAAGTATCTGATGCTGGTGTGCGTGGACCCCGACCTGCCTGCCGGGGCGGCCGAGGGCGCGCCGGACGTGGAGGACTGGGTCAGCGAGATGGACGGCAAGGGCATCCGGCTGATGGGCAACCGCGTGCGGCCGGGCAGCGACGCGACCACCGTGCGCGTGCGCAACCGCGAGGTGCTGCTCACGGACGGCCCGTACGCCGAGACCAAGGACCTGATCGCCGGGTTCGACGTGCTCGAATGCGCCGACCTGGACGAGGCGGTCGAGGTCGCGTCCCGGCACCCGATGGCCTGGGGCGGCGTGATCGAGCTGCGTCCGTTCTGGGTCGCCGACTAGGCCGAGGCGCAGGACAGGTGATCACCGGCGAGCCGGCGAAGGAGTTGATCGCCGGGATCTACGCCGACGGATGGAGCCGGATCGTGGCCACCATGATCCGGTTCACCGGCGGCGACTGGGACCTGGCCGAGGAGTGCGCGCAGGACGCTTTCGCGCAGGCGCTGCGCACCTGGCCGCAGGACGGCGTGCCGCGGCAGCCGCTGGCGTGGCTCACCACCGCCGCCCGTAATCGCGCGGTCGACCGGATGCGCCGCGCGTCGACCGAGGCCGCGAAGATCAGGCAGTGGGCCGTTTCGGGACAGCGAGCGCCGGCGGCGTACACCAGCGACAGCGAGATCCCGGACGAACGGCTCGAGCTGATGTTCACCTGCTGCCACCCGGCGCTCAACCTCGACGCCCAGGTGGCGCTGACGCTGCGTTCGCTCGCCGGGATGAGCACCGCCGAGATCGCCCGCGCGTTCCTCGTGCCGGAGCGCACGATGGGCCAGCGCATCTTCCGGGCCAAGCAGAAGATCGCACACGCGGTGATCCCGCTGCGTGTTCCGCCGGCGCACCTGCTGCCGGACCGGCTGCCGGGCGTTCTGCACGTGCTCTACCTGCTGTACAACGAGGGCTACGGCGACCAGCAGCACAAGGCGCAGCTGAGCCGGGAGGCGATCCGGCTCGCCCGCGTGCTGGCGGCGTTGATGCCCGACGAGCCCGAGGCGCACGGCATGCTCGCGCTGATGCTGCTGCACGACGCGCGGCGCCCGTCCCGCGTGGACGCGGGCGGCGAGCTGGTCACGCTGGGCGAGCAGGATCGTTCCGCGTGGGACACCGGCCAGATCGCCGAGGGCGGCGCGATCCTCGAGCGCGCGCTGCGGCGGCGCCGGGCCGGGCCGTTCCAGATCCAGGCGGCGATCGCGGCGTGCCACGCGACCGCGCCCTCGGCGCAGCAGACCGACTGGCCGCAGATCGTCGCGCTTTACGGGCAACTGGCCCGGGTGGCCCCGAGCGCGATCGTGGAGCTGAACCGCGCCGTCGCGGTGTCGATGGCGCAGGGCCCGGAGACGGCGCTGCCGCTGGTCGACGCGATCGCGCGATCCGGCCGGCTCGACGGCTACTACCTGCTGCACGCCACGCGCGCCGACCTGCTGCGCCGCTGCGGCCGCACGGTCGAGGCCGACGCCTGCCTGCGCACGGCGCTCACGCTCGCCCCGACCGAAGCCGAACGCCGCCTGCTCAGCCGGCGGCTCGCGGAGCGCTGACACAGCCCGGATCGTCTATACAGTCGCGCGAAGTCTGGCGTGCGAGCCCCGGTTACGTCACGCTGTCTCTCATGACGGCGGGGGATACAGCCATCCGCGTACGCGGGCTGGTCAAGCGCTACGGTGACGCGATCGCCGTGGACGGCTTGGACCTGGAGGTGTGGCGCGGGGAAACCTTCGCGCTGCTCGGGCCGAACGGAGCGGGCAAGACCACCACGACGGAGATCCTGGAGGGTCACCGCAAGCGCGACGGCGGCGAGGTCGCGGTGCTGGGTCAGGACCCGCAGACGGCGGGCCGGCGGTGGCGCAGCCGGATCGGCATCGTGATGCAGGAGTCCAGCGACGTCTACGAACTCACCGTCGGCGAGATCGTGCGGCACTTCGCCGGGTACTTCCCGCGGCCGCGCCCGGCCGGCGAGGTGATCGAGCTGGTCGGGCTGAGC
>DASUAR010000021.1:0-2539 GCA_035763685.1 Actinocrinis sp. | reverse complement strand
TGAGGACGCTCCGGCCGCACGCCCAGGCTCGTCGCGCAGTGAACCATCTGCGCCTGGCGGCGCGTGGCGATTCGCCATCACGATCCCCGACAAAGCGGCGGCCGGATCGTTGCCTTGATACATTCCCCAACACCGCCTAGGGTCTGCGCACGGCGGGCAGCAGAGAGCCGATCCCCGGTACCGTGGCGGAATGCGCCTCCTGCCGAGCCTCACCGGTCCGACCGCAGACCAGCCCGACGCGATCCAGGTGGCCGGACAGGCCACGTCACGCGCGCGGCTGCTCGAAGCGGCCGGAGCCGTCGCCGCTGAGATCGCCGGAGCGCCGGCCGTCGCCGTTCACGCGGCCGCCGGACTAGAGACCGTCGTCGCCGTCGTCGGCGGCATGCTGGCGGGTGTCCCGGTGGTACCCGTACCGCCAGACTGCGGCCCGGCCGAGCGTGACCACGTGCTGCGCGACTCCGGCTCGGCGATCCTGTTGGCAGCAGACGCCGACGTGTGGCCCGACTGCGGCGTGCCAGCCCTACCAATCGATGCGTTCGCGCGCGCACACGCGCCCGCCTCCGGCTCCGCGTCCATCCTGGGACCGTCGCCCGACGCCCCCGCGCTGATTCTTTACACCTCGGGCACCACCGGCGCGCCTAAGGGCGTGCCGATCAGCGCATCGGCCATCGCCGCCGATCTAGACGCACTCGCCGACGCCTGGCAGTGGACCGCCCACGACACGCTGGTGCACGGGCTCCCGCTCTTTCACGTCCACGGACTCGTCCTGGGCGTGCTCGGTGCGCTGCGCACGGGATCGCGGCTGGTACACACCGGGCGCCCTACCCCTACGGCCTACGCTGCGGCGGCTACCGCGTCGGCGAACCCCGGAACGCTCTTCTTCGGTGTACCGACCGTCTGGTCCCGGCTGTGCGCCGAGCCGAGTTCGGCGAAGGCGCTGTCCGCCGCTCGGCTGCTCGTCTCGGGCTCCGCCGCGCTGCCCGCGCCGGTCTTCGCCGAACTCGAAGCGCTCACCGGGCACCGCGCGGTCGAGCGCTACGGCATGACCGAAACGCTCATCACGCTCTCCACCCGCGCAGATGATCCGAACCGCCGACCCGGCACCGTCGGGCATCCGATCGACCCCGTATCAACGCGGCTGCTGGCCGAGGACGGCTCGCTGATCGCACCCGACGGCGCGACCGTGGGCGAACTCCAGTTGCGGGGAGCGACCGTCTTCTCCGGCTACCTAGGGCGGCCGGACGCGACGGCGGCCAGCTTTACGCACGATGGCTGGTTCCGCACTGGAGACATGGCCGTCATCGAACCGGACGGCACACACCGCATCGTCGGCCGCGCGTCCACCGACCTGATCAAGTCCGGCGGTTACCGCATCGGCGCGGGAGAGGTGGAGAACGCGCTCCTCGCGCATCCCGCTGTGCGTGAAGCCGCCGTCATCGGCGTACCGGACGACGACCTCGGCCAACGCATCGCCGCATTCGTCGTCGCGGACGGCGTAGGCGAAGAGGATTTGATCGACTTCGTGGCGCGCAGCTTGTCCGTGCACAAGCGACCGCGCTCCGTGAGCTTCGTCAACGCGCTGCCGCGAAACGCAATGGGCAAAGTGCGTAAGGATCAGCTTCGGCACTGATCCGCCAGTCTTGGGCGATCTGATTGCGTCGCCCACATACAGCGGTTTGAATGCCCGTGATGACTGATCTGTTCACGCGGCGTCTCGTCCTCCACCGGTTGACGGTCCTGGAGGCAACACGCATCGTCGGCGGGATCGCCGGCCCCGCGGACGTGTGGGCGGACGGCTTCCCCGGTGAAGGCGACCGCGACGCCGCGCGCATGGCGGTGAAGACCGCCAAAGCCCGCGCGGAAGCGCATGCGTTAGTGCACAGGCACGGTGCGGGCTACCTGGGATCGGACTTAGCGGCGGCCGCCGGATACGGCTTCTGGCTTGCCGACGGCAGCGTGTTCTCCTGCACTTGCCCGGACCGGGGCTCGGTCGCGCTGGATATCGGACCGTTCACGTGTTACCGCATCGACTGCCGCGCGGACAACACCGCGATAGGCACCATCGGCTTCCACGGCCCGCCGGATGAAGAGCAACAAGTGACCATCGGCTACGGACTTGTGTCTCACAGCTGGGGCAACGGCTACGCGACCGAGGCAGTACATGCACTCATCGACTTCTGTCGCGCGCACCCCGACGTGCGCAGCATTGCCGCCGACACCGATCACGACAACCTCGCCTCGCAGCGGGTGCTCACTAAGTCCGGCTTCAGGCTCGTGCGCCGGGACCGCGACCTGATCTATTTCGAGCTGGGACTCGGCAAATAAGACTCCGCGAATAGCGGCGGCAAATAAGGCTCGCCAAACAAGCATCGCAAGTGACGACCGCCGCGAGGCGTGTGCCCTAGGCGGTGTTGGGGAATGTATCAAGGCAACGATCCGGCCGCCGCTTTGTCGGGGATCGTGATGGCGAATCGCCACGCGCCGCCAGGCGCAGATGGTTCACTGCGCGACGAGCCTGGGCGTGCGGCCGGAGCGTCCT
>DASUAR010000020.1:0-20041 GCA_035763685.1 Actinocrinis sp. | reverse complement strand
CCGAACGGCTCGTCCACGCCGCTCGTGGACCCGTTCTTCTTCGGTCGTCCGAGCCTGGTCTGGCAGCGCACCATCGAGCTCTTCCGGGACGGCACGTCGTACGGCTCGTTCTGGTTCGACATCTTCACCACGATGCACGAGGCCGTCTACGGCTTCTTCTGCGGTGCCGTCGCCGGCATCGTCCTGGGCGTCGTGCTCGGGCAGAGCGCGTTCCTGGCCGACGTCATCGGGCCGTTCATCAAGATGGTCAACGCGATCCCGCGGATCGTGCTCGGGTCGATCTTCATCGTCGCCTTCGGTGTCGGGAGCACGCCCAAGATCCTGCTCGCGGCGGTCCTGGTGTTCTTCGTGGTCTTCTTCAACGCCTTCCAGGGCGTGCGCGAGGTGGACCGCAACATCCTGGCGAACGTCGAGGTGCTCGGGGCCTCCCGCATCCAAGTGATCCGGCACGTCACCCTGCCCTCCGCGCTCACCTGGATCATCGCCAGCCTGCACACCGCGTTCGGATTCGCCATCGTCGGCGCGCTGGTCGGCGAGGTGCTCGGCGCCGAACACGGCGTCGGCCTGGTCATCAAGACCGCCCAGGGCAACCTCGACCCCGACGGGGTGTTCGCCGGAATGCTGGTGATCTCGGTGATCACGCTGATCGCGGAGTTCGTACTCACCTTCGTCGAGCGCCGGCTGCTCTCCTGGCGCCCGCCGTCTCCCTCAGAGGCCGTCGCGATCTAGCCGGACCGGCCCGCGAGGAGCGCGCGGCCCCCGCGCCGCGCGAGCACCATCGCACGATCCACACCCTGCACATCCAGTCAATTCATCGCCCCAGGCTCACTCCCTCAATGACGAAAGGACCCGAGTCATGATCAAGCGGACTCTCGCCCTGTCCCTGGCCGGCACGCTCGCCCTCGGCGCGGCCGCCGCGTGTGGAAGCAGCGGCGGCAACAGCGGGCAAAGCGCCGCCGGCGGCGGCAACGCCCCCATGCCGACCGTGACGATGATGGTCGGCGGCATCGACAAGCAGATCTATCTGCCGTACGAGCTGGCCCAGCAGCTGGGCTACTACAAGAAGTACGGCGTCAACATGGAGCTGAGCACGGAGGTCGACGGCGGCGTCGGCGCCGAGGACGCGATGGCCTCCGGACAGGTCAACCTGGCCGGCGCCTGGTACAACCACACCATCGACTTCCAGGTCAAGGGCAAGAGCGTGATCGACCTGGTGCAGCTGTCCGGCGCGCCGGGCGAGCGGGAGATGTGCGGCAAGAACAGCGGCGTGCACTCGGCGGCTGACTTCGCCGGCAAGACCCTCGGCGTGACGGACCTCGGCTCGGGTACCGACTCGCTGACCAAGTTCCTGGCCGCGCAGAAGGGCATCAAGTCCTCGCAGATCCACCGGCTCGCGGTCGGCGCGGGCTCCACGGCGATCGCCGCGGTGCAGAGCGGGTCCGCGGCGTGCGTCATGACCACGCAGCCGACGGTCACCGCGATGCAGCAGAAGGGCATCGCGTACTCGGCGATCGACCTGGCCACGACGACCGGCGCCACGGAAGCGCTCGGCGGCGCCTGGCCGGCCGCGGGCGTGCTGGCGACGAGCGACTGGGCCAACGCGAACAAGGCCACGGTGCAGAAGGTCGTGGACGCGCTGGTCGACACGATGCACTGGATCAACACGCACTCGGCCGCGGACATCGCCGACAAGCTGCCGCAGACGTACGTGCAGAACAGCCTGGTCAGCAAGGCCGACTACATCGCGGCGCTGACGCAGGACAAGGGCCAGTTCCTGCCGGACGGCATCATGCCCGCCGGCGGCCCGAAGACGGTGCTGGCGATGGAGGAGCTGATCGGCTCGGCGACCTCCTCGGTTAACCTGTCCGCCACGTTCACCAACGACTACGCGATCGCCGCCAACAAGGCGGAGGGCTACACCGTCACCACGACCCCGGCCGGCCCAAACGGCTGACCGGTCAGCGCCGCGCCGGTGTTGGTAGGAACCCGGCGCGGCGCACCCTTCCGGGTGCCGGGCGCCAGCGACGAGCCGCCTCTCGTCGCTGGCACCCGGCACCGACTTTTGTGCTGAGCGAACACTCGGTCAGCCGAGGACCGCGTCACGTCGTTCGGTGAGGATGACCGCGGCGATCAGGCTCACGACCACGTATACACAGAACACCCCGAGCCCGGTCCACGGCGCGAGAGCCGGAGGATGGGGATTGGCGGTGAAGACCTGGCTGCCGGAGTTCGCGGGCATGTATTCGATCACGTAGTGCTTGGACGGCGGCAGCAGGTCGGCGAGCGCGGAGGGCAGGAAGAGCAGCCCGAACAGCGTGGCCAGCGCCCCCGCGGTGTGGCGCACGGCGGCTCCGATGCCGAAGCCGAGCAGGCCGACCGCGGCCAGGTAGAGCCCGGCGCCGACGGCGCTGCGCAGGGCGCCGGGGTCGGCGAGGGAGGCACCGGCGTGCTGGGTCGAGAGGATCGCCTGGCCCAGGGTGAAGGCGGCGAAGCCGACCAGTTGGCCGAAGACGAGGCTCGCGGCGGTGAAGGTCAGGGCCTTGGCGGCCAGGACGGTGCGCCGCTGCGGAATGGCGGTGAGGGTGGCCGAGATCATGCCGCTGCCGTATTCGGCGCTGATGACGAGAACGCCGAGCGTGCCGACGGCGAGCTGGCCGAGATAGGTGCCGGTCAGGCTGGCGGTGATCGGGTCGAGGTCGGAAAGCCGGCCGGGGTTCTGGCTGATCGTGTTCGCCCACTGCGCGCATGATCCGACAGCGACGCCGACGACCGCGAGCGCGGTGAACAAGGCGGTCCAATACGTCGAGCGCACTGTACGCAGCTTCGTCCACTCGGCGTGCATGACGGCACCGAAGTCGGTCATCCGCACCGGCAGCGCACGCTGCGTGCCGGGGCGCGCGGGCACCGTGTACTGAGTCGTCGTCATGCCCGCGCTCCCTCGCGATTGTCGATGGCTGATTCAGCCGCCGGGCCGACGTCGAGCGCCGTCTCGGCCCGGTAGTCGACCGCGTCTCTGGTCAGTTCCAGGTATGCGGCTTCCAGCGACGCGTGCTGGGTGGCCAGCTCGTGTGGCACGACGCCGTGCCGGACCGCCAGCTCGCCGATCTCGGCGGCGGCCAGGCCGGTGATCACCAGCGCCGGTTCGCCGCCGCCTCCCCCGCCGCCGGTGGGATCGGCCCGCCGCACCACCGCTCCGGCGTGTTCCAGCAGCGGCGCCAGCCGCGCTTGATCCGAGGAGCGAACCAGGACGCTGCTACGCGCGCCGCCCTCGATGAACTCGCGGACGCCGGCGTCGGCGAGCAGCCGGCCGCGGCCGATGACCACGAGGTGGTCCGCGGTCAGCGCCATCTCGCTCATCAGATGGCTGGAGACCAGCACCGTGCGGCCCTCTGCGGCCAGGCCGCGCAGCAGGGTTCGCATCCACAGGATGCCTTCCGGGTCGAGCCCGTTGATCGGCTCGTCGCAGATCAGCACCGGTGGATCGCCGAGCAGCGCGGCGGCGATCCCGAGCCGCTGCGCCATGCCGAGGGAGAAAGCGCCGACGCGGCGGTCCGCGACGCCGGTGAGGCCGACGAGTTCGAGTACCTGACCGACCCTGCGGCGCGGAATGCGGTTGGACTGCGCCAGAGACAGCAGGTGGTTGTACGAGCTGCGGCCGCGGTGCGCCGCGTGTGCGTCGAGCAGCGCCCCGGCTTCGTGCATGGCGCGGCGATGCTCGGTGAACGACCGGCCGTTGACCGTCGCGGGTCCGGAATCCGGCCGCGACAAGCCGAGCATCATGCGCATCGTGGTGGATTTGCCGGCGCCGTTCGGGCCGAGGAAGCCCGTCACGACGCCCGGCTTGACGGTGAAGGTCAGCGCGTCGACGGCGGTCTTGCCGCCATAGCGTTTGCTCAGTTCCCTGACTTCAATCATGCCGCCGACGTTAGGCGGGCGCGGCGCTGATCACCTGGCCCGCGAGTAGCCGGTTTCCGGCCGCCCGCCGCTACTTGCGGGGGAAGCAGGCTGCGTCCAGGGAGGTATCCGCCGACGCTTCGTCAGGCCGATTGCCCGGCGGCGGCGCCCGGCGTGACCAGCCCGCTCTCATAGGCGAGCACGACCGCTTGGACCCGGTCGCGCAGGCCGAGCTTGGCGAGCAGCGCGCCGACATGGCTCTTCACGGTCTGCTCGGCCAGGCACAGGACCTTCGCGATCTCCAGGTTGGACAGGCCGCGTGCGACGAGCAGCAGCACCTCGCGTTCGCGGCCGGTCAACCGGTCGAGCTGCGCGGGAGCGGTCAGCCGTGGCTGACGTGCGAACCGCGCGACGAGTCGCCGCGTGACGGCCGGAGCCAGCAGGGCGTCACCCGCGGCCACGACCCGGATCGCCTCGAGGATCTGCTCCGGCGTGGCGTCTTTCAGCAGGAAGCCGCTCGCCCCGGCGCGCAGCGCGTCGAACACGTAGTCGTCGAGGTCGAAGGTGGTCAGCGCGATGACGGCGGGTGGCTCGGGAAGCCTGCCGAGCAGCGCAGTCGCTTCGATGCCGCCGAACACGGGCATGCGGATGTCCATGAGCACCACGTGCGGACCCTGATCCCGTGCGACCAGGTCCTCGGCGAGGCGCACGGCCTCGCGTCCGTCCCCGGCCGCGCCGACCACGGTCATGTCGGGTTGCGAGCCGACCAGGCTGGAGAAGCCGAGCCGGACGACGGCCTGGTCGTCGACGATGAGGATGCGCAGCAGGTCCGTCACGCCGTGCGCTCCTCGCCGCCGCTCGCGGCCGGGTAGGCACACGGCAGCTTCGCGACGACCTCGAAGCCGCCGCCGGGCCGCGGTCCGGCGCACAGGCTGCCGCCGAGCATTGTCACGCGCTCTCGCATGCCGACGAGGCCGAAGCCCTCTCCGTTCTCCGCTGTGGTCGGCTGCCCGAGTCCGTTATCGCGTACACGAATCGTCAACGCGTCGGCGCGGTACTCAACATCAACTTCCACCTTGCTGCCAGGTGCGTGTCTGACTGTGTTCGTCAACGCTTCCTGGACAATGCGATAACCGCAGACCTCGAGGCCATCAGACAACGAACGCTCCTGTCCGTCGATGCGTAGCAGTACCTGCGTACCCGTGGTCTGAACGCGCGCGATCAATGTGGGCACGTCTGCGAGGCGCGGCTGGGGCGCGCCTTCAATCGCCTCGTCGCCGTTGCGCAACACCCCGAGGACTGCTCGCAAGTCGACGAGTGCGGCGCGTGCGCCTTCTGCGATTTCGCTCAGCGCGGAACGAACCGGGGGCGGCATGTCGGCGACCTCGTAAGGCAACGTCGCCGCACGCACCGCGATCGTCGATACGTGGTGAGCCACGACGTCGTGCAGTTCCCGCGCGATACGCGCGCGTTCACGCGCTACCGCATCCTGCTGCGCGAGCGCGTGCAAGCGTTGCGCCGTCTGCGCGCGCTCGACTTTCACCTCTTTGCGAGCGCGGAGGTTCTCACCGATCCACCATGCGGCCAGTGCGGCAACGCTCTCGGCGACTGTCGCGTCCCACGGTGTGGCGTTGATCCGAGCCGGGACGAACAAGGCCGCGATCACCGCCGTCTGCGCCGCGACCAAGAGCGTCACCGCTTGCCGCCTGCGCAGAAGCGACGGGCTGAGCGCCAGGGAGATCAGCCAGGCGAGAATCGCCGCGGCCGGCCACGCGAGCCGTGCGCCGATGATGAACACGCTGCTCGCGGCGATGGCCGTGGCGAGGGACGCAAGCGGCGCGATGCGCGCGAGCGTCAGCGGAAGCGTCGCCGCCACCGCCAGAAACACCGCCACGTCTTCGTTCAGGCCCGCGGTGTGCCTGAGGCTGAAGCGCGCTGCGAACACGGCGAGCAGGAGCGCGCCGACGAATTGGACGTCGGGGCGCCGCGCCAGGCGTAAGGCAGCCGCTTGCTTGCGTGCGATGGCCTGCGCGGCCGCGGTCCGGAAGCGCATTGCGCGCGCGGCCGGCGTTTCGGCCTGCTGTTGCGCCGTCACCACAGCGCCAGCATCGCACGCGCCGCGCCGGCCAACCACCTCCGGCGGGTGCAGACCGACCCCTACTCAGGTATGAGCCGGATCGGTCGTCGGGGCGTTGTCGGCGGGGCCTGTCACGCTTGATTCATGCAGCGCGAATCTAAGCACCTGAGTGAGCGGATCGCCCGGCCGGTCCGGGAGGTCTACGAGTTCGCTGTGGAGCCGGCGAACCTGCCGAGCTGGGCGCCAGGTCTCGGCAGCGCGGTGGAGCAGGTGGACGGCCACTGGTTCGTGCAGACCGCGATGGGCCGGGTGGGTCTCCAGTTCGCGCCGCGCAACGACTTCGGCGTGCTCGACCACGACGTCACGATGCCCTCAGGCGAGGTCGTCCACAACCCGATGCGGGTCATCGCGGACGGCGACGGCTGCGAGATCGTGTTCACGCTGCGGCGGCAAGAGGGCGTGACGGACGGGGAGTTCGCCGCGGACGCCCAAGCCGTCGCCGCGGACCTGGCCAGGCTCAAGCATCTGATGGAGGTGGGCGTCTGACGCCTGATCCTCCCGCGACCGCACACGCGGCAGTGCGTGTGCGTGTGCGGTCGCGTCACGCGGCTCAGGACCCGGACGGGAACCCGGCGGCCGCGGCCCAGGCGGCGAGTTCGGACTGCGCCGCCGCGCGCTGCGCCGCGGTCGCACTGGACGAGCCGTTGGTGATCAGCGCGAAGTGCAGCGTCCCGGCAGCCGAGCTGTCCGAGAGCAGCAGCCGGTCGGCTCCGGTCGCGCCCGGCAGCGCCGCGTACGCGATCGGCGTGCTCGTCGTCTGACCGTTGGCCGCATACGCGGGAAGGCCCGTGACGGTGCCGAGGTCCGACACCACGGTGGTGCCCGCGGGCGTGAAGGCAGCCGGCAGGTGCAGTTCGGTCGGCGCGGCCGAGCCGGTGGAGCGCCAGACCAGCACGCCGTACTGGCCCGAGCCGACCAGCGCGGCCGTGTTCGGCAGGCTGGACGGAACCGGGTTCCAGGTCAGCGTGGTCGAACCGTCACGCGCGCGATCCTCATAGGTGAAGGCCAGGGTGTGGCCCGCCACCGCGAGCGGGTAGAGCCGGTCGAGCACCCGCACGTCCTGGCGCAGCTGGACCGCGCCGGTCGAATCGGTGTCGACCACCGAGAAGTCCTCGCCGTTCCAGGCGTCGCCGCTGGTCTCCACCTTGCTCGAGTTGCCGTTCATCAGCTCGTTGTGCCGGCCGCTGTAGATGTCCCACTGCCACTCGGTGCTGCTGAGCACGCCGCCGGACTGCGCGGCCTGGGTCCACCAGTTCGCGCCGGACACACCTGAATCCAAGCCCTGATACATCGCCTTGAGCACGGTCGGGGTCTTGTCCGAGGTGTAGCCGCTCTCCGGGCTGCCGAACTCGCTGACCAGCGCCGAGGTACCGAGGCTGGAACCGCGCTGGCGGACGGTGTCGAAGTTCGAGACGTACTGGCCGTCCCCGGCCTTGCCGATCATGAACACGCCCGAAAGCGCGGCCTCGTCGTAGAAGTGCGTGTTGAAGACGTACCGCGTGCCGATCGCGCCGACGTTGGCGAGCCCGCCGGCCTGCTGCTCGAAGGAGAGGTTGGCGTTCCAGAACAGGTTGGGCTCCACGAACGCGGGCTTGCCCGACCAACCGGCGCCGTCCATCGCGGTGCGGAACTTCTGGAAGAACGGCCACAGCAGGTCGCGCTCCCAGGTCTGGCTGCTCTGCCCGGAGTCGTACTTGCCGGCGAACGGCTCGTTGTACGGGTCGACGCCGAGGACCCGGGTGAACTCGTCTGTGCTCAGATGACCGCGCAGGTACGTGAGCGCCGCCTGCGCCTGTCCGAGATAAGCGTCCTGCTCCGCGATCTGGCCGGCGGATGTCGTCAGCACCCTGTTGTGCCAGAAGTCGTACGTGGCGTCCTGCACGGCGGCGTTCTGGGTGATGTTCTGGCCCCAGTTGAAGCAGATGCCGCAGCTCTCCTTCGGGTAGCCGCCCGCGTTGATCAGCCATTGCGGCGCGCCGTCGCCGGTGTACCAGCTGCCGGAGTTGAACAGATAGCGGGAGAAGAGGTCTTCATGGAAGTCGACGAGCACGTTGATTCCGTCATCGAGGAACGGCTGCATCTGCGCGGTGACGTTCGCCAGATAGGTGTAGTCGAACTGGTTCGGCTGCGGCTCGATATACGCCCAGGTGAGCAGGAACCTGATCGCGTTCGCGCCGGTCTGCTGGCGCATCGCGACGGCGGACGTGCGCGCGTCGGCCACGCTGGCGAACGGCAGCCCGCTGTTCTCGGCCAGCTTCGCCTCACCGGAGACGTTGAATCCGCGCAGCACGACCTGGCGGCCGTAACCGTCGACGAAGCCGCTCGGCGTGACGGTGAGCGTGGCGCTCGTGGTGTTGTCGAACCACTGCGAGCCGGGCGTCGCGGCGTCGGCCGCCCCGCCGCCCGGGCCGGTCGCCGCACCGGCGGCCGCGGCCAAGCCGATCGCCAGGGCCGTCGCCATCGTCCTGCCCCGCAGCCGTAGCCGCCCGCCTCGTACCGCCGCCATCGTTCATCCTTCGCGCCGTAGGTATCCCGGCAGTGTCGAGGAGCCCGGCGGCCAACGGAAGTACGCGGGTTGCCAATCTTGCGCGCCTCGGTTGTCGCCCGGCGACAGGCCGGTCGACCGGAGACACGCCGCGATGGCTTTTGCGGTTCGAGCTGTTGCGGTTCGGGGCTATTGCGGTTCGGGCGGGAAGCCGTGCGGCGCGGTGAAGTCCTGGGCGGGCACTCCGGACAGCGCCCGGGTCATCGCCTCGTGCCAGATCGGCGCGGAGATCGTCGCACCGAAGATCTGCCCGTAGTAGTACTGGCCGCCCACCGACATGTTGCCCATGAAGTCGCCCTTGAGCGTGTCGGGGCGGATGAAGCCGGTCCACACGGCGGTGGCAAGCTGCGGCGTGTAGCCGTCGAACCAGGTGGCGATGGAGCCCGTGGTCGTCCCGGTCTTGCCCGCGGCCGGGCGGTCCAGGCCGAGCCCGGACGCGGTCGCGCCCGGCTGGTCGAGCACGCCGCGCAGCAGCGCGGTCAGCTCGTTGGCGAGGTTCGGGTCGAGCACGGCGCGGCAGTTCTGGTGCTGCGCCGCAAGCTTGCGGCCGGCGCCGTCGGTGACGGCGGTGATGACATACGGCTTGCAGTAGGTGCCCTGCGCCGCGATCGTCGCGTAGGCGCCGGCCATCTCGACCGGGGTGATCAGGTTCGTGCCGAGGGTGAAGGAAGGGAACTGGTCCAGCGGACGACCGTTACCGCTGTCATTGTCCTGAGTCACGCCCATGGACTGCGCGATCTGCGCGGGCTGGCACAGGCCGGTCTGCTCTTCCAGGGTGAGGAAGTAGGTGTTGACGGAGAACCAGAAGGCCTGGTCGAGCGGACCGGTGAAGGGGTTCCCGTCGTCGTTCATCGGATGGTAGTCGGGCGTCCAGAGCACCGAGTGCTGGCCGTTGCCCGGACAGGCGGCGATGCGCGTTCCGGCGTCGTCCATCGGACTCGGCACGCTCATCACCTGGCTGGGATCGTGCCCGCCCTCGAGCGCGGCGAGCCCGACGAAGATCTTGAACGAGGAGCCGGCCTGGTAGCCGCCGCTGCCCTCGTGCGCGGGGTCGCCGGCCAGGTTCAGGTAGGTGTCGCCGAGGTTGCTGCCCATCGGTTTGGACTGCGCCATCGCCTTGATCTGCCCGGTGCCCGGCTCGATCATCGCCAGTGCGGAGGCGACCTTGTCGGTGGCGTAGGTGTGGCTGGAGATCGCCTTGTCGGCCGCCGACTCGTCCTTCGCGCTCATGGTGGTGTGGATGGTCAGGCCGCCCATGTTCCACAGCTGGATCCGGGCCGCCTTGGTCGGTCCGTAGTCCGGGTCGTTGATGAACGTCTGGTACACGTAGTTGCAGAAGAACGCGGCCGAGCCGCGCGCGACGATGCAACCGTGCTTCGGCGGGGTCGGCTTGAGGCCGAGCGGTGTCTTCTGTAGCTCGGCGACCTGCTGGTTCGTCAGGTAGCCGAGCACCGGGCTGGCCATGTCCTGCAGGACGATGTTGCGGCGGGCCAGCGCCGCGGCCGGGTGCACCATCGGGTCGTAGTCGCTCGGGCTGTTGACGAGCGCGGCCAGCAGCGCGGACTGCGGGACCGTCAGCTTCGCGGAGGTGGTGGAGAAGTAGCGCTCAGCCGCCGCCTCCACGCCGTAGGCGCCGTTGCCGAAGTACACCAGGTTGAGGTAGCGCTCGAGGATCTGCTCCTTGGTGAGCGACTTCTCGACCGCCACCGCGTACTTGAGCTCGGTGACCTTCCTGGTGAATGTGTCGGCTATCGCGGCCTGCTGCTTCGCCTTGTCGGTTCCCGCCTCCAGCAGCAGCACGTTCTTCACCAACTGCTGCGCGATGGTCGAGCCGCCCTGCAGGTTGCCGCCGTTGGAGTTGTGCACCAGCGCGCGGATCGTGCCCTTGATGTCGATGCCGCCGTGCTGGTAGTAACGGATGTCCTCAATGGCGACCAGCGCCTGCGGCATGCTCGGGCTGATCTGCGACATCGGCACCACGACCCGGTTGCCGTGCAGGTCGTCGCTCCAGGTGTACGCGATCAGGCTGCCGTCGTCGGCGAGTATCGTCGAACGCTGCGGAAGCACCGGGGTCTCGAAATCGCTGGGCAGGTCCTCGAAATGATCGGAGGCCGCCTTGGCTACCAGGCCGGCGCTGCCGACCACGGGCAGGCTCACCCCGGCGAGCAGGACCCCGCCGAGCGCGCTGATCACGATGAATATCAGCAGGTTGCCGAGCAGTCGGCCCGCCCCCCGCAACCCCGTCCTACCGGCCGCCTTGCGCATGGGGATCAGCGTACTCGGGTCGCGATCTGCAGCAACCGGAACCGCTTGCGTAACGCAGCAGTTCTGTCGGGGCGGCGGGATCGGCCGGCTTCATGGAACGACGCACACGCGCCGGAGAGCGCTATCCGTGACATTTCGGAAGTCACCCGGCTGATTTTCCGCCCCTTTCAGGTCGGAGGTTTCGCGCCCGAGCCCGCTTCGCCGATGCTAGCCTGGCCGGAAAGCGCCAGGTACGGGCTGCAACAGCGCCGGCTGCTCCGGAAATCCGGGCGCCGCCGCGCCGCGGCCGCGGTCACGAAGGGGAGGAGCCGTGGTGGCTGCCCAAGATGGGCCCAGAATCACCATGACCAGTATCGCCCGCGAGGCGGGAGTCTCGGTGCCCACGGTCTCCCGCGTGCTCAACGGACGCTCGGATGTGGCGCCGGAGACCCGCGAGCGCGTCGAGGAACTGCTGCGCCGGCATGGCTATCGGCGCCGGGTCAATCGCACCCAGGAGCCGGCCGGGCTGATCGACCTGGTCTTCAACGACCTGGACAGCCCGTGGGCGGTGGAAATCATCCGCGGCGTGGAGGACGTCGGGCACGCCGCCTGCGTGGGCACGGCGGTCTCGGCGATCCACCACCGCCCGACCGCGACCCGGCAGTGGCTGCGCAACGTGCAGGCGCGCAACACCGACGGCGTGATCCTGGTGACCTCCGACGTTCAGTCCCCGCTGCATGCCGAGTTGCGCCGCATCAACGTGCCCACGGTCGTGGTCGACCCGGCGGGCGTGCCCGGACACGAGGTGCCGACGGTGGGCGCGGCGAACTGGTCGGGGGCGCTGGCCGCGACCGAGCACCTGATCTCGCTGGGCCATCGGCGGATCGGCTTCATCGCCGGGCCGCGCACGCTGGTGTGCAGCCGAACCCGCCTCGACGGGTACCGGGCCGCGTTGGAGGCTGCCGAGATAGCGGTGGACCCGCAGCTGATCGTGCAGGGCGACTTCTACCACGAGTCTGGATTCAAGGGCACCGCGGAACTGCTCTCGCTCGCGAACGCGCCCACCGCGATCTTCGCCTCCAGCGACCAGATGGCGCTCGGCGGCTACGAGGCGGTGCGCCAGCGCGGGCTGCGGGTGCCGGACGACCTGAGCATCATCGGGTTCGACGACCTGCCCGAGGTGCGCTGGTCCTCGCCGCCGCTGACCACGGTGCGCCAGCCGCTGAGCGACATGGGGGCGCTGGCCGCGCGCACCCTGCTGCGGCTGGCCGGGGGCGAGCGGATCGAGAGCCTGCGCTTCGAGTTGCCGACACAGCTCGTGGTGCGCGACAGCACCGGACCGTTGAGGGTGTGATCGCGCCGTTGAGGGTGTGACGGCAGGGGATCCGGGCAACCGGGACGCGGCACGATCATTGCCCGGTCCGGCGGATTGCGCGGATCGATTTGTTAGGCAATCCTAAGTTAGGTTAGCCTTTCCGATTGGTCGCCCCGAAACGTCGGGCGGCGAAGGTACCGCGCGCGCCGTTCAGCGCGCCCGATCCGCCGTGGAGGAATCCGGATGTCGTCGTCGCAGATAACGCTGCTGGGGGCGGTGGCCGGCTTCACCATCTATCTGGGCCTGCCGATCGGGCGGCTGCGCTCCCCCGCGCCGACGCTGCGCGCGCTGCTCAACGCGGTCGCCACCGGCATCCTGATCTTCCTGCTGTGGGACGTGCTCACGCACGCCTGGGCCCCGATCGACTCGGCGCTCTCCGGCCATCGCTACGGCTCCGCGGCCGGCAACGGCGCGGTGTTCTTCGCCTGCTTCGGCCTCGGCCTGGTCGCGCTGGTGTACTTCGACCGCTACGTCGCCCGCCGGGCCAGGCGGCCGCGCAGCTTCGGGCCGGGCGCGGCGGCGGTCGACGAGTTGAACCCGCGCACCGGCTCGGCCACGTTCGCCCGGTTCTTCGACCTGGCGATGATGATCGCGGTCGGCATCGGCCTGCACAACTTCGCCGAGGGCCTGGCCATCGGCAACTCGGCCGCGACCGGACAGCTGCAGCTCGCCGTGCTGCTGATCATCGGCTTCGGGCTGCACAACGCCACCGAGGGCTTCGGCATCGTGGCCCCGATGGCCGCCGAGGGGCGGATGCCGACCTGGGCGCGGCTCGGCCTGCTCGGGCTCATCGGCGGCGGACCGACCTTCCTCGGCACCCTGGTCGGCCAGCACGTGGTCAACGACACGCTCTCGATCGGCTTCCTGACCCTGGCGGCCGGCTCGATCCTGTACGTGGTGATCGAGCTGCTCGCGGTCGCGCGCAAGATCGGCCGCAAGGAGCTGACCACCTGGGGCCTGCTGCTCGGGGTGTTCCTCGGCTTCATCACCGACGCCATCGTGACTGCCGCAGGGGCCTGATCCACCGGCGGCCGCGCGCGCGAATTAACCGGAAATTTGGACGCACACAGGTTTATGTCGGCGTCGAGGGCAAGTTTCACAGGGTTCTGAACTACTCGGGCCTGAGAACCGTTTCGCGCGTGATCCGGCGCTCGCCGGCGTACCCACCTCGAGACGGTGAACAGATGCGCAACGCCCTGTCCCTCAACCAGTACCTGACGTCCGTGTACCGCATCGTGCTCGGCCTTCTGATCTCTTGCCACGGCGCTTCGACGCTGTTCGGCTTCTTCGGCGGCTCCCTCGGCACCGGCAAGACGGTCTCCCCGACCCAGTGGCCGGGCGGCACCGCGGCCCTGATTCAGCTGGTCTGCGGACTGCTGATCCTGGTGGGCCTGGCCACCAGGCCGGCCGCCGTGCTGCTGTCCGGCGCGATGGCCTACGCGTACTTCTCGGTGCACCAGAAGCACGCGCTGCTGCCGATCCAGAACGGCGGCGAGCCGGCCGCGCTGTTCTGCTGGGGCTTCCTGATGATCGCCATCCTCGGCGCCGGGCCGTGGTCCGCCGACGCGGCGCTGGCGCGACTGCGCGGCAGGTCCGGCGCCGCCCAGCCGGCCGTCAGCGAGGCGTAAGCGAACCAGTAGCCTGATTTCCCTTCGGCTCCGGCCGGCGCGCCATGCAGCGCCTGCTGCCGCCGCGCCGGGACGCGTGTCCGTGATCGATCGGGGCATACTCCAGGCATGGCTGCGGCAACCCGGTCAGGCATGACGCCGACCTACGAGACCGCGTTCGTGCTGGGAGGAGGCGGGCACCTCGGCGCGTACGAGGTCGGCATGCTGCGCGCACTGCTGGAGGCCGGCATCAAGCCGGATCTGGTGCTGGGCACCTCGGTCGGCGCGATCAACGGCTCGGTGCTCGCGGCCGACCCGACCGAGAAGTCGGTGGCCCGGCTGGCCGAGCTGTGGACCGGGCTGAGCAGCGGCGGGATCTTCGAGGCGAACCTGTTCACCAGGCTCGGCACGGCCGCACGCACACGCACGCACATGTACTCCAACGCGGTGTTGCGCCGGATGCTCGAATCGGACCTGCCGGTCTCGCGGATCGAGGATCTGACCGTGCCGTTCCAATGCGTCGCCGCGTCGATCGAGCGAGCCGCCGAGCACTGGTTCGCCGAGGGACCGATCGCGGACGCGGTGCTCGCCTCCTGCGCGGTGCCCGGACTGCTGCCGCCGGTCGCCATCGAAGGCGAGCACTACCTGGACGGCGGGCTGGTCGACAGCGTTCCGGTCGGCCGCGCGGTGGCGCTGGGCGCGCGGACGATCTACGTGCTGCACGTCGGGCGGCTCGAACAGCCGTTGCGGCCGCCGCGCCGGGCCTGGGAGGTCGCCGCGGTGGCGTTCGAGATCGCGCGACGGCATCGGTTCGCCCGCGACATGGCCGACCTGCCGCACGGCATCACCGTGCACCTGCTGCCGACGGGCGCGGACACCAACCGGACCGCGACCTGGTCGCAGTACGTGCGCTATCGCTCCTTCGACGAGACCCGAAACCGGATCAGGCAGGCATACGCGGCGTCCCGCGAGTACCTCGAGCGGGCCCAGCAGAACCGGACCGCGCGATGAGGCGCTTGCTGCTGCGGCATACCGCGCTGCGGCGGCCGCTGACCATTGCGACGGTGCTGCTGCTGTGGGTGCTGTTCGCGATGCTGGCACCGGTCCTCGCGCTCCTCTGCGCACTGCCGGCGTTGCGGCCCGGCGGGCGGGGCCGACCGGCCCGGATCGCGGTGTTCGCGCTCTGCTATCTGAGCGCGCAGCTCGCCGGGTTGGGCTATGCCGCCTGGCTGTGGCTGCGCGCCGGTTTCGGCCGGCGGCTCGGCTCGCCGCGCATGCAGGAGGCGCACTACTCGCTGCTCGCGACGCTACTGGACCGGCTCTACCGGATCGGCAGCGCGCTCTTCAACGTCCGCATCAGCCCTCCGGCCACGTTCACGCCGCACCCCGACGCCTCGCCGGCGCTGCCGCCGACGCCCGGGCGTCCGCTGATCGTGCTCAGCCGGCACGCGGGTCCGGGTGACTCCTTCCTCCTCGTGCACGCGCTGCTCACCCTCGCGCATCGCAGGCCTCGTATCGTGCTGAAGGAGGCGCTGGTCTTCGACCCGTTCATCGACGTGTTGCTCGGCCGGCTGCCGCATTGCTTCGTCAGTCCGGGCGCGGACGGCGGCGAGCGGGCCAAGGAGCAGGTCCGGCGGATCACGAGCACGATGGGCGCGGCCGATGCGCTGCTGGTGTTCCCGGAGGGCGGAAACTTCACCCCGCGCCGCCGGTTGCGCGCGATCGCCAGCCTACGTCACAGGGGTCTGTCACATGCCAGCAGCCGGGCGCATCACCTGCGCAACCTGCTGCCCCCGCAACCGGCCGGGGTTTTCGCCGCGATCGACGCCGCGCCGCACGCCGATCTGGTCTTCGTCGCGCATACCGGCCTCGACCACATGCAGTCGGTGCGTCAGGCGTGGTGCGGCGTGCCGCTGACGCATCCGGTCGAGGTGACGTGGTGGACCATCCCGACCGAACGGGTTCCCGTCGAGGAGGACGCGCGGCTGCGCTGGCTGCACGACAACTGGGCCGAGATGGACGCGTGGATCAGCCGCGCGCAGCAGACCGAACCCATGACTTGATGCCTTGCCGGCGGCGGGCACGGGCCCGCCACCGGCAAGGGGGTATCTCAGCGCGCCGCGCAGGGGCGCCACATCGGGTACATCATCGTGGTCGCCGGAACCCCGTCCGGGAACGGGATCGGCTTCGGCAGGTCCCGGTAACCGTGCCGCGCGTAGAGCCTGCGGCTGTCGATGCCCGCAGCCTCCACGTACGCCGCGAGCGGTTCCTCGTGCTGTGCCAGCACTCGATGATGCTCTTCGAGCAGCGCGGTGCCGATGCCGCGGCCCTGGAGCTTGGGATGGACCGCCAGGATCGCCAGGTGGTCGTGGCGTTCGCCGGTGGGGTGGTGCCGCTCCAATTGCGCGTCGAAGGCCCGGAAACGGTCCACCCGCGCGCCGGTGACCTCAGCCAGCCGCGTGTCGTAGTCGGCGCCGCCCTCAGAACCCTCATAGCCGTCGTGACTGTTGTCCCGGTAGGAGATCCACAGCGCCGCCGCGCTCCGGTCGGCGGTGGTGTAGACCGTTCCGGTCGCCAGCGCCTGATCCACGTAGAGGCGGAAGTAGTCCGGGAAGAGTTCCTCGCGCTCCGCCGCGTCGGGCACCAGCCAGCGCGAGGCCGGCAGGTCGTGGAACGCCAGGGCGATCAGGCTGCTGAGTTCAGCCGCGTCGGCCGTCTGCGCCTCGACCACCTCGGCCGTACCCGGTTCGGGCCTCACGCGCCCTCCCCGGCCAGCGATCCGGCGGACGCCTTGGGACCCGCAGCGACGCTGTGCGCGGTGGGCGCTTCGGGTCCGAGTCCGATCACCTCGTACACTTCGGGCCGCTTGGAGCGCAGGTAAAGCGCCCAGCCGACCCCGATGACGGCCGCCACCGCGAACAGCGAGGGCAGCACCTTGCCGGGCGTCGAGGGCGAGGTGTAGCCGAGCAGCAGCGAATAGTTGTTCGCGCACAGATACACCATGACCAGCAGGACGAGCACTGATATGCCCGGCGCGATCACCCGGCGCCACAGGTTCTCCTCGCCGGGATGCAGCGCGAAGTACCGCACTACCGCCACCGAGGTGAGCGCGAGCAGGATCAGCACGCCGAAGCCGCCGGTCGTGCCGAGCCAGAAGAACAGGTCGGTCTGCGGGTTCCAGCCCCCGGCGGCATAGGCCAGGATCACCGCGAGACCGACCGCGCTCTGCAGCGCGGAGGCGCTCCTCGGTACGCCGTTGACGCCGGCGCGGCCGAAGGAGCCGGGCAGCACCTGCTCCCGGCCGAGCGAGAAGGCGTAGCGCCAGCAGGCGTTGTGGAAGGCGAGGGCGGCGGCGAACAGCGAGGTCATGAACAGCACCTGGCCCGCGTTGTCGAGGAAGTCCGAGCCCATCGCGAACAACATGCCAGGGCCCTCACTCGCGGCGGTCTTGGCGACGTTCCCCACTCCGTAGTGGATGGACATCACCCACGAAGCCGCGGCATACACGACGCCGATGACCGCCAGGGCGAAGTAGGTCGCGGCCGGGATGGTGCGCCGGGAGTCGCGGGCTTCCTCCGCGTAGACGGGGGACTGCTCGAAGCCGACGTATCCGAGCACGGCGATCGCGAGGACCGCGCCGATGCCGCCCTTGGTCAGGTCGCCGGGGTTGAGCGTGCTGAACGTGACCTTCCCGCCGGCCGGGTGCAGGCCGCCGTCGATCGTCAGGGCGATGATGACCAGCACCTCCAGGGTGAGCAGCACGCCGAGTACGCGGCCGCTCAGATCGACGCGGATCAGGCCGAGCGCGGTGACCAGAGCCCAGGCGGCGAGCGACCAGATCCACCACTTGATGTCGGTGCCGGTCTTCTGCTGCACATAGGCCTCGGCGGTCGGGCCGAGAATCCCGTAGAGGCCGACCTGCAGCAGGTTGTAGGCGAGCAGGGCGATCAGCGCCCCGGCGACTCCCGCCTCCCGGCCCAGCCCGCGGGAGATGAAGGCGTAGAAGGCCCCTGCGTTGCTGATGTGCCGGGCCATCGCCACGTAGCCGACGCTGAAGAGGCTCAGCACGACGCCCACGACGATGAACGCGGCCGGGACGCTGGTCAGGCCGGTGACGGCGTAGGCGGTGGTGACCACGCCCGCGGTCACCGTCAGCGGGGCCACTCCGGCCAGCACGAAGTAGACCACTGATGGAACGCCGAGCCGGTCGCGGGCGAGCGCAGCGGAGACGCTGCCCGGCTGCGCGAGTGTGCTTTTTGCCATGGTGGGTGCTCCTATCGGGGACGGACAGGGCCTTGGCGGCGGGATCGCCGGACGGTGGGATCAGTCCGGCTCCTGTGTCGGATGGTGGTGGGTGGCGATTCCTCGCAGTCAGAAGCGGTGGGTGGCGATGGCGCTGCCGACCGCCGCCTCGGTCTGGATGAGCAGTTCGGTGAGCGACGCGTCGAGGGAGCCGAGCAGCTCCCCGGCCCGCCGCAGCGCGTCCGGGGAGCTTTGCCGGACCTCCCAGAGAACCGGCTGGTCGAGCCCGGTGGCCCGCAGCAGGCCGAGCAGCACGAGGTCCCGGCGCTCGAGGCCGTGGCCGCGGATGAGCTGGGTGCACAGCAACGCGGTCGGGCGCACGGCCACGGCCGGGGAGACCGGCAACCAGCGGCTTTCCTGCCACGGCCGCTTGCGCGGCTCGCGCACGAGCTGCCGGTCGTCGGCGAGCCGCCGGCCCACCTCGGCGCGCGCGCTCTGGCCGAAGAACGCCAGCCAGGTGCGCGTCGGATGCTGCTCCTGCTTGAGGAATTCCAGGACGCGGCCGGACAAGACGTCATCGCGCGCACTCGAATCGAGCACCGCGACTGCGCCCTCGCGCAGCTCGATGCACTCGGCGAGGGCCAACTCGCCGAGCAGCGCCGCAGCCAGGCCCAGGCCCGCGATCCGCTCCGCGAGCAGCAGCTTGCCGCTGGACTCCTCGTGCGCCATCAGGAAGAAGTCGTCGGCGAGCCGGCCGGTGATCGCAGCCTCCAAATTCGGATGACGACCCAGCCGTCATCACAGAACGCATTGCGGTGGAGACTATCCGCTCAACCGGTACAGATTCCAGAGCCCCGGCGGATCAGCGTCGTGCTCTGCGATCAAACTCGGTGAGAACACCGCTGGAACCCTCCTGAGCCGCCGGGGTCGTACGCTGTGCGTGATCGGGTAGGCGGTGGCAGACGGCACACAGGGAGCGGACGAGCGCGCATGATGGAGCAGGCAGGCTGGAGTATGCGGCAGGTCGATACCGGGAACGGCCTGACTTTCGACGTGGCCGAACAGGGTGACCCAAATGGCCGCCCGGTGCTGCTGCTGCACGGCTTTCCGCAAACACATCGCAGCTACGACGCGCTCGCGCAGCGCCTGGCACCGCGTGGCCTGCGATTGCTCGCGCCCGATCAGCGCGGCTACTCCCCCGGCGCTCGCCCGGCCGAGGTCGAGGCGTACGAGGTCGGCGAGCTAGCCGCGGACGCGGCACGGATCCTCGACTCCTTCGGGATCGGACAGGCCGACGTCGTCGGTCACGACTGGGGCGCCGTGGTCGGCTGGGCGCTCGCCGCGACGCGGCCCGAGCGTGTACGTACGCTGACTGCGGTGTCGGTGCCGCATCCGCGGGCGATGGCCGCCGCTCTCGCGGACGAGAGCAGCGGGCAACGCGAGCATTCGGCGTACATTCAGCTGTTCCGCCAGCCCGGCAAGGCCGAGGACGTGCTGCTGGAGGACGACGCGGTGCGGCTGCGCGCGGTGTTCGAGCCGTTGCCGCAGTCCGCGGCCGAGCCGCATGTTCGTGCCCTGAGCGATCCGGCGCGGCTGACGGCGGCGTTGAACTGGTACCGCGCGATGCGGCGGGAGCAGTCGGCCGCGCTGCCTCAGGTCACCGTGCCGACCACCTACCTCTGGTCCACCGGCGACATCGCGATCGGGCGCGTGGCAGCAGAGCACTGCGCCGCGCACGTGACCGGCCCGTACCGGTTCGTCGAGCTGGACGGAATCAGCCACTGGATCCCGAATCAGGCTCCTGACGCGCTGGCCGACGCCGTGCTCGAGCGCCTCGCCGGTTAAGAGGGCGCTTCGCTTCTAGGCGGTGTTGGGGAATGTCTCAAGGGGCGAATCCGGTGATCGACTTCGCCTGGACGCACGGCCGAAACGCCCACAGACAACCGGTATGAGGACGCTCCGGCCGCACGCCCAGGCTCGTCGCGCAGTGAACCATC
>DASUAR010000019.1:0-57844 GCA_035763685.1 Actinocrinis sp. | reverse complement strand
TCGGGGAATTCTGTGACCATGTCCGATCCGATCGAGGTTCATGCCGCTTGGCTGCCGGCGCAGGCGTTTCGAGCGATTGGCGCACGCCGCGTGCTGGTGTGCGGCGAAGGTCAGCTCATTGAGACAGTCGCGCACGAGATCGAGCAGGCTTGCGCGCGGTATGGCGGCAGTTGGCGGCAGCGAGGGCACGACGAGGGCGGCACGGACCCCCGCCTGGAATCGGACGGCGAAGGACCGGATGAGCTGATCCTCGGGTTGACTTCGGCCGGGTCCGGGTCGTTGCCGAGTGCGGCGGCTGGTGTGGTTGAGCGGGGCACGCTCGGCGACGAGGGCTTTGCGCTGGCCAGGCGCGACGGCGTGACAGTGGTCGTCGCGGACGAGCCCGCCGGGCTTCTCTATGGTCTGTTTCACGTGGTGCGGCTTGGCGAGGCGGCGTTCGCGCACTCGCGTCCGGTGGAGCTGCACCGTCCGGCGGCGCGGCTGCGGATGCTCGACCACTGGGACAACGTCGATGCGCATCCGGTGATGGGCCAGGTGGAACGCGGCTACTCGGGCGGTTCGATCTTCTGGAACGACGGCGTCCTGCGCGCGGATTTGGGGCGGGTTCGGGCCTACGGCCGGCTGCTGGCCGCGTGCGGCGTCAACCGCGTCACGGTCAACAACGTGAACGTGCACAGCACGGAGGCGCACCTGCTCACCGACCGGCTCGGCGACGTCATCGCGCTCGCGGATGCGTTGCGTCCGTACGGGATCCGGGTGCATCTGTCGGTGAACTTCGCCTCGCCGATCGCTCTCGGAGGCCTGCCGACCGCCGACCCGCTGGACCCACAAGTGCGGTCCTGGTGGGCCGAGACGACTCGTCAGGTGTACGAGTCGATCCCTGATTTCGGCGGCTATGTGGTGAAGGCCGACTCGGAAGGGCAGCCGGGCCCGTTCGCATACGGGCGCACTCATGCCGAGGGCGCGAACCTGCTCGCGGACGCGCTGGCGCCCTTCGGCGGGATCGTGCACTGGCGGGCCTTCGTCTACAACCACCGGCAGGACTGGCGCGACCGCGCAACCGACCGGGCCCGCGCCGCCTACGACCACTTCGCGCCGCTCGACGGGCAGTTCCGCGAGAATGCGATCCTCCAGGTGAAGTACGGCCCGATCGACTTCCAGACGCGCGAGCCGGTCTCGCCGGTGATCGCGGCGATGCCGTCGACCCGGCTGGCGGTCGAGTTCCAGGTGACGCAGGAGTACACCGGGCAGCAGCGGCACGTGTGTTACCTCGGGCCGCTATGGGGTGAGGTGCTCGGATTCCGGCCCTGGGGCGCGGAAGGGGCGTCGATCGCGGGTGTCGCAGTGGCGTCTGGGGGCGGACTGGTCGCGGTCTCGAACGTTGGCGACGATCCGTTCTGGACCGGGCATCCGCTGGCTCAGGCGAACCTGTACGCCTTTGGCCGGCTCGCCTGGGACCCGCAGTCGGATCCGATCGCAGTGCTCGACGAATGGATCGACCTGACGTTTCCGTCGTTCGCGGGTGAGGGCAATGGCGCGGCGAAGCTGCGCGAGACCCTGCACGCGATGATGGACGAATCCTGGCGCATGTATGAGCAGTACACGGCGCCGCTCGGGGTCGGCTTCATGGTGCGGCCCGGTCAGCATTACGGCCCCGACGTCGACGGGTACGAATACACGCCCTGGGGCACCTATCACTTCGCGGACCGAGACGGCGTCGGCGTGGATCGCACTCGGGCGAGTGGGACCGGATTCACCGGCCAGTATCCGCAGCCCTGGTCCGACGTGTACGAATCAGTTGAACAGTGTCCTGATGAGCTGCTGCTTTTCTTCCATCACGTGCCCTACACACATGTGCTGCACAGCGGATCGACGGTCATCCAGCACATCTACGACACGCACTTCGCGGGCGCGGATCGGGCAGCGCAGCTGCGGCAGGCGTGGGAGGAAATCGAGCCCGGCGGCCTGGTGACGCCAGCGCTGTACGCACGCGTGCGGGACCGGCTGGAGGGGCAGGTGCGATCCGCGCAGGAGTGGCGGGACCAGATCAACACGTACTTCTTCCGCAAGTCGGGTGTGCCGGACGCGCTTGGACGGCGAATCTACTGAGTTCGCAGAATCAGCACACCGCGCGCGTCGAGGGAGATCCGTTGGCCTGCGTGAACGCGGGCGCCGGTCAACAGATCAGTCCCGGCTCGGATCGCGGCGACGTCAACGGGTTCGGCGCGATGGTTGAGCAGGAACAGGATTTCGGAGCCGTCCGGTGCGACCCGGAGCGTCGTTTCCAGGTCGGGCACGTCCGGGTATCGCAGTTCTATGTCATGGGCCGCGACCACCTGTCGCATGACCCACGAGACGCCCTGCTGATCCAGCCCGGCCGCGACGTACCAACCGTGGCCCGAACCGAAGCGATTGCGCGTGACGGCGGGAGTTCCGGCGTAGAAATCGGCTTGGTAGGTGCCCACGGTCTCGGCGCCCTGCGGGATGACGAGTTCGAAGATCAGCCGGGACTCCACCTCGATCTGGTGGCCGGTGCCGGCCGAAAGGCGGACCGGGTTCACGAACTCTGGCTCGCGGGCATCCCATTCATCGATGCGCACGCCCATCAGCGGCCCGAGCGGACCAGGCACGTCCGCCAAGAACGCGTTGTCGTTCTCGTCGACCCGGCCGGACAGGAAGGTCGTGACGACTGAGCCGCCACGTGCGGCGACGGCTTCCAACCGCCGCGGCAGGTCACCCTTGACCATGTGCAGCGCCGGCGCGAGAACGACGTCATAGCGGGAAAGATCCGCGGTCACCGGGACGACGTCGACATCGACGCCCGCTTGCCATAGCTCGGTGTAGTAGGCCAGCACAACCTGTTGATAGCGCACCAGCCGCGATGGGCCGTCCGAGATCTCCAGCGCCCACCAGCTGTCCCAGTCGAAGAGCATTGCGACACGAGCCGGCGGGCGCGCGCCGAGCGTCGCGCCGCCGAGCCGGTCGAGTTCCGCGCCGAGTTCGGCCACCTCGCGGAACACGCGGGTGTCCGCGCGGCCGGCGTGGCCGATGACCGCGCCGTGGTACTTCTCGCAGGCACCGCGCGAGGCGCGCAGCTGGAAGAACAGCACGCTGTCCGCGCCGTGCGCCACGGATTGCCAGCTCCACAGCCGCATCACGCCAGGGCGTTTCAGTGGATTGATGTCGCGGCAGGCGGTGCAGCTCGGCGTTTGCTCCATGAGCCAGAACGGCTGGCCGTCCTTCAGGCCGCGCATCAGGTCGTGAATGAACGCCGTCCGCGCCGGCGAGGCGTCATCCGGCGGGTAGTTGTCCCAGGACACGAAGTCGAGGTGCTGGGCCCAGCGGTGATAGTCGATCGGCCGGTACATGCCCATGAAATTCGTCGTCACCGGTGTATCAGGGCTCGATTCGCGGATCGCCGCCTTCTCATCATGGAAGTTGGCGAGCATGGCGTCCGACATGAACCGCAGATAGTCCAGCGTGATGCCTTGGAACGCGGTGTGATCCGGCCCGCGCCAGTGCTCGGTCAGCGCGGAGGGTGGCTCGATCTCGTCCCAATCAGCAAAGGTATGCGACCAGAAAGCGGTGTACCAGGCCGCATTCAGCGCGTCCAGCGACGTGTACTGCTTGCGCAACCAGTCCCGGAACCCGGCCGCGCACAGCTCGCAGTAGCAGGCGCCGCCGTACTCGTTGCCGATGTGCCAAGCCATCACCGCCGGGTTGGCGGCATACCGTTCGGCGATGCGGCGGGCCAGTTCCCGAGCGAGGCGGCGGAAGACCGGCGAACTCGGGCACGCGTTGTGCCGCTGGCCGTAGCGATGCTTGCGTCCGTCGAAGTCCGTGCGCGTCACTTCGGGGTACGCGCGGGCCAACCAGGCGGGGTGCGCGCCGGTGGCGGTGGCCAGGCAGATGCCGCGCCCCTCGTCGGTCGCGCGCTGCACGATCCGGTCGAGCAGGGAGAAGTCGTAGACGTCCGGCGCCGGCTGTATCAGGGCCCAGTCGAACACGCCGAGAGTGACGGTGTCGATCCGTGCTGCGTCAAAGAGCTGATAATCCTGCGCCCAGACCTCGGGTGGCCATTGCTCCGGGTTGTAGTCTCCGCCGAACGCGATCTTCGAGGCGGGCGGCAGGCTCATGCGGTGGACTCCTCGGGGCCCGTGGACGGCTTGCCGGCCGTGAACTCCTCAGTGACCAGGTCGATCATCGGCCGGCAACTGCGCAGCAGGAAGGCGGCGAACCCGACGCCGAACAGCGCCAGTACCGCTTCGGAGGCGAGCGCCACCAGGCCGGCCGCGCAAATCAGTAGGCAGAGATTGCCAATCGTGACGCCCTTTGTGCGGCCGAGGAAGTAGGCGGCCAGGCGGGCGATGTCGATCGGACGGAAGGCGAACAGCGAGGTGATGACCAGCGCGTTGGCCATCCACAGCGTCGCGGCGGTCGCGAAGGCGACGAGCAGCGCGGCCCACCAGCCGGGGATGCCTGCGGCCCTCACGTGCGAAAGATTCACCGCGAGGACGGCCATCAGCGCCAGCCACGGGATCCACGCCCGCAGCACGCCGCCGATGTTGAGCCGGTAACCACGCCAGAACTGCGCAGCCGGTGTCAGGTCGGTCAGGTCGCCCTTGTGCCGGCGCAGCGCGAAGAGGGCGGCGGAGAGGGCCGGGCCGAGCGGAATCGCGCACGCGACGGCGAGCGGCGCGTTGCTGGCATCGCGGTCGAGCAGCACCAACGGAATCAGGCCGGGCAGGGTGGTGAGCAGCAGCAGCAGTTCGATGACCAGCAGGCTGTAGACGAGGGCTGCGACGCGGGCGAGCGGCCCTTCGCCGAACTCACGGCGGCTGCGCGAATCGCGCGCGGCTCCGGCCCCGGCCCCGGTTGTCTGGCTGCTCATCGTGGCTCCTGCGCGTCGTCAGCGGATAGTCCGAGCAGGCGCCGCTCGTCCCACCAAGGCGGGGTCTCGTCGATCACGGCGCTGAGTTCGACAAGGGTCACCTCGTGCCGATCCAGCGTCAGGGCGAGGTCGACGCGGCCGGCCTCGATCGGCAGGCTGCGATGCGTGCGCACCGGTTCGCCGGCCTCACGCAGCGCGTCGAGCTGGCGCGGCAGCGGAGAGGCCGGGCGACCCATTTCGCACCAGGCGGCGTAGGCGTTTCCCGCCGCGTCGCTGACGCGGGAGCGGAGCATGAAGGCCGAATTCGTGTTCTGCGAGCCGACCGGGATCGAAAGCCGCAGGGCGTGGCCGGACACCGGCTCGCGGCCGGTTACGTCGACCGGCGCCCAGGCCAGCACGGCGATCCGGCCGTCCGCGTGCCGAGTGACCAAGTGGTCCTCTCCCCGCGCGAGGATCTGTTCGCCCATGCGGGCCATGAACGCGTACAGGTGGTAGGTGGGCTTCTTGATCTGGCGGTGGGTCAGCAGGCCGAAGCCGCCGTGGAACAGCGCGGTCGGAACGCCGGCCTCCTCGAACATGTCGCTGAACGTCCAGTAGGAGAAGGAGTCCACCAGGTCTCCGCCCGCGGCGAGCACCGGCGCGAGATAAGCGGCGTGGAACGCGGTGTCGTGCACCGGGTTGTCCGGCCGATAGGACGAGTTGAACTCGGTGATGTGCACCGGCAGGTCCGCCAACGCCGTGTCGCGCAGGTGTCGCCTGGGCGCACCGAACTGCTCCAGCAGCGCGGCCGACGGCTCAAGGGTCTGATGCACGCCGAACGGCACATGCTGCGCCGGTCCCGAGGTGTAGGCGTGCCGGCTGACGAAGTCGACCGGCACGCCGCGGCCCGCGACGAACTCGGCGAACGGCCGCAGCCAGCTGTCGGCTCCCGGGGAGAGGGCCGGGCCGCCGACTTGGAGCGAGGCGTCCACGTCCTTGACCGCGTGTGCGGACACCTCATAGAGCCGGTGGTAGGCGTCCCGGTCGGCGCCTTGCCAGAAGTCCGTCAGGTTGGGCTCGTTCCACACCTCGATCGGCCAGCCGCGCACCTGGTCGAGGCCGTAGCGCTCGACCAGGTGCGCCACCGTCGCACGCACCAGCGCGGCCCACTCGCGGTGGTCGCTCGGCGGCGTGACGTTGCCGTGCCACCAGAACACGGTCTGCGCTCCGGAGGCGAGCGCGGCGGGCATGAAGCCCAGTTCCAGGAAGGGCGCGATGCCGAGGCTGAGGTACGCGTCGATCACCTGGTCGACGTACGTGAAGGCGTGCCGGACGTGCCTCGAACCCTGATACTCATAGGGCTGATACACGCCGACGCCGTCGCTGAGCAGCCCGTGCCCGCGGATGTGCCGGAACCCGATCTCGCGCTGGATCAGCGCGAGCGAGTCCTGGTAGTCGCGGCGCAGCGCGAGTTCGAACCGGCCGGTGCCGACGCAGCGGCGCCAGGCGTCGGTCAATCGGCCGGACGCCTGCTGCGGGACGATGATCGGGTTCGGCACGATGCTCCTTCGCGCTTTCCTCGGGCCGGGTTACTCAGGGATCTGATGGCGACTCAGCCGTGCTTCTGCTTGTAGTTCTGGTACGCCTGGTTGATCAGGTTGATGTACTGGTCCGAGTTGCGGCCCTTGAGCTCGGTCACGTACTGGTCCCACTGGCTCAGCGGCCGCTGCCCGAGAATGAACTTGGCCGACTGCTGGTCCACGTAGTCGAGCAGGTTCGTCTCCCACAGCGTCGCCTGCTCGCGCTGGTCCGCGCTCAGCGGGTGCGGCGGCGGCAGCGGCAGCGTGCGGCGGCCGTTCATCACAGTCTGGAAGGCCAGTTCCTCCTGCGGGAACTGCGAATCGAGCAGCTTGGTGCTGCCGCCGTAGGCGAAGACGCCGTTGAAGAAGCCGTACTTGACCTGGAGATTCTGGGTGCCGGAGGGATTGAGGCCGGCCCAGGTCACATCGGACGCCAGCTTGAACGTTCCGTCGTCGACGCTGCCGGTGTACGTGGTGCCCTCGATGCCCCACTTGGCGAACAACTCGCCCGCGTCGGAGTACCACAGCCAGTCGATGAACTGCATCATGGCGACGAAGTTCTTGCTGTTGCGGGCCTTCGAGGAGATCATCACGCCGTTCTCGGTGCGGAATCCCGTCTTGGTCGCGCCCATCGGGCCGAGCGGCACCGGGATCTTCGAAACCGTGGCGCCCGGGATGTGCGCGATGTCCTTGCGCAGGGTATTGATGAGCTCCTGCGCGTTCGTGCTGATGACGAACGTCTGGCCGTTGGCCCACTTCTGCTTGGCCTGATCGTCGGTCTGGGTGAGGCTCTCCGGATCCATCAGCTTCTCCGACACCAGCGTGTTGAGATACTGCAGGATCTGCTTGTACTGGTCCATCGCGCCGGTGTAGACGAACTTGCCGGCGGTCGAGTCCCACCAGCTGTGCTGGTAGTTCCAGCCGCCCCAGGTGCCGTACGCGTCACCGAGCGTGGCCAGCAGCCGGTTGGCGCCCGGCCCAGGCCCGGGGCTGCTCCATCGGTCGGACAGCGGATACTGATTCGGGTACGCGGCCTTCATCGCCCGCAGCATGGCGTGCACGTCGTCCCAGGTCTGCGGCACGGCGATGCCGAGCTTCTGCAGGATGTCGGTGCGCACCGCGATCGAGTAGTCCGCCCAGACGTCCTGATGCAGTCCGGGCAGCAGGTAATACTTGCCGTCCGCCTCGCGCAGCTGGTCCAGATCACCCTGCAGGTTCCACTTGGCGACCTTGTCCTTGAAGTTCGGCATCAGGTCGATGTAGTCGCTGACGGGCAGGATCGCCCCGCTGGCGATGTACGCCTCCTCGGCGGGGTGATAGGTCTTCGGGATGATCGTCGGGGCGTCGCCGGCGCCGACCATGACGCTGCGCTTCTGGTTGTAGTCGCTCAGCGGCACCACCGTGGGCTGAAAGCTGACATTGGTCCGCTTGGTCAGCTCCGACCAGAACGGCCACTTGGCGTCGTACGGGTAGCCCGGGTTGCTGAGCACCATGATCGAGAAGGTCAGCGGCGCGGTCGCCTTGAACTGGTCGCCGACGCCGTACTTGGCCATGGCTCCGTCCCGGTTCCCGGACAGATCGCCGCCGCTCTTGCCGCCGCTGGAGCTGCTGCAACCGGCCACGGCCAGCGCGGCGACGCCGGCCGCCCCGAGGAGGGCTTGCCGTCTGGACAGTGTGCTTCTAGAGAATGCGTTCATTGAGACTCCTTTGTCTGAGCGGACGGAGCGCGGAGCGTGGGTGTCTTGCGGCCGCGGCGCGCCAAGGTGAGCTAGCCCTTGACCGCGCCCAGCATCACGCCGGAGACGAAATACTTTTGGATAAAGGGATAGAGAGTCAGGATCGGGAGCACGGTGAGCACGACGGTCACCGCCTGGATACTGGCCGCCACCTGGAGCGAGGTATCGCTTGACGTGCCCTCGTTCATCCCGCTCGCGCCGGTGGCGCCGGCGATCAGGTTTCGCAGATAGACGGTCACCGGGAACAGGTCCGAGCGGTCCATGTACAAGAACGCGGAGAACCAGGAGTTCCAGAAGGAGACCGCGTAGAACAGGATCATCGTGGCGATCACCGCCTTCGACAGCGGCAGCACGATCCGCCACAGGATCCCGTAGGTGTTCAGGCCGTCGACCGCGGCCGCCTCCTCGAGTTCGCCGGGCAGGCTCTCGAAGAACGCCTTCATCACCAGCAGGTTGAAGACGTTGATCGCGTTGGGCAGCACGATCGCCCACAGCGTGTTGCGCAGCCCGAGCTGGCTGACCAGCACGTAGTTCGGGATCAGGCCGCCGTTGAAGAACATGGTGAACACGGCGATGCCGACCAGGACGCCGCGGCCTTTGATGTGGTGCTTGGAGAGCACGTAGGCGTAGCAGGTGGTCAGCACCATCGAGATGAGGGTGGCCACCACGGTGTACTCGACGGTGTTGCGATAGTTCGTCCAGAACGTCGAGTCCTTCAGCACCGTCTTGTAGGTGGTGAGGTTGAACCCGTGCGGAACGAGGTTCACCGTGCCCTGGCGGATCGCGGACTCGGAGCTGAACGACTGAGCCAGGATGTTGACGAACGGGTAAAGCGTCGCCACCACGACCCCGATCAGGATCACGGCGTTGACGACCTGGAAGACCCGGTAGCCGCGGCTCGGCTTGATCCGTACCCGGGTCGGCGGCGCCGGGGCCTTGCGCCCGGGTCGCAGCTCACTGATGGTTACCACAGGCTCGCTCCCACCAGGCGCCGGGACAGGTAGTTCGCGGAGATGACCAGCGTCAGGCCGATCAGCGAATCAAAGAGCCCGATGGCCGCGGCATAGCTGAAGCTGCCCGACACCACGCCGACGCGGTACAAGTACGTGGAGATGACGTCGGCGGTCGGGTAGGTGAGCGGGTTCTCCAGCAGAAGGATCTTCTCGAAACCGACCGCCATGAAGGTGCCGATGTTGAGGATCAGCAGCGTCACCATGGTCGGCCGGATGCCGGGCAGGGTCACGTGCCAGGTCTGCTGCCAGCGGTTCGCGCCATCGATCCGGGCCTGCTCGTAAAGCTGGCCGTCGATGGTGGTCAGCGCGGCGAGATAGAGGATGGTGCCCCAGCCGGCGGTCTGCCAGACCTCGGAGGAGACGTAGATCTGCCGGAACCAGCCGGGCTGCTGGAGGAACAGGATCGGCGCGTGGCCGACCGCGTGCAGCGCCTGGTTCACCACGCCGTTGGAGTCGAGCATCTGCGTGATGATCGCGGCGACGACCACGATCGACAGGAAGTGCGGCAGGTAGGAGACCGACTGCACGAAGCGCTTGAGGCTCGCGGTGCGCACCTCGTTGAGCAGCAGCGCCAGGATGATCGGCACCGGGAAGGTGAACAGCAGCGTCAGCCCGCCGAGAATCAGGGTGTTGGTGAACACCTGCCAGAACGTCGGGTCGCTCCAGAACATCTGGAAGTAGTGCAGGCCGACCCACTCGTCGCCGAACAGGTTCCCGCCCGGCTCGTAGCGCCGGAACGCGATGACGTTGCCGATCATCGGCAGGTAGCGGAAGACGGCGAAGAACAGCAGCGGCGCGATCACCAGCGAGTACAGCCGCCAGTCCCGGCGCACTGCGCGGCGCCAGGTCAGCCGGTTTCGCGGGTGCGGGCGGCGGCGGGTCCGACCCGGCCGCGGCCGCGGGGCGGCCCGGGTACCCGACGGCGGGTCCAGGGTTCTCGGGGTGCTCATCTCATCCTCCGGCCTCCGGTGCGGTGTGCGTGAGCGGGACGCCGGGCCGCACCTCGATCACCGAGACCAGCCGGCGCTGATGACCCACCTCGCGCTCGGGGCCGACCAGGCGCAAGGGCACCGCGGCCTCGGCGTGTGCGCTGGAGCGGCCGAAGCGCAGTTCGACGTCTCCGGGTTCGACGATGCGGCGGCCGTGCACTCCGGTGAACGAGGCGAGGTCGGCGGGGACCGTGAACGAGACGCGGGTGCGCTGGCCGGGTTCCAGCGAGACTCGGGCGAAGCCGACGAGGCGGACCACCGGCCGGGTCGTCTGCGCGATGGGGTCGTGCAGGTAGAGCTGTACGACCTCGGTGCCCGGCCGCGTCCCGGCGTTGCGGACGGTGATCTGTACGGTCACCTCGCCGTCGACGGGCCAGTCGGTGGGCGGTGCACCGTTCCCGTGCTGCCCGGCCAGACCGGCGTCGCTCCACTCGAAGTCGGTGTATCCGAGCCCGAATCCGAACGGGAAGGCGGGCGTCGGGTCGATCGAAGAGACCTGCGAGCGGCGGCCGAGCGGCGGCGAAAGGTACGTCGAGGGCAGGCCGCCGGCGTCGCGCGGCACGCTCACCGGCAGCCGGCCGGACGGATTCACGACGCCGGTCAGCACCTCGGCCAGCGCCTGGCCGCCGCGCTGACCGGGGAAGAACGCGCAGACGATGCCCGCGGCGTCCTCGACCTCTTCGCCGAGCGCGTACGGACGCCCGGCCAGCAGCACCAACACGACGGGAGTTCCGGTGGCGAGCACGGCGCGCACCAGTTCCGGCTGCACCCCCGGCAGCCGCAAGTCCGCCGCGTCGCAGCCCTCGCCGGAGGTGCCGCGGCCGAACAGTCCGGAACGGTCGCCGACCGCCAGCACGCACACGTCGCAGTCCGCCGCGACAGCGGCCGCCGCGGCGATACCCGACGTGTCGTCGCCGTCCACGGCGCAGCCGGGCGAGTAAGCCAGGCCCGGAATCAGTTCACTGAGCGACTCCCGCAGCGAGGCGATCTCCAGGCCGAGACCGTGACCGGCATGAGCGCTCACGTGCACCGGGAACGAGTAGCAGCCGAGCATCGCCAGCGGCTCGTCGGCGACCGGCCCGATGAGGGCGATCCGGCGGCCGGCCGGCAGCGGCAGCACGCCGCCGCGGTTGCGCAGCAGGATCACCGATTCCCGGGCCAGGCGCAGGGCGATCTGCTGATTCTCCTCGTCGTCGAAGACCAGCGACTCGGCCGAGGCCGGCCGCGTCACCGCGTCCGTCGCGGGTTCGTCGAGCAGGCCGAGCTGTGCCTTTTGGATCAGGACCCTGCGCAGGGCGCGATCGACCAGCGCCTCGTCCACGGTTCCCGCGCGTACCGCCTCGACCAGGGGCGCACCGTAGGCGTCCACCGTGGGCAGTTCGACATCGATCCCTGCTTTGAGGGCCAGGCCGGCGGCGTCCGCGGCGGCCGCGGCCACGCCGTGCAGCGTTTGGAGGAAGCGCACGGCGAAGTAGTCGGCGACCACGGTGCCGGTGAATCCCCAGTCTTCGCGCAGCAAACCGGTGAGCAAGCCCTCGTCCGCGGCGACCGGAACGCCGTCTATCTCAGCGTAGGAATGCATCACCGAGCGCGCGCCGCCGAGCCGCAGCGCCATCTCGAACGGCGGCAGTACCACGTCGGCCAGTTCGCGGCGGCCCATCGGCACCGGGGCGAGGTTGCGGCCGCCGCGTGAGGCCGAGTATCCGGCGAAGTGCTTGAGCGTCGCGACGATGCCGGCCTGTTCCAGACCCCTGACATAGGCCGCGCCGATGACGCCGACCAGATACGGGTCCTCGCCGATGGTCTCCTCGGTGCGGCCCCAACGGTAATCGCGGGTGACGTCCAGCACCGGAGCAAGGCCCTGATGCACTCCGGCGGCGCGCATGGATCGGCCGATCCGCCCGGCCATCAGCTCGATCAGTTCCGCGTCGAAGCTCGCGCCCCAGCTCAGTGGCGCGGGAAAGGCGGTGGCGCCCCAGGTGGCGAACCCGGTCAGGCACTCCTCGTGCACCTGGGCCGGGATGCCGAACCGGCTGGCGGCCGCGATCTGGGCCTGGGAGGCGGCCAGCGAGCGCGCGCCGAGCACCGGGTCGACTGGAGCGGAGCCGAACGGCCTGGTCAGCTGGCCGAGGCCGTAGCGGATCAGCTCGGGCCACGGCGTGCCGTTGCGCATCTCGTCCTGATGCGGGGCGACCCCCTGACCCGAGGCGTCCGCGCCGACCCACACGCCGACCAGTTGGGCGGCCTTCTCCGCCAAGGTCATCAGCGCGATGAGGGCGTCGGCCCGCTGCGCCGGCGAAAGCCGCGCGTCGCGCCACCGCTGCGCGCCGTCGCCGGTGCGGTCCGTGTCCGCGGACCCGTGATTTCCCATGCCGCCCCTTCGCCCCGACGCTGCCCCAGGGCGCCAAATCCGGCAGACAGGGCTGCGTACTGCATCGAAAGTTTCGAGATCAGAACCGCAGTGTGTTGCGGTAAGCTAGGCCTTCCCGCCAGGTGTGTCAAGACTTTCCAACAGCGCTTTTCCCTTATCCCGACGCACTTCGCGCGCCGCGGACAGAGCCCTGAAAGTCTCACGGCACCGCTCTGGACAGCCCTGGATCCGCTGCTATGCTCACCGAAAGTTTTTGCATACTGAGGTGACCTTTCGATGACCTCTCCCGAGGCGGATGACAGCCCAGGCTCGCCGACGATCGCGACCATCGCCGACGAGGTCGGCGTGTCCATCGCGACCGTCTCCAAGGTGCTCAACGGTCGCGCCGACGTCGCGCCGGAGACGAGGGCGCGGGTCGAGGCGAGCCTCGAGCTGCACCGGTATCGCCGCCGTCAGCCGCGCAAGCCGTCCGACGCCGGACAGATCCGGCTGGTCTTCCACGAGTTCAACTCGATCTGGGCGATGCTGATCGTCGCCGGGGTCGAGGCGGTGACCGCCGTGGCCGGCGTCAACGTCGTGCTCTCACAGCTGGGCGGCCGGCATCATCCGCCGCAGCCCTGGCTGGACGGCGTCCTGACCAGCCGGCCGCTCGGCGTGGTGTTCGTCATGTGCAGCCCGACCCAGCCGCAGTGCCAGCAGTTGCGGCGCCAGCGCATCCCGTTCGTCGTCGTGGACACCGACAGCGCGACCACCGCTTCGGTGCCCACCGTCGGCTCGAACAACTGGAACGGCGGCCTGCTCGCGGCCAGGCACCTGCTGGAACTCGGCCACCGGCGCATCGCGATCATCTCCGGGCCGCGCGACGTGCTGTGCAGCCGCGCCCGAGTGTCCGGCTTCCGCTCCGCACACGACGAGGCCGACCTGCCGGTCGATCCGGAGCTGGTGCGCTACGGCAACTTCTACGTCGACGCAGGGTACGAATACGGCTTGAAGCTGCTCGACCGGGCCGACCGGCCGACCGCGGTGTTCGCCGGCTCGGACCTCCAGGCGATGGGCGTGCTTCGGGCCGCGCGGCGGCTCGGCCTGGAAGTGCCCGGACAGGTCTCGGTGATCGGCTACGACAACCTGCCGGTGGCCGCATGGACCGATCCGGCGCTCACCACGGTGAACCAGCCGTTGCGCGACATGGCCGAGACGGCGACCCGGATGCTGATCGACCTGGCCCGCGGCGCGGATCTGCCGACCAGCCGGGTGGATCTGGTCACCGAGCTGGTGGTGCGCGAAACGACCGCGCCACCTGAGATCGGGCGCTGACTCCGACCAGGCACACAGAACCCTGACGCCGCCGCCCCCGCGATCCGACTCATGCGAGGAACCATGGCCCCATTCGATCTCCCGCTCGAACAGCTGGAGCGCTATGCGCCGACCGTGCCGGAGCCGGCGGACTTCGACGCGTTCTGGGACAGCACCCTGAAAGACGCGCGCGGCAGCGAACCAGTGCTCGAAGTGCGGCCGGTATCGAACAGCCTGCGCCTGGTCGAGTCCTGGGACGTCACCTTCGCCGGCTTCGGCGGCGATCCGATCCGCGCCTGGTACAGCCGCCCGGCCGGGATCGAAGCGCCGCTGCCCGCGGTCGTCGAGTTCGTCGGCTACGGCCGCGGCCGCGGGCTGCCGCAGGAACGGCTGACCTGGCCGGTGGCCGGCTACGCGCACCTGCTGATGGACTGCCGCGGACAAGGCGACCAGTACGGCTCGGGCGGTGAGACCCCTGATCCGCATGCCACCCCACACGGCGGCCACTGGCCGATCACCCGCGGCATCCTCGCGCCGGAGGACTACTACTACCGCAGGCTCATCACCGACGCGGTGCGCGCGCTCGACGCGGTTCGCGAACTGCCCGGTGTCGATCCAGCGCGGATCATCGCCGCAGGCAACAGCCAGGGCGGCGGGCTGGCCTTGGCCGTCGCCGGGCTGGTGCCGGATCTCGCGGCCCTGATATGCACGGCGCCGCTGCTGTGCCATCCGCGGCGGGCCATCGACATCACCGAGGCCGGGCCATACGGCGAGATCGTGACGTACTTGTCCGTACACCGCGACGCCGAGCCCGCGGTGCGCCGGACGCTGTCTTACGTCGACGGCGTCGCGTTCGCTCGGCGCGCGCACGCGCCTGCGCACTTCGGCGTCGGCCTGCGCGACAACATCTGCCCACCGAGCACCGTGTTCGCCGCCTACAACCAATACGGGGCCCGCCGCCGCGACGGCGATGACAACACGCTGTCAGACGGTGCCGTTCCCGAGCGGACGATCCAGGTGTACCCGTTCAACCATCACGAGGGCGGCGAAGCCGTGCAGGTGGAGCGGCAACTGCAATGGCTGATTCGTCGTGGAACCTTTCCGGCGCAGCCTCAGAAAGTCTCGGATTCGAGGCCTGATCGCTGAGCCCGTGATCAGGGCTCAGCTTCCCGAGCCGGCTCATCGCGGGCCAGGGTGCTGCTATGACGGCAGCGTCGGCGCCGGTCAGACGACCAACTTCGGTTTCCAGGGCACGGGCACCGGTCAGGGCATGACCGTCACGTCCTGCGCCGCTTCCTGACGAACCAATAGACCGCCGGTGCGGCCTGGCTGAGGATCCCCACGACGGCGATCCCGATCCAGGCCGCGCCCGCGCCACTCGTCGAAACCATGCCGATCACGCCTGGAGACGGACTTCCCCGTTGGCGACGGTCACGGTTTTGGCGGGTAACGGAGTCTGCGTCGGGCCTTGCAGCGCCGAACCGTCGCTGATGCTGAATGAGGCGCCGTGGCACGGGCAGTTGATCATGCCTGAGGCTACCTCATTGCACTGGCATCCGGCATGGGTACAGACCGAGCTGAATGCCTTGTAGGTTCCGGCTTTCGGCTGCGTCACCACGACCTGATGGTTCGCGAACACGACGCCGCCGCCCACCGGGATCTGCGAGGCCTTGCCGAGCAGCGTGCCGGTCGGCATGGCGGCGGTGGTCTTCATGGTCTGATCCGGCATCTTGCTCGCGTCCATGCCGGCGCCGCCGCTCATCGGCTTGGCCGCCGCGCTGCTCGTCGCCGGAGGTGCGGTCATGTCGGTCACGGTCGCGCCGCTGGGCGGTGCGCCGTCCGCGGCGTTCTCGTTCGGGTCCAGGATGTGGCCGCACGCGGACAGCCCGGCCCCGGCGACCACCGCCGTCCCGGCCGCCGCCGCGCCGCGCAGCAGGCCGCGCCGGTTCAGCGCTAAGCGCGCGCAGGCGCCTGCGTCGCAGGATTGCTTGTCGGCGGCGTCATCGTCGGTCAGTAGGTCAGACGGCTGATGCGTGATGGTCATCGAGTGCGCTCCCAAGAAGACTCGGGCCGGGTGTGTCGACCTGTCCGCACGGATGAAGCCCGTGATCGGTTCTACGCGTTCTGTAACAGCACGGTCCGTGAACCGTCGGTGAACCGATTGCGCCTCTTCGTCGTGGACCGCTCACAAGAGGCCGCCCAGGAGGGGACAAGGCCGCAACCAGGCATGTGGAGCTGCAGACCATGGCGGAATGGGTGGATCGTGCCGTCTCCGTGCCTTCTCCTGGGCCGGGCCGGCCGCCGTCGGGTAGCCGGCCGACCGCGCAGGCGCGGGTCGCGGCCCAGGTTCGTGCGACGGCGCAGTCTCGTGCCGCGGCGCAGGCGCGGCCGGGCGGTCAGACGCCTTCGGTCGTGCCGGGGCAGCGCGTGGCAGTGTCGACGCCGTTCGCATATCGCGCGCGCCCGCTGCACCGCTCGCGGCTCTCGACGAGGTCGCTGCCGCCGCGCGAGTACCTCGCGGCCGGCCTGTTCGGCCTGGTGATCGCGGGCGCGGTCGCGGTGCTGGCCTTCTTCTGGATGGACACGCCGGACACCACGCTGGCCAATCTCGGCGGTCAGGCCACCGCCGCCGGTCAGGCCGCGGGCATGCTCGGCGCCTACCTGGTGCTGATCCAGGTGCTGCTGATGGCGCGGATTCCGTGGCTCGAGCGGGCGATCGGCTCGGACTGGCTGACCGCCGCGCACCGGGCCAGCGGCGAATCGCTGGTGCTGCTGCTGCTCGCGCACGCCGTCCTGATCACCCTTGGCTACGCCGGCTCCGTGAACAAGGTGCCTTCACAGTTCTTGATGATCCTGGACATGCCTTACCTGCTCGATGCGACGATCGGGCTCGGGCTCCTGCTCCTCATCGGATTCATCTCGGCGCGGGCCGTGCGCAGGCGGGTGCGGTACGAGACGTGGCAGTACACGCACTATCTCGTGTACCTCGCGATCGTGCTGTTCTTCACGCACGAGTTCACCGCGGGCGGCACCTTCGACGCGAACTATGGCGCGCGGCTGTTCGCGGTCGGCCTCTACGTCGCGGTGGCGCTGACCGTGTTCGCGTTCCGCGTCGTAAAGCCGATCATCTTCTCGATGCGGCACCGGCTGCGCGTGGTCGACGTGCACCGTGAGTCCGACGACGCGGTGTCCATCTACCTGACGGGCCGCCACCTGCGCCGGCTCCAGGCCGAGCCGGGCCAGTTCTTCCGCTGGCGATTCCTGGCCCGCGGCTTCTGGTGGCAGTCGCACCCGTTCTCGCTTTCCGCAGCCCCGAACCGCGAGTGGCTGCGCATCACGGTCGGCGCGCTCGGCGACCACACCAGGGCGCTACAGGAACTCCAACCAGGCGTCCGTGTCTTCGCTGAGGGCCCGTACGGCGCGATGACCGCGGCACTGCGCACTCGCCGCAAGGTCGTACTGATCGCGGGCGGCATCGGCATCACCCCGCTGCGCGCACTGATCGACCCGCTGGCCGCCGCCGGCGAGGACTTGGTGCTGCTCTACCGCGCGTCGCGCCGAGGCGACATCGTCTTCCACCGGGAACTCGCCTGGCTCGCCGCCAGCGGCCGGCTGACGGTGCACTACCTGCTCGGTCCGCGGGACGCCAACCCGGGCCCGCTCAGCGCGGAGCGAATCACCTCGCTGGTGCCCGACATCCAGAACCGCGATGTCTTCCTGTGCGGATCGAGCAGCATGATCCAGGCCGCCGGGGAGTCGCTGCGCGAGGCGCGGGTGCCGCGCCGTCACATCCACCAGGAACGCTTCACGTTCTAGGGCGTCGACGTCGACGCGGCCACCGTGGTGCTTGACGGCACGCTCTTGAGGCCGCGGTACGGCAGGATGGAGCGGATCAATGTCCCGTTGAACGCTCTGGAGTTGCCATGTCTGACGGCGGCGAGATTTCGGCCCTCTACCCGGCGCAGCGCCTCGATTTCGCCCGCGAGGCCGCCGCGCGGGCCGGTCTGGACGCGCTCCTGGTCTGCCCCGGCGCGGATCTGCGGTACCTGACCGGCTACGACGCGCTGCCGTTCGAGCGGCTGACCTGCCTGGTGCTGCCGGTCAGCGGGGAGCCGTGCCTGCTGGTGCCCGCGCTGGAGCAGCCGGTCGCGGCAGCCTCTCCGGCCGGAGCCTCGGGTCTGCAGATCGTGGCGTGGAACGAGACCGAGGACCCGTACGCGATCGCCGCCGCTCGCGTGTCCGGTGGCAAGCGGATCGGCCTGGACAACCACATGTGGGTGGAGAAGGCAGCCGAGTTTCGCAGGGTTCTGCCCGATGCGGAGCAGGATCTGGCCGGCGGCGTGCTCAGTGCCCTGCGACAGCGCAAGACGCCCGCTGAGGCCGAGGCGCTGCGGCGGGCCGGCGCCGCGATCGACCGCGTGCACGCGCGCATGGGCGAGTGGCTGCGCGCGGGCCGCACGGAGCGCGAGGTCGGCCGGGACATCGCGGACGCGATCCTCGCCGAGGGACATGAGCGGGTCGATTTCGTGATCGTGGCCGCGGGCCCGAACGGGGCCAGCCCGCATCATGAGGTCTCCGACCGGACGATCGAGCCCGGTGACCCGGTGGTCGTCGACATCGGCGGCACGACCCGCGACGGCTATTGCTCAGACTCGACGCGCGTGTACGCGGTCGGCGAACCGCCGAAGGAGTTCCTTGAGCTGTACAACGTGCTGGTCAACGCGCAGCGCGCGCAAGTCGAAGCGGTGCGGCCGGGGATCACCGCGGAACAGCTTGATGCGTTGGGCCGCGACATGATCGCAGCGGCCGGATACGGTGACCGGTTCATCCACCGCACCGGCCACGGAATCGGCCTCGAGACGCACGAGGAGCCCTACATCGTCGCCGGTAGCTCGCGGCCACTGGAGCCCGGCATGGCCTTCTCCATCGAACCGGGGATCTACCTGCCGGGCCGATTCGGCGCGCGCATCGAGGACATCGTCATCTGCACCGAAAGCGGCGGCGAGCGGCTGAACCGCACCGACCGCGACCTGATGGTGCTCCCGGCCTAGGGCCTGTTCGGGGTTCGGATCATGGCGAATCGGCTGATCGACTTCGCCTGGCCGCACGCCTGAATCATCCAAGTACGACCCGGTACGAGGATGCTCCAGGCGCGCGCCCATGCTCGTCGCGCAGTGAACCATCTGCGCCTGGCGGCGCGTGGCGATTCGCTGATCATGATCCGAACCCCGAACAGACCCTAGGGCCGACGGCACGATCGTCGCTGGGATCGAAGCCTGAGACGCCGGAGTCTGCGAGTACGTCAATACTCGCAGACTCCGGCGTCTCAGCTCAGATCGTTAACTCGCCGGACGCGCCGGACGCCAGCCACGCAGCCCGCGGCGCCGGGCCGAACGCTCGGCTGAGGTGTCGGCCGCATCGGCCGCATCGGCGGCATCGGCGGCACGCGCGGCAACCGGCTCTGCCTTCTTGGCAGGCGCCGCCTTGGCGGGCGCGGTGGCGGCCGTGGGAGCCGTGACCACCGGAGCCGTCTTGCCCGGACCGCCGGCCTCGGCCCGGCGACGAGCGCGGGCGTCGCGGCGGAACCTGCCGAGTTCGCGGCGCAGCGCGGCGTCGCGGCGCAGCCCATCGGCCACCATCATGAAGCCCAGCATCGCTACCGCCCCGATCACGAGCCCGGCCAGGTACAGCCGCCCGGCCGAACCGTGCAGGTGATAGCCGAAGAGCGTGAAACCGTTGGACAGCTGGTGCTCAGTGCCGGTGTTGGCCGCGACTCCGGCCGCGCCGACGGCCACCGCCGCGGCGAGGAGCAGCAGTCCTACGACGAGCATGACCCGCCTCCCATCCTGTGATCGACGTTCCGCTCGGGCGCGCTCGATCGCGTGACGAGTTCGCCCGGCAAGGCAGAAACCGGTACCCGCGAACCGGGCGATCATGCGACGGTCCGGCGGGGGCGCATGTTTTGCGCGGCGGCGGGTACGGACGGCTCTCCCCGATTGACGGACTGTGCGCCGCGCAGGCGACCGCGTGCTGCGCACAAGTCCTGAGCAGGTAGCGAGGAGGAGAACCATGTCTGTCGTCACCGAGTCAAGCCTTGAGGCCGGATCCGTGCACCCGCTCGAGCTGCGCGTTCAATCCGCCGACGACTACGCCGTCGTGCAAATCTGGGGCGAGCTCCACACCGACCGTATCGGCGAGCTGACCCGGACACTGGACGGTCTGGTACGCGCGGGGCGCACTCGCATCCTGCTCGATCTCTCAAGGCTCTACGACCTCGACGGTGACGCGATCACCGAGTTGACCCGCTGGCAAGCCGCTCTCTGCGCGTCAGGGGGCTGGCTCTGCCTCGCCGCTGCGCGCCCGTGGGTTCGCCGGCTGCTGGAGCACATGTGCCTGCGCGGCACGTTCACGGTATACCCGACCGTCGCGCAAGCCCGCAACGAACTGGCCGCCGGGGCGTGACGCCCCGACGGCCTCGAGTCTGTCTCTGGCGTTTTCGCCCCGGGCCTGTTCGGGTTCGGACATGATCCGAACCCGAACAGAGCACGTTCGGCGGCCCCTTAGAGCCGCCGCCACCGCGCCTCGCCCCAGGAGTAGAGGCCGAACGCGGCCAGGCCGAACGCCATCAGCACAAGCAGCACCGGACCGTACGACGCGGCCGCGAATGAGCGCAGCGTCGCATCCACGCCCTTGGCTCGCGCCGGATCGAAGGTGACCGCCGCGTCGAGCATGAACCCGCCGACCGCGGCGAAGACCACACCGCGCGCGATGTTGCCGATCGTGCCGAGCCGCAGCACCCAGCGCCGCTTGGCCGCGCTCATCGCGCTCAGATTGAGGTCCTTGGCGAACGAACGCTTCACCCCGCGCCAGACCAGCGCGAGTCCGCCGACGATGAGCGCGACGCCGACCAGCGCCACCAGCACCTGGCCGCCGGAATGCTTCATCGCGCGGGCGGTGAAGTCCTGCGAGGCCTGATTCGTCGAACCGCTGGCGTGGTGCGTCAGCACGAAACTCAGGGTGCTGGCGCAGGCGATCGCGTACAGCACGACCCGGAAGAGCGATGCGGCGCGCGAACCCGCGCCCGTCTTGCCTGGCGGCGGGTATGCCGCCAGCGACAGTCGCCACAGCGCCATCCCGCCGAAGCCGACGACCAGGAACCACAGCAGCACCGAGCCGAGCGGCTTGCCCGCGATCAGCTCAAGCGCTCCGGTACGGTCCGCCTCCAGGGTTTTGTGCTGCAACGCGATGAGCAGCGTTATCCAGCCGATGATCAGATAGACGATCCCGCGGGCGACGAAGCCAACTCGCCCCAGCGTCCGTATCGCGTCGCCACGCGCCATCCGCCGCGTGGAATGCCCACGCACGTGCGAGCTGACGGCCATCGGTCGCTCCCTTCCGTTTCCACTTCATCAAGGTGATCAACACTCGGATATCCGGCGACGCCCGTGTGCCCTCGCGCGTGGCGGGTAAACGGCGGCAGTCCCCAGGGGAGGTAGCCATGCCTGTACGCCCGCTCCGGATATCCGGCTTCGACAAACATCTGATGGGCTTTGTGTCGCCGACGCAGTCGCGGGTTCTCGATCATGTGTTGCCCAAGCTCGGCCGGGCGGCTGATCACGGCAAGCTCTGGATCGGCCTGGCCGCGACGATGGCCGCGACACCGCGCCGCAACACCCGCCGCGCCGCGCTGCGCGGCCTGGCCTCGGTGAGCCTGGCCAGCGCCTCGGCGAACCTGGTCGGCAAAACCCTGATCCGCCGGCCACGGCCGACAGCGGCGGGCATCCCGCTGATCCGGCAGCTGCGCCGCGTGCCGGACAGCTCCTCCTTCCCGTCCGGCCACGCCGCCTCGGCCGCCGCCTTCGCCACCGGCGTGGCATTGGAGAACCCTTATCTGGCGCTCCCGGTCGCCGCGCTGGCCGCCGGGGTCGCCGCGTCCCGCGTGGTCACCGGGGTGCACTACCCGACCGACGTGGTGGCGGGAGCGGCGGTCGGCGTCGCGGCCGGTTTGCTCACCACCCGCTGGTGGCCACCGCTCGACCCGGAACCCGCGCAGGCGCCTGCGGCCGGCGACGAAGCCCCGGCGCTGGCCACCGGCGAGGGCCTGGTCCTGGTGGTGAACGCGGCCGCGGGGCGCAGCCGTGAGCAGAACAGTGGTGAACAGAACAGTGGTGAACAGAACGGCACCGAGCAGCTTGAGCAGCAGATCCGGGAGCGGCTGCCCGCGGCCGAGGTCGTCGTCGCGCAGGACTGCGCGGATCTGCCCGGACTGCTGGAGCAGGCGGCGAAACGGGCCGCGGTGCTCGGTGTCGCCGGGGGTGACGGCACGATCAACGCCGCGGTCAGCGCCGCGCTTCGAGCCGGCGTACCGCTGCTCGTGGTCCCGGCCGGAACGCTCAACCACTTCGCCCGCGACATCGGCATCGAGTCCGTCGACGACGCCGTCGCCGCCTTGCAGAAGGGCGAGGCGATCGCGGTCGATGTGGGTACGGTCAATGACCGCGTGTTCGTGAACACCTTCAGCGTCGGCGCATACGTCGACCTGGTCCATGCCCGCGAGCGCTATGAACGCCGGCTCGGCAAGTGGCCCGCGGTTCTGGCCGGCGCGATCGACGTGCTGCGTGACGGCAAACCGGTGCAGTGCCGGGTCGATGGTGTCGAGCGGCGCTTGTGGCTGCTGTTCGCGGGCAACTGCCGCTACCAGCCGGCCGGCCTCGCGCCCTCCGGCCGCCCGCGGCTGGAGGACGGCGACCTGGACATCCGGATCGTCGATGCCGGCAAGCCACTCGCCCGCGTCCGGCTGCTCGCCGCGCTGGCCACCGGAACCCTCGCCAACAGCCGCGTGTATCAGTACCGCGCCGCCACGACGCTGACGCTGTCCAGCGCCGCCGAGGAGCTCGGCTATTGCGTGGACGGCGAGGCTGCGGACGCCGAGGCGCGGCTTGACGTGGGGAAAGAGCCGCGCTCGCTGATCGTGTACCGCCCGGCTCGGCCGGTTGTGTAGCGATCGTTTGGCGGTGACCGGTAGTGGAGAGCTGAAGCGAACACTCCGAATTCCGACAGAGCCGAGCCAGCACCGTGTCAGCAGAGACTCGTAACACCGCGTCCGAGGAAGCACGTAACAGCGCGTCGCCGAACGGGAAACCCACCGACGCGCGCTGGAGTGCGCTGGCCGTGTGCCTGGTCGCCGGGTTCATGACGTTGCTCGACGTGAGCATCGTCAACGTGGCGCTGCCTTCCCTCAAAGCCGGGCTGCACGCCTCGCCGGACGACCTCCAGTGGGTGCTGTCCGGTTACGCGCTGGCCTTCGGCCTGGTCCTGGTTCCGGCTGGACGGCTCGGCGACACCCATGGCCGCCGCACCGCCTTCATGATCGGACTGGCCGCCTTCACCGTGACCAGCGCGCTCGCGGGTGTCGCCACCGGGCCGTCCTGGCTGGTGGCGGCCCGGTTCGCGCAGGGCCTGGCGAGCGGCATCCTCAACCCGCAGGTCGCCGGACTGATCCAGCAGCTCTTCCGCGGCCGGGAACGCGGCCGCGCCTTCGGTCTGCTCGGCGCGGTGATCGGGTTGTCCACCGCGATCGGCCCGCTGCTGGGCGGGCTGCTGATTTCGGCCGGTGGACCGACCGACGGCTGGCGCTGGGTCTTCTACGTCAACGTCCCGATCGGCCTGGCCGCGCTGCCCGCCGCGTATCGGCTGCTGCCAAGCCACCAGGAGATGAAAGCGCGCGAGCCGAAGCAGGACCCGGACACCCGCGGCAGCCGGCCGGAAGGACTGGACCCGGTCGGCGTGGTGTTGCTCGCCGTGGGCGTCGTGCTGATCCTGCTGCCCTTGGTCGAGGAGCAGCAATGGCGCGGCCCGCTCAAGTGGCTGCTGCTGCCAGCCGCCGGGCTGGTGCTGGCCGGCTTCGTGCTCTGGGAACGGCGGCGCCAGAACCGGGCCGATCCGCTCGTCGATCTCGCGCTCTTCCGGTTCCGCTCATACAGCCTGGGCTCGGCGATCGCGCTGGTCTACTTCTCCGGCTTCACCGCGATCTTCTTCATCTTCACCCTCTACGTGCAGGCCGGCCTCGGGTACAGCGCGCTACTCGCCGGGGCCGCGATGACGCCGTTCGCGGTCGGCTCCGGGATCGCCTCGGCCCTCGGCGGCCGCATGGTGAACCGGCTCGGCCGGCCGCTGATCACCGCCGGGCTGGTGCTGGTCGGCATCGGCCTTGGCGGGACGCTGCTCGCGGTGCACCTGGTGCCGGGCCGGGAGGTGGGTTGGGCGACCGTGGCGCCGCTGGCCGTGGCCGGGCTGGGCAGCGGCCTGGTGATCGCGCCGAACCAGACCATCACGCTGTCCGAGGTGCCGGTCCGCTACGCAGGCAGCGCCGCCGGGGTGCTGCAGACCGCACAGCGGATCGGCTCCGCGGTGGGCATCGCGGCGGTCGGCTCGGTGTTCTTCGCCGCGGTCGGTTCGGCGGCGGACGGTCCGCACACAGGCGGCGGCCAGCCGAGCGATCCGGGGCGTTGGGCGGATGCCTTCCAGCGCGGCCTCGTCGTCGCGATCGGCCTGGTGCTGTTGGCCCTGCTGGTCGCGCTCTACGACGTCGTCGCGACGCACCGGCAGGGGGCGGCTCACCGGCAGGCGCAGCCGCAACCGCAACGCTGAGCGGCAGCCGACCGGCGCGGGTACGTCAACGAACTCTGATATGCCCGCGAACCCTGATCACACGTACTTCGTGACGTCCGCGACCGTGAACCCCTGCGCCTGGATGTGCTTGTAGAGGTTGATCATCATCTGCACCATGGTCTCGCCCTTGAGCTGAGCGGGGCCGCGGAAGTGGGCCAGGATGATGTCTCCGGGCTGGAGGTTGTGCGAGGCGGTCTGGTACTGCATGTCGTGGATCTCCATCGACTCCTTCCAGTTCATCATGCCCTTGAGACCGGCCTGCTTGACCGCGTTCACCGTGACGGAGTTGTAGTTGCCGCCGGGCGCGCGGAAGAGGTACGGCGTCGCTCCGTACTCCTTCTCAAGCTTCTGCTGCTGTCCGGAGATCTCATCGAGCTGCCGCTGCGCGGACAGGCTCGGCATGTTGAGCGGATGGTTGACCGTGTGGTTCTGGATGGAGACGAACCCGGTCTGGTACAGCTTCTCGAAGTAGGCGTAGTCGTCGCGGATCAGCGTGTCGGCGAGGCTGATGGTGATCGGGATCTGGAAGTCCTTGACCATCTGGATGTATGCCGGGTCCTTCTCGATCCCGTCGTCGACGGTGACGAAGACCACTTTGTCGCTGATCGGCACCTTGGAGAAGACCTGCGGGTGGTCCACGCTCAGCGCGATCGGCTTGACCGCGGGCGGCGCCGGGGCCGGGGCGAACGGCTTGAGTCCCTGGTAGCGCTGGGCCAGCAGCTGCGGGTCGGGCCCGGCGGCGGCCGTGGCGCTCGGGCTCGCGCTCGCGCCGCCGCCGCTCTGCATCGCGACCGGGTTCGGGCTGGCCGCGGCGGAGTTGGCAGCCGGGCTCGCGTCTCCCTGGCAGGCCGCGGCGAAGGAGCCCAGCGCGGCCAGTCCCACCGCGCCGCCCATGAATCGGCGGCGGGAGACCTGCTGCGGCAGTCGGGCTTCGGAGTTCGTCACGATTCTGGAGACGCGCATTCCTGAAGATTAGCTGCACGCCGCGGCAAGATCTTCTTCAGCTTCCCAGACGTGTACAGCGGCACGGACGCTGCGGCGGGCGTTGCGGCGGCTCAGGGCGCGGCGAGGAACGCCTCGATCGCGTCGGTCACGGCCTGCGGGTTCTCGATCGGGCACTCGTGCCCGGTGTCGAGGATCTCGACTGTGGCGTTCGCGCAGTTCGCCGCGATGCGCTTGGCCTGGGCCGGCGGGAACTGGATGTCGTGGCGGCCGTGCACGATCAGCACCGGGACCTGGATCTCGTGGACCCGGTCGAGCACGTCGAACTCGCGCATCGCGTCGTAGCAGGACATGACGACGTGCCGGGGCGTGGCCTGCGAGTCGGCGATGTACTGCCGGATCTGGTCCTTCGGGTAGCCCCGCTTGAACGCGCGCTGAATGTTGACCGCGACGAAGGTGTTGTAGGGCACGCTCTTGGAGAGCGTCATCACCAGGCCGCGCGAGCGGCTGTACACCATCTGACTCACCGACCCGACCAGCACCAGCCGCTCGACCCGCTCCGGTTCGGCGAGAGCGAGCGTCTGCGCGATCATCCCGCCCATCGAGTGGCCGATGGGGATGAAGCGGTCGACGCCGCGATCATCGAGCAGGCGGCGCACATCGGCGGCGAGGCCGTCGATGCTGTAACGCCCGGTCGGCTTGTCGCTCTCGCCATGGCCGCGCAGGTCGAGCCGCAGCACCCGCCGGGACTTGGCGAAGTGCTCGAACTGGTGGTCCCAGCGGTGCCGGTTGGCGGTCCAGCCGTGAATGAAGACCAGCGGCGTGGCCTCGCCGGACCCGGCCTCCTCGTAGGCCAGGCCGACGCCGTCCACTTCGAAACGGGACGGCTGTGTGGTGCTGTCGGCATCCGGCACGGCAGTCTCCTGACTCGTGGGCCTTTGTCGCCTCGCTGCTGCGTGAGCGCGGCGCGATCATAGCGCTCATCGCTAGAGCCGACGATGGTGACGACGGACTCAAGCGCACGTCGGTCGGCTACGTGCGCGTCGCGAGGGCGAGGAAGCGGCTCACCGGATCGTCGTAGTAGTCCAGCTTCCAGCCCGTGCCGGCCAGCGCGGCGCCGAGCATGTGCTCGGCGAGCGGTTCGTGCGCACCGAGAACCCGGCCGTGGCGCGCGGCCAGCGCGGCGCTCCCGGTCGGGTGGAAGATGATCAGCTGACCGCCGAGCCTGGTGACGCGGGCCAGTTCGCTCAGCCCCGCTGACAGTTTGTCGAGGTGGTTGAGCAGACCGGCGGCGAAGACGGCGTCGATGGAGGCGTCCGCGAGCGGAAGGCGCCGCGCATCACCGAGCAGCAGCGCAGTGGCGTCGCGATCACGGCTGCTGGAGCGCACCGCGTCAAGCATCTGCGAGGTCAGGTCGAGACCGATGACGCGACCGGTCGGGCCGACCGCCGCGCGCAACGCGGGCAATGCGCGGCCGGTGCCGCAGCCGAGGTCGAGCGCGGTGCCGCCGAGTGGCGGCGCGGCTTCGGCGACAGCGGCGGCGTAGGCGGGCAGGTCGTCGCCGAACTTGCTGTCCCAGGTGGCCGCGCGCACGGCGAAGAAGGCTTGGGTCTCGGCGACATACCAGTGTTCGGGCATCGCGATCGCGCCGGAGACGCGACGGATGATCGGCCAGGACGGGTCGGCCAGGTCGAGAACGACCTCGCCGGCGGGTTTCGTCTGGGAGTTCGCGTTCGAGTTCGAGTTCGCGGGTCCGGTGCCTGGGTGGTCGCCGGTGGTCCGCAGCCAGATGGCGAGTTCCCAGCGGCCGGTCGGCGGGTTCTCGCGCCAGCGCGGGCCGTCGGCGAGCGCGATGGTGGTCGAGCCGCGCTCGATGCGCCAGGCGTCCTCGTCGGCGAGCGGGTTCTGGTCGGTGATGCGGACGCAGTGCCGTCCAGTCGAGCGCAGCGCGTGCGCGATCCGGTCCGCGACGACCTGCGCGTGTTCGCCGTCGACGATGACGCCTGCGGCGTGCGGCGGAAGGGCCGCGGCGAGAGTGCCCAGCACCGTTTCCCAGCGCTCGTGCTGCGCGTCCGTCATGCTCTGCCAGTCAGGGAACATCACTCCATCATGCAAGTACGAGCCGCAGCGCTCAATCTCTCTCGAAAATGCGGACCGAACTCGCCGCTGTCATCGCGAATGCAAGGCGCGCGGTAGACGAGTGCGTGCACAATCCCGGCTCGCGCTCGTGCAGAATCGGCGCGGCTGGAAGGATGCACCCCATGATTAGGACCAAGTGCACGGGCGCGCAACGGTCCGGTACAACGCGCCGATGGCCTTACGCACTGTGTGCTGTGTTGGCCCTACTGCCCATCGCCGGCTGTGGGGGCGGCAGCACAGGCCCCGGCACGAACGGCACCGGAGTCAACATCCCGCTCACCTCCATACCCTCGCCGCTAGCGCCGAGCCCGTCCGCCTCGCCCTCCCCCTCCCCAAGTCCTTCGCCGTCCGTCGACCCCGGCACGCTGCCACAGACCCACGTCCTGCCGCGGTCCGACGATCCGATGTTCCAAGCCGGCGTGCAGGATCTGTGGCAGGCGATCGTGCAGGACAAGCCGTCCATCGCGCTGCCGTTCTTCTTCCCGAAAAGCGCCTATCTCCAGGTAAAGGCGATCTCCAACGCCTCGGCCGACTACCAGGACCGGCTGATCGACTGGTACGACCTCGACATCCACGCCGCGCACAAACTGCTCGGCTCGCACGCCGCCTCGGCGCAGTTCGTCAAGGTCTCGGTGCCGACCAGCCAGGCCGTCTGGATCAAGCCGGGGGTCGAGTACAACAAGGGTTCGTACTACCGGCTGTACGGCACCCGGCTGACTTATCAGATCAGCGGAGTGACCAAGTCCTTCGGGATCTTCTCGCTGATCTCCTGGCGCGGTGAGTGGTACTGCGTGCACCTCGGCCCGAGCGTCCGATCGTCGAACGTCGGCATCGTCTACGACGCCCAGTAAGGCCGCGTGTTCTGTCCCGCTCAGCGGGACAACCAAATGCCGCGGCCCCGGATGCGCGAGAACCGCATCCGGGGCCGCGGCGCCATCTGGTTACGGCATCGCGTGCAGGTGCGCGCCGACCGTGTTCGCGATCTGGTTGCCCGCGCTGGCGTCCCAAGCCGTCGACCAGGTCATCGCGCCGCCGATTCCGGGCCAGGTCGTCGCCGGCTTGAAGCTGCCGCAGTTGCTGCCTGAGGCGAGGCAGTCCAGCGCCGCGTCGACCACGGACGGGCTCACGAAGCCGCCGCCCGCCGCGCTGGTCGAGGCCGGGACGCCGAGGCCGACCTGGCTCGGGTTCAGGCCGTTTTGCAGCTGGATGCAGGCCAGGGCGACCAGGAAGTTCTCGGTGCCCTCCGAGTAGACGTTGCCGTCACAGCCGTTCATCGAGCCGGAGTTGTAGTACTGCATGTTCACGATCGTGAGGATGTCCTTGACGTTCAGCGCGAGCTGGAAGTAGGCCATCCCGGTGCTCTGCATGTCAATGGTCTGCGGGGCCATGGTCAGGATGAAGCCCGAGCCGACCTGCCCGGCCAGCGAGTGCAGCGCCTGACCCAGATAGGTCGCGTTGACGCCGTTCTCCAGGTCGATGTCGATGCCGTCGAAGCCGTAGCTCTTGATGATCGACGCCGCGCTGCTGGCGAAGTTGCCCGCCGAGGTCGAGTCGCCGACCGAGATCGCGCCGTTCTGGCCGCCGACCGAGACGATCACCTTCTGGCCGCGGCTGTGCAGCGTCGCGATGTCGGACTTGAACTGCGCATCGGTGTAGCCGCCGAGTGAGCTGGACAGGCCCGAGTCCACCGCGAAGGAGATCTGGCCGGGCGTGCCAGTCGCGTTCGCGAAGGCCACCGCGACGATGTCGTACTGGCTGCTCACGTCGCTGAGCCGCTGCACGGTCGCGCCGTTGACGAAGTCCTGCCAGTAACCGGTGAGCACGTGCTTGTGCGGGCCGCCATTACCGCCGCCGCCGGTGCTGCTCGGGCTGGGCGAGGGGCTGTGGCTCGGGCTGCTCGACGGCGACGGGCCGCCGCCGCTGCACGCGCCGTTGTCGGTCCACACGTTCTGGGAGTTGTTGCCGGGGATATCGCCCTGGGTCCACCACTTCGCGGTCCAGGTATGCCCGTTGTAGGAGACCACTGCGCCGCCGTTGTATGCCGTCGTGGACACCCACGCCGGGGCGGAGCAACTACCGCCTCCGCTACCGCCGGTCGGGCTCGCACTCGGCGTCGGCGAGGAAGAGGTCGGTCCGGTGCTCGGCGAGGGACCGCCGCCGCCAGGTCCGGTGAGCGAGAAATCATCAGCCTCGTAGGCGGGCTGGCCGTACCAGCCGTGCACCCAGATGGTCACGCTAGTAGTGCTGGCTCCGGTGTTGAAGCTCGTGGTCAGCTGCTGGTAGCCACCACCGCTACCCGGGGTCCAGGTGCTGCCGTCGGTGGTCCCGGTGCCCGTGTCGCCAAGGTAGACATACGAGCCGTTGACCCAAGCCGAGAGCGTGTAGGCGGAGTTCGGCTGGACGCTGACGGTCTGTGAGCACTGCGCGTCGTCGCTGCCGGCCGGGGTGGCCTGGAGCGCATCAGCGCCTGAGTGCACCGGGCCGGTGACGACCTTGCCGCTGCCGCCGCTCGAACAGGACCAGGGCGAGAGCGCCCCGGACTCGAAGCCGGGATTCTGGACCAGGTTGGCCGCGGCGGCCTGGGCGCCGGTGGTGGCCGCGACCACGCCGACCGTCGCCAGCACGACGCTCAACGCGGCGCCGGCCGCGGCGAGCGCCCGTTTGCGGGCCGGCCGCGCCGTGAAATGGGGAACTCGAGCCATGACTGCCTCTCCGGTACGGGGCGGCACCGGCGGCGCGCGTGCGGGCGCGACGCGGCACAGCCGCGGGGTCGATCGAGGCGGGCGTACCGGGCGCCTCCGGTGCGCGCGCTTGCGCGAAATACCTGATTCGCGTGGGTATGCGAATAGCGAGCGTGGGTCTGTTCATCGCCGGAGCGCGCCGAACTCCGGATTGGTGTTCATGCTGATGCCAGATTGGACTAGACCAGTCGGTCGGTCAATGGTCTAATCCGCACCGACCTCGGCGCACTCACGCCAAGAGCTTGAGGAAACGCTAAACGTCGCAGTTCAGCGGCACAATGCCAGCGCGACACCGGGCACGTGGATGAGCCGGGGCTGAGACTGTCTTAGGGTGCGGCGCGGCTGGAGGCCGGTGGCGCACATACGACAGAGCTCGGTGCGCGTTGATTCGGGCGACACGCTCCGAAGCGGACCTTGCCTACTCGTGTGCAGCTCGCTGCCCGTTCGGGCATTGAGAGCGCTCACGCCGCGTGTGGTAGTCCCTGGGGCCGTACCTTTCCGGTGTCAGTGCATCTGTCAGTGCATCTGTCAGTGCATCGGGTGCACTGCATTGGACACCGTTTGACGGCGTAACACATACGGGAGGGCGCACGGTGCGCACAACGACTCGGCTCATCACTTCGCTGGCGGTCCTCGGCGGTTGCTCAGTGGCATCGGGCTGCGCGGTCGGCAGCGCGACTCCCATCGGTGCGACGCGGGTCTCGGTGGTGGCGACCCCGTCCGATGCGGCTGCCGCCGCCACCGGCCAGAGCCGGCCGTCCCCGGCGTCCAGCGCGGCGCCGTTCCCGGTGGCGTGCACCTCGGTCAGCTCGCAGGGCAGTTTCGTCCCGCCGGGTCCGAGCCAGGTGAGCCTCGATCAGATCAGCTCCGCGGTCGGCTTCAAGGTGAACACCTCGATGCCTGACACCCAGTCGGCGCTCGGCTTCCGCGGCTACGAGAGTTGCCGGTACACGTTCACCACGCCGAGCGGCGGCGCGCAGCTCGACGTGTCCGTCGTGATCGGCACCGATCCGACCACGATGGACAACGTGTCCGCGGCCCAGGATTTCGGTGACACCAAGGCCAAGTCGATGCCGCGATCGCAGCGCTCGTGCACCGGCGACTGCGCCTGGACCGTCTCGCCGACCTCCGGCGTCGGCGACCAGGCGCTCACGCTGACCCAGTCGGGCGACTCGGTCGTCGTGGCGCTCAAGGGCGAGGTCTACATCGAGGTCGGTCCCGGCGATCTGAAGGTCGAGCGGGAACTGGCCCTCGCCAAGCTGCTGATCTCCACCGTGCACTAGCCGATACGTAGGGCGTGTCTGTTCGCGGCCATCGCCATCAGGCCCCTGCGACGGGATCGCGGCCACCGCCGCGGTCCCGTCAGCTCTGCTCGAACGGCCAGGCGTGCGTCGGCTTGTCCAGGGTCCGCGTGCGCATTTTCTCCATCGCCAGCCGGTTCAGCCGCTGCCAGGCGGGTGACGCGTCGGTGATCTGCATCATCATGGAGCCGTCGACCGCCTTCGCGTCCTCAAGTGCGCTCCCGACGAGCGAGTCCCAGCCCTCGATTTTCCGCTCGGCCGTATTTCGCTCGGCGTAGTCCAGCATCTCCTCGGCCAGCGTCTCCAGCCGCGGGTCGTCAGGCTCCCAGTCGAACGCCTGGTCGTAGAGGACGCAGAAGTGCCGGAACAGCGGGTCGGCAACGTACGACCGCTTGTGTTCGATAAGCAGCGGCACCGCCTCGGGCATGCGCGCGTTGAGCATGATCCAGCCGTCCCGTTCGGCGCACACACCCCGCTCGCTCACGCCCATCGCGCGCAGCTCGTCCAGGAAGTCGACCACTCCGTCCGGGAGGAAGAGGCGCTCTCCCCCGGCCAGCTCGGCGATCCGCCTGCGGTGCCGCTTGAGCTCGCGGATGCGCTCCGCCAGGGCCGTGTCGATCTCGGCGACGGCCGTGGCGAACTGCTCCGGCTGCGCCGCCAGCAGCTCCTCCACCCTGGCCAGCGGCACTCCGGCCTCGGCCAGGGTCTTGATGCGGATCAGGTCGATCACGGCCTGCGCGTCGTAGCGGCGGTAGCCGGAGGAGTCGCGCTCGGGCTCGGGCAGCAGGCCGCACTGGTGGTAGTGGCGCACCGCGCGCACGGTCACCCCGACGTAGTCGGCGAGCTGGCTGATGGTGAGCGTCGCGGTCATCGTCGGCTCCTGGCTCCATTCCCCGTTCGGCTGTCCTGTTCGGCTAAGCCCCGCTGGATTGTCCCGTTCGGCTGTCCCGCGGCTTCGGCCGGTCAGCGCACGCGGCCGCGCTGGAACACCGTGCGCGCCCACCAGTATCCGGCCACCAGAATGCCCAGGCACCAGGCGATCGAGATCAGCGCGTCGTGGCCGATCGGGCCGCCGTTGAGCAGGCCGCGCAGGGTCTGGTTCAGCGGCGTGAACGGCTGGTACTCGGCGAACCAGCGCACTGCGGCCGGCATCGAGGCGGCCGGCACGAACGAGCTGCCGAGGAACGGCAGGAACTGGATCAGCATCGGGGTGTTGCTGGAGGACTCCGGGGTCTTGGAGATCAGCCCGATCGCCACGGCGAGCCAGGTGAGCGCGAAGCTGAGCAGCACGATCAGGCCGACCGCGGCCAGCCAGGCGAGCGCGCCGCCGCTCGGCCGCCAGCCCATCGCCACCGCGACGGCGATCACCAGCGCGACACTGACGAGGGTCTGGATCACGCTCGCGATCACGTGCCCGGTCAGCAGCGAGGACCGCGAGATCGACATGGTGCGGAACCGGTTGATGATGCCCTCGGTGGTGTCGACGCACACCGCCACCGAGGTCGCCATGCAGCCCGAAGCCACCGTCAGCAGCACGATCGCGGGCGCGACGTAGTCGACGTAGCCGCCGTGCCCGACGCCCCCGGCGTGCGAGGCGGTCAGCCCCGCGCCGAGCGTGCGGCCGAGCAGCCCGACGAAGAACAGCAACAGGATCACGGGCACGCCCAGCGACGCGGCGAGCATCGCGGGATAGCGCAGGATGTGCCGCAGCGTGCGCCGAAGCATCGTCGCGGAGTCGGTCACCGCGTAAGTCAGGCTACTCATGATGCCGCCGTCCCTTCAGTACTGCCGTTTTGGTGGGCTGCTTCGGTGCCGCGGCCGGTCAACGCGAGGAACACGTCATCGAGGTCTGGCATGTGCACGGACAGCTCCTCGGCCTCGACGCCCGCCGCGTCCAACCGGTCGAGCACAGACCGCAGGGCACGTACTCCGCCGTCGCTCGGGACCTGGACGGTGAACGCCTCGTCGTCGCGTGCTGATACCTCCAGGCAGTCCGACGCGCGGTCCAGGGCCTCCGGATCCGCGAATCGAAGGCTGATATGCCCGCCTGGCACCCGCCGCTTGAGCTCGGCCGGGCTGCCGTGCGCGACGATCCTTCCCTGGTCCAGCACCGCGACCTGATCGGCCAGCTGGTCGGCCTCCTCGAGGTACTGCGTGGTGAGGAAAATGGTCACGCCGTCGGCCACCAGCTCGCGGATGATCCGCCACAGCTCGCGGCGGCTGCGCGGGTCGAGGCCGGTGGTCGGCTCGTCGAGGAAGATGACCCGCGGCGCGCCGATCAGCGTCATGGCCAGGTCCAGCCGGCGCTTCATTCCGCCTGAGTAGGTCATCACCCGCTGGCCGCCCGCCTCGGCCAGGTCGAAGCGGCCGAGCAGCGCGTCGGCGCGCCTGCGGCCCTCGGTCCTGCCGAGCCGGTGCAGGTCGGCCATCAGGATCAGGTTCTCCCGGCCGGTCAGCAGTCCGTCGACCGCGGAGAACTGGCCGGTAACGCCGATCACCGCGCGCACCGCGTCCGGTTCGGCGGCGACATCGTGCCCGGCGACCCAGGCGCGGCCGCCGTCGCCCGGAATCAGGGTGGAGAGGATGTGCACGGCCGTCGTCTTGCCCGCGCCGTTCGGGCCGAGCAGCGCGAACACGGTCCCCGCGGCGACGGACAGGTCGATCCCGTCCAGCACCAGCTTCTCGCCGAAGGACTTGCGCAGACCGGACACCGCCAGCGCGGCCGCCTGCTCGGGCACGGACCGTCCCGCACTGTCCGGGGCAGCCGCTCTGGGCTGCGGCAACGCGCTATGCGCCGCCGGCTGACTTACTGTCTCGTGTGGCATGCCTCCATCGTGGAAGGTTGACGCAGCGTCAAGGTCAAGCCCGCTTCTCCGACTCGCTCGTCCGGGCCGCGACGAGCCGTGAGACAGGCGTCAACGCCGCGCCGCTACCGCTCCAGGTTCTGCTTCAGCTTGTCCAGCGCGCCGACCTCGGCCCGCATCTGCTTGGTGATCTGGCCGGCCATCAGCCGCGCCATGCCCTTCGGCTCCAGATCGAGGCTGAAGGTGACGGTCGTGCGGTCCGGTCCGTCCTCGGCCAGGGCGAAGCGGCCGGCCGGGCGCGCCGGTCCGGCGATCACCTGGAACTCGTAGCGGTTCGGCGGCTGATAGGCGGTGATGCGGTAGTCGCCGCGCATCTTCATCCCGCCGGGGCCGCGCAGCACCTGGCGGATCGTCGCGCCCTGCCCGCCCTCCGGCGAGACCCGCTTGATCTCGACGATGCCCGAGCGCCAGGCGGGGTCGTTCTCCTCGTCGGCGAGGTACGCGAAGACCTGCCCGATCGGCCGGTCCACGGTGACGGTGTGCTCCTCGTGTGGCATGGCAGTTCCCTTCTTCAGCGGCTGGAACCCAGCCGGTGCGTCCAGCGGGCCAGTTGGTCGAGCAGGGCCACGGCGCTGTCGTCGAGCACCTCGTTCGGCGTGAACCGGTGGTCGGCGGTCATCCGCTCGGCGATCAGCGGGATGTTGACCTGGATCGGCATCGGGATCATGCCGAGTACCGAGACGACCTGGATCAGCATCTCGACCGCGCGGGTGCCGGCCGCGATGCCGCCGTAGCTGACGAAGCCGACCGGTTTGTCAGCCCACTCATGGTTGAGGTAGTCGATCGCGTTCTTGATCGCCGCGTTGTAGCCGTGGTTGTATTCGGGCACGACGAAGACGTACGCGTCCCCGGCGCTGATCCGCCGGCTCCACGCCCTGGTGTGTTCGTGCTCGTATTCGGCGAACCTGGGGTGCCTCGGCTCGTCGAGCAGCGGCAGGTCCACCTCGGCCAGGTCGATCAGCTCGGCCTCGAAACCGGCGTGCTTGACCGCGTGCTCGTGGAACCAGTCGGCGACCGGCTTCCCGGCCCGGCCGGGCCGGGTGCTGCCGACGATGATCTGCAACGCGGGCTTCGACATACCTCAACGCTATGCGAAGGCGCGAATGCAGTCACCCGGGTGGCGTCCGGCGGATGAACCGGTATCCGCGAGGATCCGTTCCCGGTGCATCACGTACGCGCGAACCGGTTCGGGCACGACACCCATTCGTCAGCGGATCACCGCCAACGACAGCGTCTTCTGTCCAAGGAGAGCACTCATGGCACGACGACGAACGCTGCACCCTGCCCAACTCGCCGCCACCGTACTCACCGGCACCGCTCTCGCGTTCGCGGGCAGCATGGCTCCCGCATCCGCGCACACCTCCCCGGTCGACACGAACATCACCCAGATCGCGTCCACCGTCCCGGCCAACGGCGACGTCAACCCGTACGGCGTGGCCGTGGTCGCCGAATCAGCCGGCGCTCTGCACGCGGGCAACGTGCTGGTCAGCAACTTCAACGCGGCCTCGAACCTGCAAGGCACCGGCACCACCATCGTGCAGGTCTGGCCGAACGGCCACGTCAGCACCTTCGCGACGATCAACGCGGCGCACCTGCCCGGCGCCTGCCCCGGCGGCATCGGCCTGACCACCGCCCTGGTGGCGTTGCGGTCCGGCTGGGTCATCGTCGGCTCGCTGCCGACCGCCGACGGCAGCGGCGCCACCGCGCAGGCCGGCTGCCTGCTGGTGCTTGACTCGCACGGCGTCGTACGCGAGACGCTCTCCGGGCACGGCATCAACGGTCCGTGGGACATGACGGCCCTCGACCTCGGCTCTTTCGCAGAGCTCTTCGTCAGCAACGTGCTCAACGGCACCGTGGCGGCGAACGGCGCGACCGTGAACCGCGGCACCGTGCTGCGCCTCGGGCTGGCGATCCCGGCCGGTCACGCGCCGCGGCTGGTCTCGCACACCGTCATCGGGTCCGGATTCGGCGAGCACACGGACCCGGCCGCGCTGGTGGTCGGGCCGACCGGCGTCGGCCTGGCCGCGAACGGCACGCTTTACGTCGCGGACAGCGTCGGCAACCGGATCGCCGCGATCCCGAACGCGCCGTGGCGTGCGGACAGCGCGGGCACCGGACGGACCGTCACCTGGGGCGGCGCGCTCAACACGCCGCTCGGACTCGCGGTGGCGAACAGCGGCGACATCCTGACCGCGAACGCCGGCGACGGCTTCCTGGTGGCCACGACGCCATCCGGCAAGCAGGTGCAGACCGTGCAGCTGGACTCCTCCGGCGACCCGGCCGGCGCCGGAGCGCTGTTCGGCCTGGCCACGGTCAACAACGACGACGTCTACTTCGTGGACGACGCGACGAACACGCTCAACCTGCTGCACTGACGCATCGGATTGACGCATCTGATCCGTACATGATCGGGCGCCGCGAGGCATGGTCGCGCCTCGCGGCGCCGCCGCGTTCTATAAATACAGGCGATAGGCACCGTCGATGGACACCGGGCACAGCGCGACACTGACTCTTTAGCGCGACCCGGTGTAATGCGACACCGTGCGGCATCGTCAACGCGCGGCGGTCAGCGACCCGCGGCCACCGAGGTCACCGTGTCCGCAGGCCGTCGAGCGCGATGTCCAGCACCCGCTCCATCTGGTCCTCGTCGGCGAACGTGGCCATCGTGATGCCGCTGACCATCCGCACCACTTCTTCGAAGGTCACGTCGGTGCGCACCACGCCCGATTCCTGAGCCCGCGTCAGCAGCGGCTCCCCGTCGGCGAACAGCGCCTGACGGCATTGGCCGAACACCTCCGTCGGCGCGCCTATGGCCGCGGTCAGCTGTTCGGCGAGCGCCCGCTTGGTGCCCACATAGCCGACGTACCGGTGCAGCCACGCCACCAGTGCGTCCCACGGCGCCAGCACCTCGGCGAGTTCGCGTGCGCTGCGGCACAGCTCCTCGACCTGCTCGACATAGATGCCCTCAAGCAGCGCCGGGCGGTTCGGGAAGTGCCGGTAGAGCGTCCCGATGCCGACGTGCGCGCGCCTGGCGATCTCCTCGAGGGTGACCGCCGAGTTCTCCGCGAACGCGTCCCGCGCCACCGCGAGCAGCTTCTCGTAGTTGCGTCGTGCGTCGGCACGCTGCGGACGTCGCCCGGGGACGATCGTCACCGCCCCGGCATCCGCGCTGTTCATGGCCCAGTTCCCCTTTCCGGCTTGCTAAGTGGAGGCATCCTCCATATAGTTCTGGAGGGCGCCTCCACTTTAACACTCGTCGAGCTCCCATCGAAAGGCTCGCCGCATAATGCCATCTCCGTCTTCCTTGTTAACCCGTCCCCAGGCCCGGCATTCCATAAGCCGGGCCGCGGACCCCACGGCCGGACGCAGCACTCCTTCGCCGCTGGTCATGGCCATCATCCTGACCAGCCAGCTGATGATCGTGCTCGACGCCTCGGTCGTGATCACCTCGCTGCCCAAGATCCACGACACCTTCGGCTTCTCGCCGACCGGCCTGTCCTGGGTACAGAACGCCTACACCCTCACGTTCGGCGGCCTGCTGCTGTTCGGCGCGCGGGTCGGCGACATCCTCGGGCGCCGTCGCGTCTACCTCGGCGGCATCGCCCTGTTCACGGTGGCCTCGCTGCTCGGCGGGCTCGCCCCGAACGGCCCCTGGCTGCTGACCACGCGCGCCGTTCAGGGCCTGGCCGCGGCGATCGCCGCACCGTCCACCCTCGCGCTACTGATGATGAGCTTCCAGAGCGCGCGTGAGCGGATGCGTGCCATCTCCCTCTATGCCGCCGCGTCGAGCGGGGGCGCCAGCGTCGGCCTGGTAGTGGGCGGCCTGCTCACCGACCTGGCCTCGTGGCGCTGGGGCCTGTTCATCAACGTACCGATCGGTATCGCGCTGGTGCTGCTCGCCCCGCGCTACCTGCCGGAGACCGAGCGCAACCCGGGCCGGTTCGACGTGCTCGGCGCGCTGAGCTCCACGCTCGGCATGACCGCGCTCGTCTACGGCTTCGTGCGGGCCGGTTCGGACGGCTGGTCCGACCACACCACGCTCGCCTCCTTCGCCGCGGCCGTGTTCCTGCTGGCCGGGTTCGTGCTCGTGGAACTGCGCGCGGAGCAGCCGATCATGCCGTTGCGCCTGTTCGCCAGCCGCGAGCGCACCGGGGCGTATGTCGCCCGGCTGTTCACCGTCGGCGGCATGTTCGCGTTCTTCTTCTTCCAGACCCAGTTCCTGCAGAACGTGCGCGACTACAGCGCGCTGAAGGCCGGATTCGCGTTCCTGCCGATGACCGCGGTGCTGTTCGCCACCTCGCGCCTGGTGCCGAAGCTGGCCGGCGCGGTGAGCAACGGCAGGCTGCTGGTCACCGGCCTCTCGCTCGCGCTGATCGCGATGGCCTGGACCTGCCGGCTCTCCGCGGACACCCAGTACTTCCCGCGGGTCGCGCTGCCCATGATGCTGCTCGGCCTCGGCATGGGCATCGCGTTCATCCCGTTGACCTCTTCCGGCATCGCCGGGGTCGACCCGAAGGACAGCGGCGCGGCCTCGGGTCTGGTCAACGCCTTCCACCAGGTCGGCGGGTCGCTAGGGCTCGGGGTGCTGGTCACCGTGTTCGGCACCGCCTCCCGCACCGCCGCTGCGCACCAGGCCGCGGGCGTGCCCGCCGCGATCGCCGCGAAGCAGCACCTGGCGCACGCGATCTCCGCGGCGCTCACCGGCTCGGTCGTGTTCCTCGCGGTCGCCTTGCTGATCGTGTTCACTACCGCTCCCGGCGTGCTGCGCAAGTCGCGGCGCACCGAACTCGCCGACAGCGCGACGAGGGTGACGAGCGGCGCGGTGGCCAGCGCCGAGTAACGCAGACCGAAAGATAAACAGACAGATATAGACAGATCAGCTCAGCAGCACCGCCCGATGGTGCGTCCCGACGACGCGGCGCCATCGCGGCGGTGTCGCCGTTTCCGGAGCCGATTCGCGGCCGCGCGCAACCGGGTGCACTACTGCCCGCGTATCATCATCGACGGCCGACCGGCCGTTCACCCATCTCGACCGGCCCCTTCGGGAGGGACCTCTCATGCTCATCCCACGTGTGGCCGCGAAGCGCGCGGCGAGTCTCGCCGGGGAGAGTGTCGAGCGGTCCCGCGAATCGGAATCGGCCGAATCCGCCAGGCAAGCGCCCGAGACGTCAGCGCCAGGCACCGCGTCGAACGGAGCAATCCCGCGCGGATCAGGACTCGACGGCGTGGCGCAACGCTGGCGTGACGTACACGTCCCGCACTCCGCGAAGCTCATGCTCGGGCTGTGCGCCATCGCCTTCGGCGCCCTGCTCTTCGCCTCCCGCAACCTGGACTTCTACTACGACGAATGGTCGTTCCTGGAGTCCGCGCACGTCTGGACCCTGCGCTCGTATTTCGTGCCGCACAACGAGCACTGGTCCACGATCCCGATGCTCATCTACAAGACGCTGCTCCACATCAACGGCGCGCACAGCTATGTGCCGTTCATGGCCGTCCTGCTGCTGATGCACGTGAGCGTGGCCTTCCTGCTCTTCCTGGTGGTGCGGCGGCGTTGCGGCGACCTGCTCGGGCTCATCGCGGGCGCGATCCAGCTGTTCCTCGGCCGCGGCTCAGACAACATCATCTGGGCGTTCCAGATCGGCTTCCTCGGCTCGGTGGTCTTCGGGCTGCTCGCACTGCACCTGCTCGGCAGGCGCCCGGCCGCGAACCGGCCGCGGGCGGCAGCGGGATCCGCGGCCCTGCTGCTGGCCCTCATGTCCTCCGGGATGGGCCTGTTCTTCCTGATCGCGGTGGGCGTGGACCTGGCACTCGACCGCGAGCGCCGCAGGCTGCTGTGGACACTGATCGTGCCCTCGGTGGCGTACGTGTGGTGGTACCTCACCTTCGGGCGGCAGGGCACCGCGTCGGATCATTCGATCTTCACCGCCGCAACGCTGGAGGGCCTGATCGGCTACGCGCCGGCCGGCGTCGGCACGGCCACCGCCGGAGTGTTCGCGCTCTCCTCGCTTTGGGCACCGATCGCGTTCGCCGGGCTGACCGCGACCGCCGTGCTGCTGTGGTACCGCAAGCACCTGGACACCGGCCTGGCCATCCCGGCCGCGGTCGGGATCGTGCTCCAGTTCACCCTGACCGGGCTGGTGCGCGCCCAGTACGGCCCCACGCAGGCGGCGGCGCCGCGGTACGTGTACGTCGGCGCGGTCTTCGTGCTGCTGATTCTCACCGAGTCGCTGCGTGACATGCAGTGGCGCGGACTGTGGCGGACGGCGGCGCCGGTTGCGGCTGCCGCGGTGATCGTCGTCGGCGGCGGCGCGGTGCTCATCCAGAGGGAGCACGCGCACACGAAGATGCTCACGACGCAGAAGTACGAGCTGGAAATCACCTGGCTGTTTCGCGCCGCCCCGTCGCTGAGCCGGGACGTCGTGCTCGACCGCCAGCTGCTGCCGGTGGTCACGCCCGCGCTCTACTACGACGTGCGCAATCGCTACGGCAGCCCGCTTCCGGCCATCACCCTGGCGAAACTGGCCGAACTACCGCTGCCCATCGTCAACAACGAGATGCGGGTGCTGATGCCGCCGGCGGTGTCCGCGTTCGGGGCCTCGAACAAGCCGGTCGTGGTCGCGCCGCCCGGCTGCCCCATCACGGTCGCCGCCGGCGGATACAAGGACATGACCGTAGCCGATGGCTCAACCGTCTCGATCGAGGCGCTCGGCACGAGCGCGTTCAGCCAACTCGTGCTCAACTCGTGGTACGCGGGCAACGGGCCTGATGGCGGGGATCAGCACATCGGCGCTTGGACCCGGCACGGCCTGCGCGTCAAGTTCCCGGACACCGGGCGGCACCTTAGCTGGCACTTCCGCGTCCAGGTGACGGGTGGCAGCCCGGTCGCGCTGTGCTTGGGCGGAAACGGGAGCTGATCAATCCTCTGATCGGCATCCGCCGGCCACAACACGACGCCCCCGGCCCGCCGCGTGCTGCGGTAAGCCGGGGGCGCCGGTTTCAGCGCCTCGCTACGGGTAGCTGACCACGTCGCTTGGGCCGCCGAACGACGAGTTGACCGCGGCGCCGGTGCCGTTGATCACCGATCGGATGCCGCCGGAGCCGTTGAGGAACACCGTCAGGATGTCGTGGAACTGCACGCCGGGGGCGTTCGGCGCCTGGAAGGCCATCGCGTTCTCGATGTCGACGCCCTGGTTGAAGAACGAGTAGCTGCCCATCCCGTAGCCCTGGAAGCTGGTCACCCGGTTCGGCAGGTAGAAGGCCGGATAGCCCTTCTGAGTCGCACTTGCCATCCACGAGGCCTGATCCGGCACCTCATAAGGGTTCTCGTTCTGGAAGAAGACCACCGTGCCGCCCTGGCCGTTCCAGACCGTCTCGGTCTTCTGGAAGTGCTCGACCGCGAGGCCGTACGCGGTGACGTGGTCGCCGTTGACGATCAGGCCGGTGTCGCCCTGATCCCCCGTCCACGTGCCGGCTCCGGCGCCGTGGTCCGCACGCCAGATCCAGACGTCGTCGATGATCGAGTTGTCGCTGTTGTCGACGAAGGCGTCCTTCACCGATCCGGCTTGCTCGCCGCCGACCCGGAAGAACACGTCGTCCACGGTCACCGGGTCCGCCGAGTGGCGCAGCGGGAAGCCCTTCCAGCCGACGGTGAGCAGCGATGGAGACTTGACCGGCCCGGCGTCGAAGATCAGGCCGGAGAGGTTGACGCCGCCCACGCCGGAGACGTCCATGGTGACGTTGCCGCGGGTCGGGACGAGGGTCGGGAAGCCAAGGCCGATGATCTTGGTGTTCGGCCAGAGCACGTGGATGGTGTGCGGGATGTTGTAGACGCCGGGCGTGAACAGCAGGTTGTCGCCGAGCGCGAGCGCGATGTTGATCTGCGCGACCGTGCTGCTCGGGTTGACCACGTAGAAGGAGTTGAGCGAAAGCGAGGTCCCGGCGGTCTGCGTCGTCGCCGACCACGTCGGCCCGTTCGAGCTGTGCTGAACGGAGGGCACGAAAACGCGGTACTTGCCGGCGGAGTCAAGGTACAGATACGGCTCCTCCTGCGTCACCGGGCAGGTGGCCAGCGTCGTGTAGGGCGCCGGGCCGCCGGAAAGACCGGAGTTCGAGGCGAAGCTCTGCGCGGGCGCGCCGGAGTCGCCGCAGAACACCTGGTTCCACACGCCGTTGGTCCAGCCGTCCAGCGCGGAGTCGCGGGTGATGTATTGCTGCTGGGAGCCGTTGATCACAGTGCCGCCGGTGAACTGCGAGTCGGCGATGAAGCCGCCGCTGGCGTAGTCCGGCGAGCCGTCGCAGTAGTCCATCAGGCTCACCAGGCCATTGACATGCACCCGGCGCAGCGGCGCGGCCTGCGAGACCGCCCAGAACTCGGTGTTGCCCTTGCAGCCCGACTGGCCGGCCACGTTGATGGTCAGGTTGGCGACCGAGCGCCAGAAGTTGTCCAGCGCGACGCAGTTGTCCGGGGCGAAGCACTGGTTGTAGACGTCGATCGAGCCGTTGATCACGGTGTCGCCGGGGTTGACGCCGAGCCCTGCGACGCTGGTGTAGAAGCCGACCTGGAAGACCAGCGGATCAGCGCTCGAACCATAGGTGCCGGGAGCGAACAGCACCGCGTAGCGCTGGCTGCCGAACTGGTTGGGGACCTGCTGGTTCGCGAGGTTGTCCAGGGTCGCCTGGATCTGGGTCTGCGGCATGTCCGGGGTGAACACGATCACGTTCGGCCCGAGGCTGCCGCCGGTCTTCGGCAGGCCGGGCAGCCCGAAGCCGGGTCCAGCAGTGCTCTGCGAAACCGTGTCCCGCCCGGCCGTGGCGGCGCTCGCGGCGCCGGCGGTTGCCGCACTCCCCGCGACGAGCGCCAGCGCGGCGACCGCCACGGCCGCCGCGCGCCGCGGCCGCGAGCGCAGGTCCGGGCGCTGGCGACTCGCGCCGGCAGGTTCCGCCGTGCCGACGCGCCATCGAGATCTGATCATGTTCATAGCTCCGTAAACGATTCCGGTGACAAGCGTGCTGAACGGTACTACCTGAACGTGCAGCTCGGACCCCCCGAAAGTCCCGGATCGGCGCTCGGGCCGGCCATCAGCGGAGAGCGCTCTCCATCGCGACAGTGAACACTCGCGTTACCCGAGTGTCAAGAGGATGCCGCAGTCGCCCGGTCACCTAGATGGACCGGCCGTCGTGCGCCGCGCCGGAGCGGCGGCGAGTCTCGATCTGTCATCGCCCAGCGACAGAAAGGACAGGGCATGGCCGGGAAGTACGAGCTCTACACGGATGCGAAGGGCAAGTTCCGCTTCCGCCTCAAGGCGGGCAACGGGGAGATCATCGCGGTCGGTGAGGCCTACGAGTCCAAGACCGCGGCGATGGGCGGCATCGAGTCGATCAGGCGTCACGCCGCGGAGGCGTCCGTCCAGGACATGACGGGCGCCCCGGCCAAGTCGACGCCGAGCCCGTCGCCCAAGCCGGCACCGAAGCCCGCGCCCAAGGCGAACAAGCCGGCCGCGGCGCCGACAGCGTCAGCGTCCACGGAGCACATGGCCCACCACTAGTCGGCCGCGCTCCAGCAGGCAACCGGAGCCGGGTACGCCGAACACAATGCGGCGTACCCGGCTCAGCGGTGTCCGGCGGGACACAGGTCGATCGCGCGTAAGTTTCGGCACCGTCCCTGGCCTGGGCTGCGCGATGATCGACGGCTGTTTCACGCCCTTGACGATCAGTGGCGCCGGAACCAATCCTGCGATTTCGGCCGGGAAGAACCGGTTTCCCACTCGTCGGAGGGCACCGTCGATGACCATCGCAGGGCGCACAGATGCTGCGCGAACGTATAAACCCCGGGTCCGCCGCGGCGTGCTCGCCGCGGCAGCGCTTCCGTTGGCAGCCACGGCCGCGCTCGCGGCAGCGTCCGTACCGGCGAGCGCGGTGACGCCGCGCGCGGCGGGTGCGGTGGGCGCCGCGACCGTGAGCGTCAACGCCGGGCAGTCGCTGGCGACGGTGCCCGCGACCGGGATCGGCACCAACGGCTCCGTCTACGACTCGAAGCTGACCGACGCCGCCGTGCCCGGTCTGATGAAGAACGCCGGGATCGGCTTGATCCGCTTCCCGGGTGGCACGTCGTCGGACACGTACAACTGGAAGACCAACACCGACGTGCTCTCCGGCCAGGCGCAGTCGGTGAACTTCGACCAGTACGCCACGCTGCTGAGCCAGAGCGGCGCGCAGGGCATGATCACCGTCAACTACGGCACCGGCGACACCATGGGCGCGTCGCAGAACCCTGCCGAAACCGGCGCGCAGGAGGCCGCGGACTGGGTGCGCTACGCCAACGTCACGCACAACTACGGCATCAAGTACTGGGAAATCGGCAACGAGATCTACGGCAACGGCACCTACGGCGGCACCGGCTGGGAGCCGGACAAGCACTGCACCTCGGCGAGCAGCCCGACCAACTGCGGTCCCGCGGTCTACGCGCAGAACGCCAAGGCCTATATCAGTGCCATGAAGGCGGTCGACCCGAGCATCGTGATCGGCGTCGTGCTGACCGCGCCGGGCAACTGGCCGGACGGGGTGACCAACAGCGCCAGCCCGCAGACCTGGAACCAGACCGTGCTCTCCGCGCTGGGCAACCAGATCGGCTTCGCCGACGTGCACTGGTACCCGCAGAACCCGAGCACCGTGACCCCGCCCGGGCCGACCGACTCCGGGCTGCTGAGCGACGCCTCGCAGATCCCGACGATGGTCTCCAGCCTGCGCTCCTCGCTGAGCCAGTACAGCGGTAGCGCCAATGTGCCGATCATGATCACCGAGACCAACTCGGTGTCTTCGAACCCTGGCAAGCAGACGCTGAGCATCGTCAACGCCCTGTATCTGGAGCAGGACTACCTCGGCTGGCTGCAAAACGGCGTGGCGAGCGTGGACTGGTGGCAGATCCACAACGGCATCGTGACCACCGGCGACAACGGCTCCTCGCTCTACGGCACCGCGACCTACGGCGATTACGGGGTGCTCGCGGACGGCAGCTGCGGCACGCTCAACGGCGCGCAGGTTTGCGAACCGGCGGCCGACACCCCGTTCCCCGCCTACTACGGCATGCAGCTGCTCAGCGGGTTCATCCACCCCGGCGACACCCTGGTCTCGGCGACCTCCAGCCAGTCGCTGGTCAAGTCCTACGCGGTCAAGGCCGCGGACGGCTCGATGCGGGTGCTGCTGGTGAACACCGACCCGGCCAACAGCTACAACGTCGGGCTGAGCTACGCCGGCTTCACCCCGGCCGCCGGCGCGCCGAACGTGGCCACGCTCGCCCCGCCCGGCACGTCGATCACGACCGCGGCCAGCGGTAGCGCCGCCTCGCAGAGCATCGCGCCGTACAGCGCCGCCGTCATCACCCTCAAGCCCGGCACGAGCGTGACGCCGCCGACGACGCCCGGCACGCCGACGGCCTCGGGCATCACGTCCACCTCGGTCAATCTCAGCTGGACCGCGTCGACCAGCAGCACCGGCATCGCCGGGTACGACGTGGTCAGCGTCAACGGCACCACCGAGACCGTCGTCGCATCTGCGACCACGAATTCGGCGACGATCAGTGGCCTGACCCCCTCGACCGGCTACACCTTCGCCGTCTACGCGAAGGACACCGCGGGCAACCGCTCCGCGCGCTCCGGCACTCTCGCCGTGACCACGAGCGGGTCCACCTCGTCCGGCGGCTGCAAGGTCACCTACGCACCGAACTCCTGGGGCGGCGGCTTCACCGCGAACGTGACCGTCGCGAACTCCGGCACGAGCGCGTGGACCGGCTGGACGGTCACCTGGACCTGGCCCGGCGACCAGAAGGTCACCAACGCCTGGAACGCCACGGTGAGCCAGAGCGGCATCAAGGTGACGGCGACCAACGTCAGCTACAACGGCTCGGTACCGGCCGGCGGCTCGACCTCGTTCGGCTTCCAAGGAACCTGGTCCAGCAGCAACGCCTCACCGACCGCGTTCAGTGTCAACGGCAACGCGTGCGCGGTCGGCTGACCGTAGCGGGCTGACGGTTATAGCCCGAACAGGGTAAGCGGCGTGGGGTCGGTGCGCAGCGCGCACCGACCCCACATCGCTGCCATCCCTGCCCAGACACCCCGGCACGGACCGCTCGCGCCCGCCGCGCACCGGTGGGATGGTGGACCGGTGCCATTGCATGAGGGACACCAAAGCGACCGCCGCCTATCCGTCAATCCGCTGTTCTCCGAGGCCGACCCGCTCGGCACGCTCGAGGTCGCGCCGCCCGCGCACCGGCTGCCCGACGGCCCGATGCCGCCTTCGATGGCGTACCGGCTCGTGCACGACGAGCTGATGCTCGACGGAAACGCCCGGCTCAACCTGGCCACCTTCGTGACCACCTGGATGGAGCCGCAGGCCACGGCGCTGATGGCGGAGTGCGCCGAGAAGAACATGATCGACAAGGACGAGTATCCGCAGACCGCGGAACTCGAACGCCGCTGCGTGGCGATCCTGGCGGATCTGTGGAACGCCCCCGACCCGCAGGCCGCGGTCGGCTGCTCGACCACCGGTTCGAGCGAGGCGTGCATGCTCGGCGGCCTCGCGCTCAAGCGCCGCTGGATGCGCGATCCGCGCAACGCCGACCGGTACGCCACCGGCGGGGCCAGGCCCAACCTGGTGATGGGCATCAATGTGCAGGTCTGCTGGGAGAAGTTCTGCAACTTCTGGGAGATCGAGGCGCGGCTGGTCCCGATGGAGGGCGACCGGTATCACCTCGACGGCGAGACCGCGGCGGCGATGTGCGACGAGAACACCATCGGCGTGGTCGCGGTGCTCGGCTCGACGATGGACGGCAGCTACGAGCCGGTGCCGGAGATCTGTGCCGCGCTGGACGCGTTGCAGGAGCGCACCGGCCTCGACATCCCGGTGCACGTGGACGGCGCCTCGGGCGCGATGGTCGCTCCCTTCCTCGACCCGGGGCTGATCTGGGACTTCCGCCAGCCGCGAGTCGCCTCGATCAACACCTCCGGGCACAAGTACGGCCTCGTGTATCCCGGCGTCGGCTGGGCGCTGTGGCGGGACAAGGAGTCGCTGCCCGAGGAGCTGGTGTTCAAGGTCAACTACCTCGGCGGCGACATGCCGACCTTCGCGCTCAACTTCTCCCGGCCGGGAGCCGAGGTGGTGGCGCAGTACTACAACTTCCTGCGGCTGGGCTGGGACGGCTACCGCGCGGTGCAGCAGTCGGCTCGCAACGTGGCCGGGCACATCGCGGACGGCGTCGAGGCGAGCGGGGCGTTCCGGCTGCTGACCCGCGGCGACCAACTGCCGGTCTTCGCGTTCACGACGCGGGACGAGGTGAAGGCGTTCGACGTCTTCGACGTCTCGCGGCGGCTGCGCGAGCGCGGCTGGCAGGTGCCGGCGTACACGTTCCCGGCGAACCGCGAGGACCTGGCGGTCATCCGAGTGGTGTGCCGCAACGGATTCTCCAAGGACCTGGCAGACCTCTTGCTCGCCGACGTCAACCGGCTGCTACCCGAACTCCACCGGCAGCCGGGACCGATGAGCGAGCACGGCGTGGAGAACCGCACCGCCTTCCACCACTGACACCGATACTGACGCCCTGGCGGCGGCCGGTCAGTCAGACCGAGCGCGGCCGCGTGAACTGACCGCGCAGCTCGGCGACGAGCCGGCTCGGCGGCACGCAGATCACCGAGCAGCGCGCGTGCGCGAGAGCATGGCGCGTCGGCGAGCCGTACAGTGCGCGGTGCCACCACGCCCGGTGGCTGCGGCCGACCACGAGCAGGTCGTCCTCTCGGTCGGCGATCTCGACGAGCGTGGGTCCGACCCGGCCGCGCACGATAAACGGCTGAACGCGCAGGTCCATCGGCACGCCGCCCAAGCCTTCGTCGAAGGCGGTGACCAGGCGGCTCTCGGCATCCAGCTCCCACTCGTTGACGAGATAGGCGGGATAGTACCGGTGGGCGGAATCGCCACCCGGGGCCTGCCAGGCGATGACCGGATGCAACATCACGTCGAACCGGCGCGCGGTCTCCACGGCGAAGCGCAGCGCCTGGAGGCTGCCTGGCGAGCCGTGCACGCCGACGATTACGCGCCCGACGCCGTGTGACACCCCGCTCGCTCCTCTCATCCGCTCACGCGACTTTCGCTTACACACGACAGCACCGCACGTGCCGATTCAAGCCGTCTCTGACGCCGATTCAACGGGTTCACGCGCCGAATTCGCGCGTCTCTAACGCGGCGCATACGGCCGCTCGGCAGTGATCCGCACGGCGTCTACCAGGCGTGGAGATTGGACCGGGGGCCGTTAGAGCTTCGTGAGTGAGCGAGGAAACCGGTTAATTCGGCGGTTCCATGGATCACGCGGCCCGGATACGGGCCCGTGCCCGCGGCCGGGATCCGGCTGCGGGCACTCCGATTACTCGTAGGAGCCCGAGATGGCCGACGTGGCCTTCGTCGTCCTGACGGTCGCGGTGTTCGCCGTGCTCGCCCTGATCGTCAAGGGGGTCGAGCGACTTGAGCGCTGAGAACATCATCGGCCTGGTCGTGTCCGTGCTGCTGACCGCGTACCTGGTCATCGCGCTGGTGAAGCCGGAGAAGTTCTGAGATGTCAGTCGTGACCGCCGGCTGGCTGCAAGCCGGACTCCTCGTGCTCGCCCTCGCGGTTTCATACCGCCCGCTCGGCGACTACATGGCCCACATCCTCACCTCTCCCAAGCACTGGCGGATCGAGCGGTTCCTCTACCGGCTCATGGGTGTGGACGGCGACGCCGACCAGACCTGGCCGGTGTACGTGCGCTCGATGCTCGCGCTCTCCGCGGTCGGCGTCCTGCTGCTGTACCTGATCCTGCGTATCCAGGACCATCTGATGCTCGCGTTGGGCATGCCGGCGATGCAGGCGAACCTCGCCTACAACACCGCCGCGTCCTTCGTCACCAACACCAACTGGCAGAACTACTCGGGCGAGAACACCCTCGGCTACACCGCGCAGTTCGCCGGGCTCGCCGTGCAGAACTTCGTCTCGGCGGCGGTCGGCGTCTGCCTGGTCGCCACGCTGATCCGCGGGTTCGTGCGCAGGCAGACCGACCGGGTCGGCAACTTCTGGGTGGACCTGACCCGGCTGAACCTGCGCCTGCTGCTGCCCTTCGCGTTCGTGGTCGCGATCATCATGGTTGCCTCCGGGATCCCCCAGGAGCTGTCAAACCACGTACACACGATCAGCACGGTCGCCGGCGGCCATCAGAGCCTGTACACCGGGGCCACCGCGTCGCAGGAGGCGATCAAGGAGATCGGGACCAACGGCGGCGGCGTCAACAACGCCAACTCCGCGCATCCGCTGGAGAACCCGAACGGATGGACCAACTGGCTGGAGATCTACAGCCTGCTGGTGATCTCCTTCTCGCTGCCGCGCACCTTCGGCAAGATGGTCGGCTCGCACAAGCAGGGCTACGCGATCGTCTCGGTGATGGCGGCGCTGTGGGCCGCGTCCGCCGCCCTGATCACCTGGTTCGAGGCCCGCGGATGGGGCAACGCGGTCGCCGCGGCCAAGGGCGCGATGGAGGGCAAGGAGGTCCGGTTCGGCATCCCCGGATCAGCCCTCTTCACCGCCTCCACCACGCTGACCTCGACCGGGGCGGTCAACAACATGCACGACTCGCTGACCCCGTTCGGCGGCGGCATGGCCCTGTTCGACATGATGATGGGCGAGATCGCCCCCGGCGGTACCGGATCAGGGCTCTACGGCATGCTGATCCTGGCCATCGTCACGGTGTTCATCGCGGGCCTGATGGTCGGGCGCACGCCGGAGTATCTGGGCAAGAAGATCCGCCCGGCCGAGATGAAGTACGCGGCGCTCTACATCCTGGCCACCCCCGCCGTCGCGCTGATCGCCACCGGCATCGCGATCGCGCTGCCCGGCGAGCGGGCCTCGATGAACAACTCCGGACCGCACGGCCTGACCGAGATCCTCTACGCGTTCACCTCGATGGCCAACAACAACGGATCCGCCTTCGCCGGCCTGAACGGCAACACAGCCTTCTACAACATCGCCGGCGCCGTGGTGATGCTGCTCGGCCGCTTCCTGCCGATGATCTTCGTCGGCGCGCTGGCCGGCTCGCTGGCGAAGCAGAAACTCACCCCGGCCTCCGCCGGAACGCTCGAGACGCACAAGCCGCTGTTCGTCGGCATGCTGCTCGGCGTGGTGCTGATCGTCGTCGGTTTGACCTACTTCCCGGCGCTCGCGCTGGGCCCGTTCGCAGAAGGACTGAAGTAACAGATGGCGACGATAACGCCCACTCAGGCGCCCTCGGCGCCCGAACCGCAGCCCCCCGCGCCGCAGCAGCAGCGCCGCATCGCCGGCGGCTTTCTCGACCCCAAGCTGCTGTGGACCTCGCTGCCGGACGCGCTGCGCAAGCTGGATCCGCGCGTGCAGCTGAAGAATCCGGTCATGTTCGTGGTCGAAGTCGGCTCGGCGCTGACCACGTACTCCGCGATCACGCATCCGTCGGTCTTCGCCTGGTCGATCACCGCGTGGCTCTGGCTGACCGTGCTGTTCGCGAACCTGGCCGAGGCGGTCGCCGAGGGCCGGGGCAAGGCGCAGGCCGCGACGCTGCGCAAGACCAAGACGCACACCGTCGCCCGGCGTCTGGCGTCCTGGGAGCCGGGGAACGCGGGCCCCGAGGCGGAAGTCGCCGGCACCGAACTGAAGCTCGGCGACTACGTCGTGGTCGAGGCCGGGCAGATCATCCCCGGCGACGGCGATGTGGTCGAGGGCGTGGCCTCGGTGGACGAGTCCGCGATCACCGGTGAATCAGCCCCCGTCATCCGCGAGTCCGGCGGCGACCGCTCGGCCGTCACCGGCGGCACCCGGGTGCTGTCCGACCGGATCGTGGTGCGCATCACCACCAAGCCCGGCGAGACCTTCATCGACCGGATGATCGCGCTGGTGGAGGGCGCGGCGCGGCAGAAGACCCCGAACGAGATCGCGCTCAACATCCTGCTGGCTTCGCTGACCATCGTGTTCCTGCTCGCCGTCGTGACACTACAGCCGATGGCGTTCTACTCCGGCGCCCCGCAGTCGCTGGTCATCCTGGTCGCCCTCGTGGTCGCGCTGATCCCGACCACGATCGGCGCGCTGCTCTCGGCGATCGGCATCGCGGGCATGGACCGCCTCGTGCAGCGCAATGTGCTGGCCATGTCCGGCCGCGCGGTCGAGGCCGCCGGAGACGTCAATACCCTGCTGCTGGACAAGACCGGCACCATCACTCTCGGCAACCGGCAGGCGAGCGAGTTCGTGCCCGTACCCGGGGTCGAGATCGCGGCGCTCGCCGACGCCGCGCAACTCTCCTCCCTCGCGGACGAGACCCCGGAGGGACGCTCGATCGTCGTGCTGGCCAAGGAGCAGTACCAGCTGCGCGGCCGTGAGGTACACGACGCCACCTTCGTCGAGTTCACCGCGCAGACCCGCATGTCAGGCATCGACTTGCCGGCGTCGGCTGGACAGAGCGGCACGAGCATCCGCAAGGGTGCGGCGAGCGCGGTCATGAAGTGGGTGCGCGAAAACGGCGGCCACCCCACGGACGAGGTCGGCCATATCGTGGACGCGATCTCCGGCTCCGGCGGCACTCCCCTGGTTGTCGCGCAGCTACACGACGGCCAGGCGCGGGTCCTCGGCGTGATCCACCTCAAGGACATCGTCAAAGCCGGCATCCGGGAACGCTTCGCCGAGCTGCGCAAGATGGGCATCAAGACCGTCATGATCACCGGCGACAATCCGTTGACCGCCAAGGCGATCGCGGACGAAGCAGGGGTCGACGACTTCCTCGCCGAGGCCACCCCGGAAGACAAGATGGCCCTGATCAAGAAGGAGCAGGAGGGCGGCAAGCTGGTCGCGATGACCGGCGACGGCACCAACGACGCCCCGGCGCTCGCGCAGGCCGATGTCGGCGTGGCGATGAACACCGGCACCTCGGCCGCCAAGGAGGCCGGGAACATGGTGGACCTGGATTCCAACCCGACAAAGCTGATCGAGATCGTGGAGATCGGCAAGCAGTTGCTGATCACCCGCGGCGCGCTGACCACCTTCTCCATCGCCAACGACGTGGCGAAGTACTTCGCGATGGTGCCGGCCATGTTCGCGGGAGTCTTCCCCGGTCTCGGCAAACTCAACATCCTGCATCTGCACAGCCCGCAGTCCGCGATCACCTCGGCCATCGTCTTCAACGCCCTGATCATCGTGGCGCTGATTCCGCTGGCGCTGCGCGGAGTGCGCTACACCCCCTCCTCCTCCAGCGCGCTGCTGCGCCGCAACCTGTGGATCTACGGCTTCGGCGGCCTGGTGATCCCGTTCGTCGGCATCAAGCTGCTCGACCTGGCGATCCAGCTGCTCCCCGGAATGGGCAGGTAAGAGCATGAACCGTCTCCCCGGCGCGATCCTGCGCCACCTCGCCGCGTTGCGCGCGATGCTCGTCTTCACGGTCATCTGCGGCATCGCCTATCCGCTGATCGTCACCGGCGTCGCGCAAGCCGCGTTCAAGAACCAGGCGGACGGCTCGCTGATCAAGAACGACAAGGGTCAGACCGTCGGCTCGAAGCTGCTGTGCCAGGAGTTCGTGGACGGCAAGGGCAATGCGCTGCCGCAGTACTTCCAGCCGCGGCCGTCGGATGCCATCCCGGCAGGCGCGCAGAACGACTACGGCTGCGACCCGGCGCAGTCCGCCGGCAGCAACCTCGGCCCGAACAGCGACAAGCTCGCCGCGAACGTCGCGGCCGCGCGCAAGGCGATGTCGGCGTTCGACTCGGTCGGCGGCTACACGGTCACCGCGGACCAGGTCGCCACCGACGCCGTCACCGCCTCCGCCTCCGGCCTCGATCCCGAGATCACGCCGCTCAACGCGCAGCAGCAGGAGCACCGGATCGCCGCGACCCGCGGCATCTCGCTCGCTCAGGTCGAAGCGCTGGTGAAGCAGTACACCGGCGGCCGCGTCCTCGGCTTCCTCGGCGAGGGCGGCGTCAACGTGCTGGAGCTGAACCTGGCCCTCGACGCCAAATACCCCTACTCCCACTAGGCGAGGAGAGCGGGCGCATGCGCGGCAAGCTGCGGATCTACCTCGGGTCGGCCCCCGGGGTCGGCAAGACGTACAAGATGCTCGAAGAAGCGCATCGCCGGATCGAGCGCGGCGCCGACGTCGTCGGCGCGCTGGTCGAAACGCACGGACGGCCGCACACCACCGCGTTGGCCGAGGGTCTGCCCGTGATCGCGCCGCTGATGCGCGGCTATCGGGGTCGCGAGTTCCGCGAGATGGACCTGGACGCGGTGCTGGCCCGCAAGCCGCAGGTAGCGCTGGTCGACGAACTCGCGCACACCAACGTTCCCGGCGGCCGGCACGCCAAGCGCTGGCAGGACGTGCAGGAGTTGCTGGACGCCGGGATCGAGGTGATAGCCACTCTCAACATTCAGCACCTTGAGTCGCTCAACGACGTCGTGCAGCGGATCACCGGGGTTCCGCAGCGCGAGACGGTGCCGGACGAGGTGGTGCGCTCCGCCGACCAGATCGAGCTGGTGGACATGTCCCCGGAGGCGCTGCGCCGGCGTCTCGCGCACGGCAACGTGTACGCCGCGGAGAAGCTCGATGCCGCGCTCGGCAACTACTTCCGGGTCGGTAATCTCACGGCTCTGCGGGAGCTGGCGCTGCTGTGGGTCGCCGATCGCGTCGACGAGGTCTTGCAGCAGTACCGCGAGGATCACCGGATCGGCGCAGTCTGGGAGGCGCGCGAGCGGGTCGTGGTGGCGCTGCCCGGCGATGACACCGGTGAGCTGCTGATCCGCCGCGCGGCCCGCATCGCGTCGCGGTCCTCGAAAAGCGGCGGCACCGGCGCCGAACTGATGGCCGTGCACATCGCCCGCTCGGACGGGCTGTCCGCGGACACCAGTCAGGCGGCCCTCGAAGCGCAGCGCCACCTCGTCGAATCTCTCGGCGGCACCTATCACCCGATCGTCGGCGATGACGTGCCGCGCGCGATGCTGGAGTTCGCCCGCGCCCAGAACGCCACCCAGCTGGTGCTCGGCACATCCCGGCGCAGCCGGGTCAATCGCTTCCTGACCGGGCGCGGCATCGGCGAGACGACGATCCAGCTCTCCGGCGACATCGACGTGCACATGGTCACGCACGAGGAGCCGAAGAGCTCGCGGCGGCGCGCGCGGTGGCTGCCGCCCAATCCACTGCGCGAAGCGAGCTGGGGCGACGGCCGCTGGCGCGGTCACGCGGCGGCGCTCGTCGTGCCGCCGCTGCTCACCCTGCTGCTGACGAACGTACGCCACGGCGTGAACCTCACCAGCCAGGTGCTCATCTTCCTGGTCGCCACAGTGGCCATCGCGCGGCTCGGCGGGCTGCTGTCCGCACTGATCGCGGCGCTGTGGGGCTCGATGCTGCTCAACTACTACTTCATCCCGCCGGTCCACTCGATCACCATCGCCGAGGCGAACAACGCCATCGCGCTGGTCGTGTTCGCGCTCGTCGCACTCACGGTCGCCTCGGTGGTGGACCTGGCCACCAAGCAGACCCGGCGCGCCGCCAACGCCGCCGCGGAGGCCGAGACCCTGAACGCGTTCGCGGTCGCGGTGCTGCGCGGCGACGAGACAATCAGTGCCCTGCTTCAGCGGTTCCGGGAAACCTTCGGCATGGCCTCCGTCGCGCTGCTGCAACGCGCCACCGAACACTCCTCGCCGCATCTTCCCGACGAGAACGACGACCCGAACCGCTGGACGCTGGTCGCCAGTACCGGTGATGACCCGGCGCGGTGTCCCGCTCAGGCGGACACCGTGGTCGAGGCGGGTCCGGACGCGGTGATCGTGCTGCGCGGGCGCACCCTCCCGGCCGACGACCAGCGGGTGCTGACCGCCTTCGCCGCGCAGGCCACCGCGGCGCTCGATCGCCGCCGCCTCGCCCGCAGCGCCGCGGAGGCCTCGAGCCTGGCCGCCGCCGACAAGATGCGCACCGCGCTGCTCGCGGCCGTCTCGCACGACTTGCGCACCCCGCTCGCGGCGGCGAAGGCGGCGATCGGCACACTGCGCGACCCGGAGCTCGAGGTGCCCGCGGCCGACCGCGCGGAACTGCTCGAAGCCGCGGACGAATCGCTCGACCGGCTGATCCGCCTGGTGGAGAACCTGCTCGACCTCTCCCGTCTCCAGGCCGGCGCGATCAAGCTGCGGCTCGAAGCGATCGCGGCCGACGAGGTCGTCCCGCGCGCCGTCGACGACGTCACCGACGTGGCCGAGAGCCGCATCACGCTGGAACCGCCGCAGCCCGACGTGCCGCCGGTGCTGGCCGACGGCCCGCTGCTCGAGCGCGCGCTGGCGAACCTGGTGGCGAACGCCGTGAAGCACACTGATTCACCGGTTACCGTGACGGTGTCCGCGCTCGGCGGACACGTGGAGATCCGGGTGATCGACCGCGGGCCCGGCATCCCGGTGGCGGACCGCGACCAGGTGTTCCTACCCTTCCAGCGGCTCGGCGACCGCGACAACGCCGCCGGGGTCGGTCTCGGCCTTGCGCTGGCCCGGGGCCTGGTCGAGGCGATGGGCGGCACGCTCACGCCCGAGGACACGCCCGGCGGCGGGCTGACCATGGTGCTCGCGCTGCCCGCCGCCGTCGCCGCCGAGGAGCCGGCGCACATCACCGCGCAGGCAATGGAGCCCGAGGAGAAGCTGCTGACATGATCAGGGCGCTGGTCGTCGACGACGAGCCGCAACTGCTGCGCGCATTGCGGATCAACCTTTCCGCCCACCGCTACGAGGTGGCCGTCGCGGTCGACGGCGCGGGCGCGCTCGAGGCGGCGGCCAAACACGTGCCGGACATCGTCGTACTCGACCTCGGGCTGCCCGACCTGGACGGCACTGAGGTGATCGCCGGGCTGCGCGGCTGGACCAAAGTGCCGATCCTGGTGCTGTCCGGCCGTACCGACGCCGCCGACAAAGTGGACGCGCTCGACGCCGGCGCGGACGACTACGTCACCAAGCCGTTCTCGATGGCCGAACTGATGGCGCGCATCAGGGCATTAATCCGCCGGGTGGAAACGGACGACGCAGCGCCGCAATCGGTCACGATCGGCCACTACACGCTCGACCTGACCGCGACGACGATCCGCCGGACCGAGGGCGCGCCGACGGACGCGCCCGAACAGGTGCACCTGACGAAAACCGAGTGGGCCGTGCTGGAAATCCTGGTGCGCAACCCGGGCCGCCTGGTGTCCGGCAAGCAGATCCTGCAGCAGGTCTGGGGCCCGGCATATGACACGCAGACCAACTACCTGCGCTTCTACCTGGCCAAGCTGCGCCAGAAGCTGGAACCGGAGCCCGCGCACCCGCGGCAGCTGATCACCGAACCCGGCATGGGCTACCGCTACCAGCCATAGCACCCGGGTTCGACCGCTGTCAGTGTGCTGTGAGAGCGCGTTCCAGTGGCCGACCAACTCAGCGTATTGCGGGCGGCGCGTGCCGAGATCGGTTCGGTCGCCATCAGGGCGCGGACCTCGCCGCATTGAACTGGCCGCATCGAACTGGCCGCCTGACAGCCCTCGATCATTAAGCTCGCCCTAAGACGCATTCAGGGCGGCGGCGCGGCGGGTCACCGGGGGTTCGGAGCGAGCGCGGACGGTGATGAGATGGGCCCACCGAACGAGCCGCTACGAACTCGGGCTCGGGCCGACGACCTGGACCTGGGGGGTGTAACCGTTCCACGTGGCGAACACCGAATACGTAGTCGACGCCTGGCTGAAGTCGACGCGCAGCCAGCCGGCGGCGCCCCAGGTCATCACCGAATATCCGGTCGCCGGGGTGGCCGACACCAGCGTGACGTGGTGCGCCGAGACCGCCAGCACCACGACGCCGCCGGCGGTCTGGTACCGCGACAGTGAACTGCTCGGCGACGGCGTCGGGGAGGCGGACACCGAGGGCGAAGAGGCCGCCCGTGACGTGCCGTGTTGCCCCGGCGTCGGCGAGGTGCCCACAGACACGTGCGTACTGCCCGATCCGAGCCCGGCCGGCGGTGACGGCATCGGCACGGGACTGCTCTCAGCCCCGGCCGCGAGCACCGTGGGCGGGGTCACGGCCGCCGGGATGAGCACCGAATCGACACCGAGCCAGGCCACGGCGGAAGCCACCGCGGTGGCCCCGGCCCATGCCGCAACGGCGAGCGGTGCCCGCCGGGTGCCGCCTGATGCTCTGGGGCCCACTGGTTCCCTCTCCACCGGCCATGGATTACGGTGCCACGCTATGGCGAACGTGCTCCTGGTCGAAGACGATCCAGACGTCCGGTCTGCGGTCATCCATCAGCTCACCGCATTCGG